>SVON01000006.1 GCA_015066365.1 Oscillospiraceae bacterium | reverse complement strand
CATGCCCTGGCTCTCCACGCCGCACAGCACGGCGGGCTTCAGGTTGGCCACCAGCACCACCCGGCGACCGATCAGGTCCTCCGGCTTGTACCACTTGGCGATACCCGAGGCCACGGTGCGGGGCTCTTTGGTGCCGTCGTTGAGGGTGAGCTTTAAGAGCTTTTTCGCCTTCTTGATGGGCTCGCAGGCGGTGATCTCAGCCACCCGCAGGTCGACCTTGAAGAAGTCGTCGATGGTGATCTCCGGCAGGAACACGATGCCCTCTTTCTCCTCTTCTGCTTCGGCGGCCTTTTGCTCGGCCTCGATCTTGGCGGCGATCTCCGCCAGCATCTTCTCGGCGTCAATGCGGGCAAACAGGGGAGAGGGGGTGCCTACGGCATAGCCGTCGGCGGCGCCGTAGTGGGCGGCGTCCATATCGGTGACGGCGGCATCCACCTGCAACTGGCTGTGGATGGCGGCGCCGGTATCCGGCATAAAGGGGGTCAGCAGAATGCCCAGCACCCGGATGCAATCCAGGAGGTTGTACAGCACACCCTCCAGCTGTTCCCGGTTGGCCTCATCCTTAGCCAGCGCCCAGGGGGCGGTCTCGTCGATGTACTTGTTGCACCGTTTCGCCAGGTTCATCACCGTTTCGGCGGCGTCGGCGTTGTGCCAGGTGTCCATCTGCTCGTAGTATTTTTTGACGGTGTCGGCACAGGCATCCGCCAACTCCTGACCTAACGTATCAAGAGCCGCCGGCTTACGAACCGAGCCGTGGAAATACTTGTTGGTCATGGCGATGGAGCGGTTGACCAGATTGCCCAGGGTGTTAGCCAGGTCGGCATTGTAGCGGGCGATGATCTGCTCGTAGGTGATGGTGCCATCCTGGGCAAAGGGCATCTCGCTGAGCAGATACCAACGGATAGCGTCGATGCCAAACTGCTGTGCCAGCTCGTCTGCGTACAGCACGTTGCCCTTGGATTTGCTCATCTTGTCCTCGCCGCTCAGCAGCCAGGGATGACCCAGCACCTGCTTGGGCAGAGGCTCGCCCAGCGCCATCAGGATGATGGGCCAGTAGATGGTGTGGAACCGGACGATATCTTTGCCGATGACGTGCAGGTCAGCCGGCCAGTACTTGTGGTACATCTCACTGCTACCGTCGGGGTCGTAGCCACAGCCGGTGATGTAGTTGGACAGGGCGTCCAGCCATACGTACACCACGTGGTCCGGGTCAAAGTCCACCGGAATACCCCACTTGAACGAGGAGCGGGAGACGCACAGGTCATTGAGACCGGGCTTTAAGAAGTTGTTGATCATCTCATTGCGACGGGACACCGGCGCAAAGAAATCGGGATTATCGTTGTAGTACTGGAGTAGCTTATCTTGGTACTTGCCCAGTTTGAGGAAATAGGCTTCCTCCTTGGCGTCCACGCAGTCGCGGCCGCAGTCGGGGCACTTGCCGTCCTCGGTCAGCTGGCTGGGGGTATAGAAAGACTCGCAGGGGACGCAGTATTTGCCTTCGTAACTGCTCTTGTAAATATCACCCTGGTCGTACAGTTTCTTAAAGATTTTCTGAATGACCGCCACGTGGTCCGGGTCGGTGGTGCGGATGAACCGGTCGTAGGTGACGTTCATGCTGTCCCATACCGCCTTGATGGTTTCGGCGGTGCCGTCTACGTACTCCTGGGGCGTTTTGCCGGCGGCGTTGGCGTATTCCTCGATCTTCTGACCGTGCTCGTCCGAGCCGGTGAGGAACCGCACGTCAAAGCCCATCATCCGCTTGTAGCGGGCGATCATATCGGCCAGCACGATGTCGTAGACGTTGCCTACGTGGGGTTTGCGGCTGGCATAGGCGATGGCGGTGGTGATGTAAAATTTCGGTTTGCTCATATGAGAGCCTCCTTTGATTTCGTGAGATAAATGGACCTCACGTTTATTTGGCAAGAATGGTATAAATCGCCACTCTAACTGTGTTATTTTATCATATATACAAAAAATTACAACCTATTTTTGTAATTTTTTTGGCAGAAGACGGAATTTTCTGTTTAATAGGAAAAATGCTTGATTATTCCCGCAAAAAGTGCTATAATAAACTGACTTATTGTGAAAGTGCGTTCTTATGCCCTTTCTTAAGTTGGGAGGTGGCAAAGGTGGCAAGGCGACTCAGCTTGATATTGGCGATGCTGTTGGTGCTCAACCTGTGTGGTTGCAGCGACCTGCCCCAGTCCGTCACCCACCCCGCCGAGGACACCACGACGCCTCAGGAAGAAAACGCTTCCGCGCCGTTGCAGATGGCCTTGGCTTACAGCCACGACGACACCCTCAACCCCTTCGCCGCCACCACCGAGGTCAACAGCCAGTTGACCGGTCTGCTGTACGAGAGCCTGATGGTGCTGGATGAGAATTTTATTCCCCAGCTTGGCTTGGCGGCATCGGTGGAGCAGCCGGATGCCACCCATCTGACCGTCACCCTGCGTAAGGGGGCGGTATTCTCAGACGGGAGCAAGGTCACCCCGGAGGACGTGGTCACCTCGTTCCAGGAGGCCAAAAAAACCGACCGTTACCGCGCTCTGCTGAGCAACGTCACTACGGCGAAAAAAGAGGGGAGCAGGGTACAGTTTGCATTGGTCTCTGCCGACCCCAACGCGCGGGCTTGCCTGACCTTTCCGGTGGTGAAGGGCTCCACCCTCACCGACAAGCCGGCCAAAGCTCCGCTGGGCAGCGGCGTATACAAACTCAAGACCACCGACAGCGGTTTGGCTCTGGTGCAGAACAAACGGCACCCTGAGTCCCCCGCGTTTCAAGAGATCACCCTGTGCCATCTGCCCACCAATACGGCGCGGCAGCACGCTTTGGCCTCCGGGGAGATCACCTATTATTACGACGACCTCAGCGAGGGGGATACCCCCCGCATCACCGGTGCCAGCCGTAAGGTGGATACCACCACCCTGGTGTTTGTGGGCCTCAACGGCAACCGCGGCAAGCTCAAGACCGCGGTGGTACGGCGGGCTCTGTCCCTGATGCTGGACCGCACCGCGCTGACCCAAGCCGCTTACGGCGAGTGGGCGATGGCCTCTGCCGCTCCGGTCCACCCCCGTTGGGATTGGATGAGTCAGGTGGACACCACCGCCGACCGGGATCTGGACGGCGCCACCACCCTGCTGGAACAGGCGGGTTGCCCGTCCAAAGAGGGAAAGCGGTTGACGCTGGAGCTGATCTACGTGGTCACCCGCTCCGACCGGACCAGGATGGCGGAGCAGCTCCGCACCCAAGCCAAAAAGGCCGGTGTGATTCTCACGCTGGTTCCCCTCAGCGAAAAGGAATACCGCTCCCGCCTGAAGAGCGGCAAGTACGATCTTTATTTGGGCGAGAGCCGCTTAACGGCGGATATGAGTCTGCGTCCCTGGCTGGCCGGGGGCAGTACCTCGTATGGGGTATCCCGCTCCGGCCCTGCGGCAAAGGCCTATGCCCGGTATCTCAAAGAGGAGCTCTCTCTGGAGAAGCTGATGACCGTCTTTGCCGAAGAGACCCCCTATATTCCTCTGTGTTGGCGTTACGGCGTGGCAGGCTTTACCCGTCGGCTCACCGTCGTCACCCCCACCGGGCAGGACCCCTATGCGGGTGTGGCTCAGTGGCAATAACCTTGTTTGGCTTCTGCCGGCTCGGCAGGCTTCAATATAGATTGATTTAGAAAGGTGTGTTAGTATGATTCGCATCGACAATCGTTACGGTACTATCGAAATCTCTCAGGAGTATTTCCGTTACCTCATTGGTAATGCGGTGTCCTCCTGTTACGGTGTGGTGGGTATGGTGCGCAGCGGCCCCCGTCAGAGCCTGCGTTCCGTCTGGTCCCGTCGCACGCATATTGACGACGGTGTGCGGGTGCGCAACGATGGAGATCGTTTGGTGGTGGACATCCACATTGAGGTGATCCACGGCATGAACATCTCCACCATTGCCAAGAGCATCGTGAACAAAGTCCGCTATACCATTGAGGAGTCCACCGGCCTGGTGGTCAAAAAGGTCAATGTGTTTGTGGACAGCATCAAGACCGACTACTAATCCATCACGCCGTAAGGCGTACCGACTAAGAATGAGCCACCCCTCGCGTAGCGGGTGGGTTGGGCTGTTCTGTGTAAAGGAGTGCTTACATTGATACGAGGATCTATGTTGCGGGATGCGATGATTTCGGCATCCAATGCGCTGGCCAATGTGAAACAAGAAGTAGACGCCCTTAACGTATTCCCGGTTCCGGATGGCGACACCGGCACCAATATGTCTATGACCATCGCCAACGCGGCTCGGGAGCTGAGCCGTTTGGAGAAACCCTCCGCCACCGAGGTGGCGGACGTGGCCTCTGCCGCTCTGCTGCGCGGTGCCCGCGGCAACTCCGGCGTTATTCTGTCCCTGCTGTTCCGCGGCTTCTCCAAGGGTCTGAAGGGCAAGCGTCGTGCCGACGGTGTGGACCTGGCTCAGGCGCTGTCCTACGGTGTGGACGCCGCGTATAAAGCGGTGATGAAGCCCACCGAGGGCACCATCCTGACCGTGGCCCGCGAGGCCGCAGAAAAGGGGCGCAAGACCGCCGCCAAGAACCCCGACCCCATCGTGGTGTGGGAGGCTGTATGCAAGGAGGCTGAGGCCTCTCTGGCCCGCACCCCCGACCTGCTGCCCCAGCTGAAAAAAGCGGGCGTGGTGGATGCCGGCGGTAAGGGCTTCTGTGTCATCATCGAGGCCATGCTGGACGTGTTCAAGGGTGGCGAGATCGTCGGCGGCATCCAGGCCGCTCCTGCCGCAAAGCCGGTGCAGAAGAGCACGGTAGGCAGCTACGAGCAGGATATCACCTTTACCTATTGCACCGAGTTTATCGTGGGGCGCGATCGCAAGTGTAAGCTGGATCCCCTGAGCCTGCGTGCCTATCTGGAGAGCATCGGTGACTGCGTGGTGGTGGTGGACGATGAGGAGATCATTAAGGTACACGTGCATACCAACCACCCCGGCAAGGCTATGGAAGAGGCGCTGAAATACGGCCAGTTCGAAACCGTTAAGGTGGAGAATATGCGCATCCAGCACGAGAATGCCGGCTGGGTAGGCGAGGCGGATGCCGAGGCGGATGCCGCGGTGCCCACCCTCCAGCGGGTAGAGCCGGAGAATGATTACGGCTTTGTGGCGGTGGCTGCCGGTGACGGTCTGCAGTCTCTGTTCCATGACGACCTGGCCTGCGACCAGGTGGTGTCCGGCGGACAGACCATGAACCCCTCCACCGACGACATTCTCTCCGCCATTGAGGCCACCCCGGCCAAGACGGTGTTCGTGCTGCCCAACAACAAGAATATCATTCTCGCCGCCGAGCAGGCGGTGCCGCTGGCAGACCGTCAGGTGATGGTGCTGCCCACCCGCACCATTCCTCAGGGTGTGTCGGCTATGCTGGCCTTTGACCCGGATGCGGACGCGGACACCAATATGACCGCGATGCGTCAGGCGGCGGACAACGTGTCCACCGGCTCTCTGACCTTTGCTGCCCGCGACAGCGACTTTGAGGGTCACAAGATCAAAGAGGGCGAGATCCTGGCTTTGAACAACGGTAAGCTGGCCTTTGTGGACACCGACATCAATCACGCGGTCCCCAAGCTGACCCGCACCCTCATTAAAGATCGGTACGCGGCGGGTAAGGACGTGAACTACGTCACCGTTATCTACGGCTCCGACGTGTCCGAGCGGGACGCCGCCAAGGTGTGCGACGCGGTGCGCGCCAAGGTGGGCGCCGACGTGGACGTGTCTATGATCGACGGCGGTCAGCCTGTCTACTATTACTTTATCTCTGTTGAATAAGGAAAAACTGCGGAACGGGCTGTCTGTTCCGCAGTTTTTATAGAAAGAGGACTTTGGGATGAACATACTTTGTATCGGTGACGTGGTGGGGCTCATTGGTTGCCACCATCTGGAAAAGGTGTTGCCGGGGGTGAAGCGGGAGCTGGCGGTGGACGTGTGCATCGTCAACGGTGAAAATTCTGCCGACGGCAATGGGATCACCCCCACCTCCGCCAAGCATATTTTTGATGCCGGTGCCGACGTGATCACCGGGGGCAACCATACCTTCCGCCGCCACGAGTTTTACGACCTGCTGGAGCACAACGAGGCGCTGCTCCGCCCCGCGAACCTGCCTGCCGGCACCCCCGGCCGGGGCATGACGGTGGTGGACCGGGGTCGCTATCAGGTGACGGTGATCAACCTGCAGGGTACGGTGTATATGGAAGCGCTTACATGCCCCTTTGATACGCTGGACGCTTTGCTGAAAGAGGCGGGCAACCCCAAGTTTTGTGTGGTGGATTTTCACGCTGAGGCCACGGCGGAAAAGCGGGCTTTGGCGGCCTGGGGGGATGGGCGGATCTCTGCCCTCTTCGGCACCCACACCCACGTGCTCACCGCCGACGAGCAGATCTTGTCCGGGGGCACCGGCTTTATCACCGACATCGGTATGACCGGCCCGGTGGACTCCTGCCTGGGGGTCAAAACCGAGCTGTCGGTGCAAAAGATGCGCAGTAAGTTGCCGGTGCGGTTTGCCACCGCGGAGGGCAAGTGCAGGATGACCGGCGTGTTGTTCACCCTAGACGATAAAACCGGCAGGTGCGTGGCGGTAAAACGAGTGAGTGTATAAGGAGTTGTAATTATGCGTTACGATATTACCAATATCCCGATCGCGGAGGTGTTCGAGGAGGGGGATGGCTGCCCCATTTGCCGTCTGCGCAACACGCTGGAGAAGCGTGCGGTGGAATACATCACCGGTGCGGCGATGATGGAGCCGGACATCCGCATCGAAACCAACAAAAAAGGCTTTTGCCTGACCCACTATCGGCAGATCTTGGGTCAGCGCAACCGCTTGAGCGTGGCGCTGATGATGGAAAGTCATCTGGAAGAACTGGAAAAGGAGATCTTCACCGGCCTGCCGTTGGTGGGCAAGAACGCCAAAAAGCAGGCTAAGGACGCCCAGGAGAAATTGCATAGCTGTTTTGTCTGCGACCAGGTGGGGGATGCGATGCAGAAGATGCTGGCTACCGTCTGCCGTACTTATGAGGGCCAGCGGGATTTCCGCAACCTGTTCGAGAGTCAGCCCTGTCTGTGTCTGCCCCATTTTGCGGCGTTGGTGGAGACCTCTGCCGGGGCGATGAGCAAAAAAATGCAACCGGATTTTGCCAAAGAGGCGTCCCGGCTGGCGCGGAATTACCTCGCCGAGCTGCGGGGGGACGTGCGGCATTTCTGTGAGATGTACGACCACCGCAACGCCGGCAACAACGACTGGGGCAACTCCAAGGACTCCATCGAGCGGGCGGTGTGGTATCTCACCGCCAGAGAACCGTAAACCGTATCCAAAAAAGGCACCCTGCAGGGTGCCTTTTTTGCGTTCAAGAACGATTTGACAAGCAACTTTACTCTGTATTATAATGAATTTAGAGGGGCCTAAACGAAACAAAAGGAGTGGAGGATTTATGAAAAAGTATCTGGCGTATCTTTTGACGTTCTGTATGTTCCTGTGCCTGCTGAGCGGTTGCGGTACACCTGCTGCTGAGGAGGCTGGCACCGCCGAGGGCGAAAACGGCGGTGAAACGGTTACCCCGGATATCTCTGCCACCGCCAAAGAGTTGCCGGTTAAATTGCACGTGACCTCGTCGCACGAGCGGGAGGGTGAGGTCAGCTCCGAAGAAATGCTGATGAATTTCACATGGACCGAGAACGGTGCGGTGATGGAGGGCTATGAGGCCAGCGGCGACAAAAAGGATCTGGTCCGTATGGAGATCACCTTTGACGACCAAAAGCGTCCCGCCACGATGGTCACTCTGTCTACCCCTGCCGACGAACAGCCGGAGGAGCAAAAGGCTACCTTCCAGTATCCCAAGGAGGGGCAGGTCAAGGTGATCAACGAGGGCTATGGTGACGGCGAGAAATACGTCCTCTATGAGTACGATAAAAACGGTCGGATGACCCGAGAGGAGTACCCCAACTACACCCGCATCTACGAGTACGACGACCAGGGTAATTGCATCCGCAAGTTGATTGACCACAAGGAGGTAGAGGACACCGAATATAAGACGGTGTATACCTACGGCGAGAGTGGCAAGGCCACCTTTGCGGTGGAGACCAGCAGTGCTGGCGGGGAGGTGCAGAAGCACTTCAGCTACTACCCCAACGGCAACGTGATGTGGGTGTGTGAGATCAGCAATCAGGGCAACGTGAATATGGTGCTCAACCCCTATAATACCAAGGATTTTGGCTGGGGCATGGGCAGAGCCGGGTCCGGTGACGGTGACTATCAGGCCGAAAAGGATGCCCAGGGCCGCATTGTTAAGGTAATCTACACCAACCCTTACGACGGTAAGCAGAGAGAGTCCACCTTGGCCTACGATGCAAAGGGTCGCTTGGTGGAGCACAAGTCCCATCACGGCACCGTCAAGCGGTGGGAGTACGATGCAAAGGGTCGGTTGGTGAAAGAGGTGAGTGTCAGCGACACGTCCACCTCCACCACCACCTACACCTACGACGACAAAGGGCGGATGACCGAGGAAAAATGCACCTCAGACGGCGGCTACGGCCACACCTATACCCGTGTCTACAACGAGGAGGGTATGACTACCAAGATGGTGGAGAGCAACGTCTACAACGACGGCACCACCTCCACCACCACCGCCGAGATTGAGTACGCCGCCAACGCCGCGTGCAAGGTCAGCGACCAGTGGGCCGCTCTGTTCCTGATGTTCTTCGCCGTGAACGCATAAGTGGATAAGCTTTGTCAAAAAAAGGCACCCTGCGGGGTGCCTTTTTTCATTTACGGAAAATTTACCATTAACGGTTGCCACCGGCGAAACAATATGGTATAATAAACTTTAATCTGTGTTATTATTGACTTTTTTCAGAAAGGTTTGAAGATAACTATGTCGATTCTTACGAAGATTTTTGGCGATTACAGCAAAAAAGAGGTCAAAAAAGTGCAGCCCCTGTGCGATAAGGTGTTGGCACTGGAGGAGACCTATGCCGCTATGGACGAGGCGACCCTGCGTAGCCAGACCGAGAAACTGAAAGAGCGCTTGGCCGCCGGTGAGACGCTGGACGATATTCTGCCGGATGCCTATGCGGTGTGCCGCGAGGCCTCCTGGCGTGTGCTGGGGATGAAGCATTTTCCGGTGCAGATCGTGGGCGGTATCATCCTGCACCAGGGGCGCATCGCCGAGATGCGTACCGGCGAGGGTAAGACCCTGGTGGCCACCCTGCCCGCTTATCTGAACGCGCTTTCCGGCAAGGGGGTGCACATCGTTACGGTCAACGACTATCTGGCCCGCCGCGACAGCGAGTGGATGGGCAAGGTGTACCGCTATCTGGGTCTGTCGGTGGGTCTGATCGCTCACGACCTGACCAAGGCGGAGCGCCGCGCCGCCTATGCCGCCGACATCACCTACGGCACCAACAACGAATTGGGCTTTGATTATCTGCGTGACAATATGGTGGTGCACCAAGAGGATAAGGTCCAGCGGGGCCACCACTTCGCCATCGTGGACGAGGTGGACTCCATCCTCATTGACGAGGCCCGTACCCCTCTGATCATCTCCGGTCACGGGGATAAATCCACCGAGCTGTACAACGTGGCGGATGCCTTTGTCAAAAAGCTGAAAGCCTTCCGCATCAAAGAGATGGACACCAAGGAAGAGCAGGATACGGTGGACGGCGACTACATCGTGGACGAAAAGGCCCGCACCGCCACCCTGACCCGTTCCGGCGTGGCCAAGGCGGAGGCCCATTTTCACGTGGAGAACCTGATGGACTCCGACAACGTGACCTTATTGCACCATATCAACCAGGCGATCAAGGCCCGGGGCGTGATGCAGCGGGACGTGGACTACGTGGTTAAGGACGGTCAGGTGCTGATCGTGGACGAGTTTACCGGCCGTATTATGTTTGGCCGCCGCTACAACGAGGGTCTGCATCAGGCCATCGAGGCGAAGGAAGGCGTCAAGGTGGAGCGGGAGAGCAAAACGCTGGCCACCATCACCTTCCAGAATTTCTTCCGTCTGTACAAAAAGCTGTCCGGTATGACCGGTACCGCCAAGACCGAGGAGATGGAATTCAACCAGATCTATCATCTGGACGTGGTGGAGATCCCCACCAACAAGCCGGTCATCCGTGAGGATAACCCGGACGTGGTATACAAGACCGAAATGGGCAAATTCCGGGCCATCATCGGCCAGATTCAGGAGTGCTATGCCCGCCAACAGCCGGTGCTGGTGGGCACCATCTCCATCGAAAAGTCCGAATTGTTGTCCTCTCTGCTGAAGAAGACCGGCATCCCCCACGAGGTGCTCAACGCCAAGTATCACGAGAAAGAGGCGGAGATCGTGGCGCAGGCCGGCAAGCTGGGGGCGGTGACCATCGCCACCAATATGGCAGGTCGCGGTACCGATATTATGTTGGGCGGTAACTCCGAGTTCCTGGCCAAGGCGGAGATGCGCCGTATGGGCGTGCCGGAGGAGCTGATCGTCGAGTCCACCGCCTACGGTGAGACCTCCGACCGGGAGGTTCTGGAAGCCCGCAAGCTGTTTGCCGAGCTGAATGAGAAATACAAAGAGCAGATCCGCCCCGAGGCCGAGCAGGTCAAGGCGGTGGGCGGTCTGTACATTCTGGGCACCGAGCGGCACGAATCCCGCCGTATCGATAACCAGCTGCGCGGTCGTGCCGGCCGTCAGGGCGACCCGGGTGCCACCCGGTTCTACCTGTCCCTGGAGGACGACCTGATGCGTCTGTTCGGCGGCAGCCGCATTGACGGACTGATGAATGTGCTGCGGGTGGACGAGGATATGCCCATCGAGGCCAAGATGCTGTCCAACGCCGTAGAGAATGCTCAGCGCCGTCTGGAGGAGCGCAACTTTGGCATCCGCCGTGACGTGCTGAAATACGACGACGTGATGAACAAACAGCGCGAGGTCATCTATGGTCAGCGGGACGACGTGCTGGCGGATGGCAACGTCCACGACAGTATGGTCAAGATGGTGCAAGGCTCCATCATCGACGCGGTGGCTCAGTACACCCAGGACGACGAGGAGCACGAGAACTGGAATCTGGAGGGTCTGCGCCAGTACTATCTGGGGTGGCTGGCCACCGAAGAGGACTTCCGCTATACCCCTCAGGAGCTGGAGGATATGGACCGGGAGGATATCGTGGCTCTGCTTACCGACCGGGCGATGAAGATCTACGCCGCCAAGGAAGAGAAATACGGCGATACGCTGATGCGCGAGGTGGAGCGGGTGGTTCTGCTCCAGACGGTGGACCGCTATTGGATGGACCACATCGACAATATGGACGAGCTGCGCCGGGGTATTCACCTGCGCTCCATCGGTCAGCACGACCCGGTGGTGGCCTATCGCAACGAGGGCTTTGAGATGTTTGAGCAGATGGTGGCCGCCATCCGTGAGGATGCCGCGCGAGCCATCTTGACCGTCCAGCTCCGCTCGGAGCAGGAGCCGGAGCGCAAGCAGGTGGCCCAGGAGACCGGCACCAGCGCTGACGGCACCGATAAAAAGGTACCGGTGCGCAAAAAAGCCTCGGAGAAGATTGGCCGCAACGACCCCTGCCCCTGCGGCAGCGGCAAGAAATACAAACAGTGCTGCGGCCGATAAGGAGTAGACGGTATGAAAAAGAAAAGACTGGTTTGCCTTGTGTTGGCGTGCTTGTCCGTTCTGCTTTTGCTGTGTTCCTGTGGAGATACCGTGGTCCTGTTGACTGATTCGCAAAAGATAGAATCGCAAAAGGTGAGTCTTGCTGAATTGAGATTAGCGGTGGAGGCTTCGAACTTAGAGGATTTGGATTTTTCGATTTCTGGTGCGGAACTGGAAGCGTTGATAAAAAAGCGAGAAGAATGCATAGATGTTTTGCAATCGGATCGGTTTGTGTCTAAAACGCTTAATGCAGTGCGTGGCAAAGGGATTGACATCTCGACGGAACGCCTTCGCAAAATGTTTTCGGTAGAAACGGTAGATGAAACAGTAGAAATAATAGCGGTGAGATTTTCTAGTGCTGAGTATACGGGGGAGCAACTATCAGAGATTGCAAAAGCATTTTGTGAGGTTGCACAGCGTGAGGTTAAAGTGAGAATGCTCTCAATCAATCAATTAACCACAGAAAACCCGCTTGGCATTATCGAATGAGAAAGGATGTTTTGAGTGAAATTAGGTATCGTGGGTCTGCCCAACGTGGGCAAATCGACCCTGTTTAACGCCATTACCAACGCCGGCGCCCAGAGCGCCAACTTCCCCTTCTGCACCATCGACCCCAACGTGGGCGTGGTGGCGGTGCCGGACACCCGTCTGGACGCTCTGCGGGATATGTATACCGAGGGCGGCAAGGTGCCCCCGGTGGTGCCCGCCGTCATTGAGTTCGTGGATATCGCCGGTCTGGTCAAGGGTGCCAGCAAGGGTGAGGGCTTGGGCAACAAATTCCTGGGCAACATCCGTGAGTGCGACGCCATCGTCCACGTGGTGCGTTGCTTTGAGAACGACGACATCATCCACGTGGAGGGCAGCATCGATCCTCTCCGCGATATTGAGACCATCGACCTGGAGCTGATCTTCTCGGATATGGAGATGGTGGAGCGCCGCATCGCCCGGGTTACCAAGGACCTGAAGGGCGACAAGAGCCTGCAGAAGGAGCTGGATTTCCTCAAGGCGCTGTACGCCCTGCTGGAGGGCGGCAAGCCGGCCCGTGCCTACGACTGCGACGAGGACGAGGTGGCTATGATGACTCAGATGGCTCTGCTCACCTCCAAGCCCATCATCTACGCCGCCAACCTGTCGGAGGACGACTTTGCTGGCGGCGAGCCCACCGGCAACCCCCACTACCAGAAGGTGGCGGCGTTGGCCGCCGAGCAGGGGGCAGAGGTGCTGCCCATCTGCGCCCAGATGGAGGCGGACATCGTGGATATGGACGCCGAGGAGAAGCTGCTGTTCCTGTCCGAGCTGGGTCTGACCAACTCCGGTCTGGATCGCCTGATCCAGAAGAGTTATTCCCTGCTGGGTCTCATTTCCTTCCTCACCGCCGGTGAGAAGGAGGTGCGCGCCTGGACCATCCACAAGGGCTGGAAGGCGCCCAAAGCTGCCGGCCGGATCCACACCGACTTTGAGCGCGGCTTTATCCGGGCTCAGGTCATCGCTTTTGACGCGTTGATGGAGTGCGGCAGTCTGGCGGAGGCCCGGGGCAAGGGCCTGCTCCGCACCGAGGGTAAGGAGTACGTCATGCAGGATGGCGACGTGGTGGAGTTCCTCTTCAACGTGTAAAATAATCCCCCAAAGCCGGGAGAAACCGATGGTTTCTCCCGGCTTTTTTTGTTGCCCTCTCACCCCGGCTTGCCCCAAAAAGAAAATTTTGCCAAACACGCAAAAAGTGCAAAAAACCTATTGATTTTTATGAAAAAGTGTTTTATAATAGGCATAAGTGGTGAAAAGTGCATCAAAGTGGAGCGAAGTGGTGATTTTCCACAGATTCCACAGAGTTTTCCACAGCCCGGTGGGGCGGTGGTTTTCACCCACAAAAAAGTGACGACAAAAGGAGGTGACGGGTGATGATGCTGTACGGTCGTTTCGAACACAATATGGACGCTAAGGGGCGTATCTTCGTGCCCGTCAAGCTCCGCGAAAAATTGGGCGAGACCTTTATTGCCGCCTGCGTGCTGGATCGGTGTGTCAGCCTCTACTCGATGGAGGAGTGGGACAGCCTGCTGCAGAAGATCGCCGAGGCCCCTATGGCCGAGACCCGCAAGCTGCTGCGCAAGGTCACCGAGTCGGCTGAGGACGTCACCCCCGACGCCCAGGGCCGTATCCTGCTGAACAAGCATCTCATCGCTCACGCCGGGCTGGAGAAGCCTTGCCTGATCCTTGGTGCCGGTCGCCGGGCTGAGATCTGGAACCCTGCGGTGTATGAGCAGGAGATGGCGGATATGACCGACGAGAAGTTGGAAGAAGAGTTCATCAAATACGGTTTCTAATGGATCGTTACTGACGCAATCTTAGTCACGATTCTCATCGTCTATTTTTCCGTCAGCAACGTCAAAAATGCTCGGCAATACATCCAGTATTGCCTGTGCTTTTCGCCTGTTTCTGACAAAAAACTATCTCGCTGATAATCGCAACACGATTTTGTCAGCAACTATGTAAATGGGGTGTATGGATATGGAGCAAACGTATCACCGCCCGGTACTGCTGGACCAGACCATAGAGGCGTTGGGCATCCGTCCCGACGGCATCTATCTGGATGGCACCGCCGGTGGCGGAGGTCACTCCCACGCCATCGCCTCTCGGCTGACCACCGGTCGGCTGATCTCTCTGGACCAGGACCCCGACGCCATCCAAGAAGCGGGGAAGAGGCTGAGCGGCTTGCCCGCCACGCTGGTGCAGACCAACTTTGTCCATATGCGGCAGGTGCTGGACGACCTGGGGATTCCCGGTGTGGACGGCATTCTAATGGATATCGGCGTTTCCTCCCATCAGTTGGATGCGCCGGAGCGCGGCTTTTCCTACCACCACGACGCCCCGCTGGATATGCGGATGAGTCAGAGCGGCACCTCTGCCGCTGACCTGGTGGCCACCTTGGACGAAAAGGCACTGGCCGACGTTTTTTGGCGGTACGGAGAAGAAAAGTTTTCCCGTCCCATCGCCCGGGCGATTGTGCGGGAGCGGGACAAGCAACCCATCGAGACCACTCTGCAATTAGCGGAGATCGTCAGCCGGTCGGTGCCGGCCGCAGCCCGCCGGGACGGTCATCCGGCCCGCCGGGTGTTCCAAGCTCTGCGCATCGCGGTCAACGGCGAGTTGGACTGCTTGTCGGCGGCGCTGGATACGGCGTTTGACTGCCTTAATGAGGGCGGTCGGTTGGCCATCATCACCTTCCACTCGTTGGAGGATGCGATGGTGAAAAACCGCTATCAGCAGTGGCGGCAGGGGTGTGTGTGTCCTCGGGAGGCACCGGTGTGTGTCTGCGGACGTACCCCGGCGGCGCGGCTGATCACCAAGAAGCCCGCCACCGCCACCGAACAGGAGCTGGCGGAAAACCCCCGCAGCCGCAGCGCTAAGCTGCGGTGTGTCGAAAAGATTCACGACCGTTATCAGGATTAACGATACTAGGATTAGAAAAAGGAGGTAGACACCATGGCACAGACCGGACAAGCCTATGATCTGGAACTGTTCCGCCCCCGGGAGCACCGGCTGGTAGAGGTCAAGAACACCAAAAAAATGGAAGAAGATGCCCGCCGCCGTAATCATCGGCAGTCGGTGCTGAATTTTGTCGTCTACCTCGGCATCGCTCTGGCGGTGCTGGCGTTGGTGGGATACTTTATCACCTGCAACGTCCGCCTGACCGAGCTGAACAAGCAGATCGCTGACGGTGAGGCACAGCTCAGCGCCCTGCAGTCGGAAGAGGTGCGGTTGAACTCCGAGCTGGCGGGGCTGACCTCGGCAGAGCGGGTAAACCAGTACGTGCAGGAGCAGGGTATGCTCCCCATCAGCAGCAGTCAGATCTATTATATTGAGGCCCCCCAGCAGGATCAGGTGTCGGTGGCTCAGGAGGAAAAAGGCTTTTTGGAAGAGGCGTGGGACGCCGTTGTGGACTTTTTCTCCTAAGACAGCATAATGCACGCTTGAGAGCATACCTATACTGGTGATAGGGTGTGCGATAAACCAGGCAGCATCGAGAGTTGAGACGGACACGATCTTGACTCTCGTTTTGTTGTTTTATCCCCCTGTGTCGCCTTGTGTCGGAATGGGGGAACGCCCACCGATCACCCCCGATTTTTTTGAGAATACTGCCTTTCAGAGAGAGGATGAGTGCGTATGAACGAACCGAAGAAAACCACCCCCACCACCCGCACGCCCACCCGGCAGATGCGGGTGCGTGCCCATCTGTCCGTGATTCTTGTGGTGGTCGTCTTTTTCTTCGTCAGCGTCCTGCGCCTTGGTTATCTGCAGATCTTCCAGGCGGAGGATTGGCAGCGCCGGGCTGTCTCTCAGCAGCTCAGCGATACGGTGGTGTCCGCCAAGCGCGGCCCCATCTATGCGGCAGATATGACCCCCCTGGCTGAGTCTGCCGACGTGTGGAAGATCATTATGTCTCCCAAGAATATCAGCGCCTGCGACTGGAAAGACTTGGAGGGAGTGGATAAAAACCGCCATCTGAGTGACGAAGAGGGACGGGAACTGGTGCGCCGCCGCATCGCCGAGGACGTGGCGGAGATGTTCGACCTGGATGAGGAAAAATTATACGAAAAGACCGGAAAACTGCATTCTCAGTATGAAGTGATCCGATCCAAGGTAGAATATAACGAGAAGACCGCCTTCTCCGAATGGGCGGAGAAAAACGGTCTTAACTACGCGTTTTATATCATCACCGATTATAAGAGGTATTACCCCCAGGGCTCCATGGCGTCTACCGTGTTGGGCTTCACCGGCGCGGATAACGACGGTCTGGAGGGCTTGGAGGCCAGGTATGAAACGGTGCTGTCCGGCACCCCCGGACGCATCGTCACCGCCCAAAACGGCATCGGTGACCAAATGCCCACCACCATGGAATACACCAAGGTAGTGGACGCGGTGGACGGCCACGGCCTGGTTACCACCATCGACCCCACCGTCCAGATGTATACGGAAAAGTATCTGTCTGAGGCGGTGGAGCAAACCGGTGCCCTGCACCGGGGCGTGGCGGTGGTGATGGACGTGGACACCGGCGCGGTGCTGGCTATGTCCAGCAAGGGGGACTACGACCCCAACAAGCCCAACGAGATCAAGGATCCCACCACCGTCGAGCTGTTGGCGCAGTTGTCTGGGGATGAACTGGACAAAAAGACCGCCGAAGAACTGGGAAAACAACGCAAGAACAAGGCGGTTGCCGAGACCTATGAGCCCGGCTCGGTGTTCAAGGTGTTCACCACCGCGATGGCGCTGGAGGAGGGTCTGGCGAATGAGAATACCACCTTCTCCTGCAAGGGCTCCATCAAGGTGCCCGGTCACACCATCCGGTGTCACACCACCGGCCACATGGGTGTGCTCAACCTGCACGAGGCTGTCTCCAAATCCTGTAACCCCTATTTCGTGCAGTTGGGTCTGAAAATCGGTCCTAGCGTGTATTATAAGTATTTTACCGGCTTCGGCTTTACCGAAAAAACCGGCATCGATATGACCGGTGAGATGTCCAACGCCGGTCTGTATCACAGCTATGAGAAGCTGTCCACGACGGTATCCTCCCTGGCCACCGGCGCCTTTGGTCAGACCTTCCAGGTGACCCCCATTCAGATGATCACCGCCATGTGCGCCATCGCCAACGGCGGCAAGCTGGTCACCCCCCACGTGGTATCTAAGGTGCTGGACGCCAAGGGTAACGTGGTTAGCGAGACCCAGACCAAGGTGAAACGGCAGATCATCTCGGAGAATACCTCCAGCCGCATCTGTAGTATTTTGGGCGACATCGTCAACGGTGGCGGCTCCAAAAACGCCTACGTGCCCGGCTACCGCGTTGCCGGCAAGACCGGTACGTCGGAAAAGCGGAGAACCGTGGAGAATAAGGACGACGTGATCGCCTCCTTCTGCGGCTTTGCCCCTGCGGACGATCCCAAGGTGGCGGTACTGGTGCTGTTGGACGACCCTCAGACCGAGGTGCGTTACGGCGGTACGTTGTCCGCCCCCGTTGCCCAGAAGATTTTTGAATCCATCCTGCCCCATCTGGGGGTAGAGCCCTCCTATACGACCGCTGAGCTATCCTCTCTGTCCCGCACCGTACCCAAGACGGTGGGGCAGACCACCAGCGCCGCCCAGACCAAGATCACCAATACCGGTCTGAAGGCTACGGTGGTGGGCAATGGCGACAAGGTGGTGCGGCAGGTGCCGGAGGCCGGCCAGTCCATTCCTGCCGGCGGTACGGTAATCCTGTATACCGAGAAGGACGAGGTGACCACGGTGACGGTGCCGGATCTTACCGGCCGTTCGGTGACCGAGGTCAACTCCATCGCCGCCAGTCTGGGTCTGAATGTGCAGATGCAGGGTCTGGTGGGCGGCTCCAATGCGGCGGCGATATCCAACCGTCAGGACGTCAAGGCGGGCACCGAGGTGCCCAAGGGTACCGTTATTACGGTGAACTTTGCGTATACCGATACACAAGATGGCTAAATTCCCCTTTGCGGATAGAAAGGATGACCAACACGATGAAGCTGTATGAACTGCTGAAGGATACCGGTATTTCTGCCGGGCTGATTAAAGAGGATACGGAGATTGTGTCCATCACCTGCGACTCTCGTCGGGTAGAGCCGGGGTGTCTGTTCGTGTGCATTGTGGGCACGGCGGTGGATGGTCATCGGTTTGCCCGTCAGGCCCAGGAGGCCGGCGCCGCCGCGGTGGTGGTGCAGCGGGATATGGGCCTGCATACCCAGATTTTGGTGGAGAACAGCCGTATGGTGTGGGCGCAGCTGTGCGCCAACTGGTTCGGTCATCCTGCCGCACGGCTGAAGATGATCGGCGTCACCGGCACCAACGGCAAGACCACCACCACCACGCTGATCAAGTCGATGCTGGAGCACGAGGGGCACAAGGTGGGCCTGATCGGCACCATCCATAACCTCATCGGTGACCGGGTGTTACCCACCCAGCACACCACCCCCGACCCCTACGACCTGCAGAGTCTGCTGGCGCTGATGGTGGTGGAGGGCTGTGACTATTGCGTGATGGAGGTGTCCTCTCACGCTCTGGATCAGCGCCGTGTGGCCGGCTGTGAGTATGAGGTAGGTGTGTTCACCAATCTGACGCAGGATCACCTGGATTACCACGGCACGATGGAGCACTATATGCTGGCCAAAAAGGAGCTGTTCTCCCTCAGCCGGCTCGGCATCTCCAACAAGGACGACGCCTGGAACGAGGCTATGACCGCCGACATCCCCTGCCCCGTCACCACCTACTCGGCCAAGGGTGACAGCGCCGATTACCAAGCCCGCAACGTTCGCTACCGTGCCGATGGGGTGGACTTTGAGCTGGTGAGCGGTGACCGGATCGGTCAGGTGAAGATGCAGATCCCCGGTGAGTTCTCTGTATACAACGGCCTGTGTGCCGCCAGTGTTTGCTTGCAGCTGGGGATGGATTTTGACCGGGTGGTGGAGGCGCTCTCTGCCGCCGCCGGGGTCAAAGGTCGCGCCGAGGTGGTGCCCACCGGTCGGGATTTCACCGTGGTCATCGATTACGCCCACACCCCCGACGGTTTGGATAATATTTGCCGCACGTTGAAAGCGTGTTGTGCCGGTCGTCTGGTGACGTTGTTCGGTTGCGGTGGTGACCGGGATAAGACCAAGCGGCCTCTGATGGGCGCTGTGGCGGCTTCGCTGTCGGATTATTTGGTGGTGACCTCGGATAACCCCCGTACCGAGGACCCCGCCGCCATTATCGAGGATATTCTGCCCGGTGTCCGGGATGCCGGCACCCCCTATACGGTGGTAGAGAATCGGGTAGAGGCCATTCATTGGGCCATCCGCAACGCTCGGCCCGGCGACACCATTCTGTTGGCGGGCAAGGGTCACGAAACCTACCAGATTCTGAAAGAGGAAACCATTCATCTGGATGAACGGGAAGTGGTGGCCGAAGCCTTGGCCCAGTAACGGAGGTAACGACAATGGATATGAATTATGCGCTGATTTTGGGTGTCACCGGTTTTCTGTCTTTGGCTCTGTCCGCCGGACTGGGCAAGGTGGTGATCCCGTGGCTTCATAAGCTGAAATTCGGTCAGACCATCCGGGAGGAGGGTCCCTCCTGGCACGAGAAAAAGCAGGGCACCCCTACCATGGGCGGGCTTCTGTTCATCGCCGGCTTTTTGGTGGCCTCTTTGGTGGCTCTGGCGCTGATGCAGTTCATCACGGTGGAGGGGATGTTTGCCTATTCTCTGGAAACCGTGCGGTTCTGGGCCGGTATTGGTCTGGCGTTGGGCTGCGGTGCCATTGGCTTTGCCGACGATTTCATTAAGGTAGTGAAAAAGCGCAACCTGGGTCTCACCGCCCGGCAGAAGCTCTTGTTCCAGCTGACGCTGGCCACCGCCTATGCGGTGGTGATGTACCTCTATGGTTGCGAGGGCAAGTTTGTCATCCCCTTCTTCGGGGTGGTGGACTGGGGTATTTGGTATATCCCCTTTACGGTGTTCGTCATTGTGGCGATGACCAACGCCACCAACCTGACCGACGGTGTGGACGGTTTGTGTGCGATGACCGCCTTTGTGGCGTCGGTCACCCTGCTGATTTTGTGTGGTATGGTGGGGCTGCTGTCCCAGAGCATTTTGGCGGTGGCGCTGGCCGGTGGCTTGGTGGGCTTCTTGATCTGGAACCTGCACCCTGCCCAGGTGTTTATGGGGGATACCGGCTCACTGTTTATCGGCGGTGCGTTGACCGCATTGGCGTTTGGCATCGATCAGCCCTTCCTGCTGGTGCCGATCGGCGTGTTGTACATAGCCGAAAACCTGTCGGTGATCCTGCAGGTGTCCTATTTCAAGCTCACCCACGGCAAGCGGCTGTTCAAGATGAGCCCCCTGCACCATCATTTTGAGATGTGCGGTTGGAGCGAAAACAAGATCGTGCTGATCTTCTCCGGCGTGACCCTGCTGGGTTGCGTGGGAGCGGTTCTGTTACAGCAGTACGCCTGACGACGCATTGATTTTCACAAGAAAGGAGCATACCTATGGCGCAAGGAAAAACAGTTCCGATGTCTTCCTGGCAGCCTAACCGGCGGTTGACCGGTCAGCCGCAGGGTGCCGGTCGTCCCGGAAACCCCAAAAAACGGCGGTTTTGGAATATTGCCACCGGGTTTGATATGCAGTTTTTCGTGTTGCTGATGGCGATTCTCATCATCGGCTTGGCAACGCTGTATTCCGCCAGCCACGTGTATGCCTTTACCTATGAGGGCGACAGTTATTTTTACATCAGCAAGCAGTTGATTTTTGCTGCCATCGGTGTGGTGGCGATGCTGGCCATCTCGATGATGGACTACCACGTGTTCCATAAGCTGGCGTGGATCGTCTGGGGTGTGAGCCTTATTTTCCTGGTGATGGCGTATTTTATGCCCTCACCCACCGGCATCCACCGTTGGGTGTCGTTGGGGGCCTTCTCCTTCCAGCCCTCTGAAATTGCCAAGTTTGCCTTGGTGGTGCTGTTTGCCCACCTGATTTCGCTCAATCATAAGCGGATGAAGACCTTCCGCGCCGGATTCTTTCCCTTGTTTGTGATTTTGGTGATCACCTGTGGCTTGGTGGTCATCGAGCCGCACCTGTCCGGTACGTTGCTGATCGCCATGCTGGGCTTTATGATGATGTACATCGGCGGTGTTCGGCTTGGTTGGCTGTTGGGTATTTTGGCCATCGGCGCCGCCCTTGTGGTGGCGATGGTGGTGGTAATGGGGTATGAGCAGGACCGTATCGCGGTGTGGCTCCACCCGATGGAGTCCTTTGAGAATCAGATCACCTTTGAGGACGGTATCTCCGGCCGGGATCACGCCTGGCAGACGGTGCAGTCCTTGTTTGCCATCGGCTCCGGCGGCATTCTGGGTCAGGGCCCCGGTGCCTCCCGGCAGAAGCACCTGTTCCTGCCGGAACCCCAAAACGACTTTATCTTCTCGGTGTTCTGCGAGGAGATGGGTCTCATCGGTGCCATTCTGGTGCTGTTGCTGTTCGGCCTGCTGGTGTGGCGGGGCTTGAAGATTGCCATGAAAGCGCCGGATAAGTTTGGTTGTATGTTGGCGTTGGGTCTGACCCTGCAGATCGGTCTGCAGGTGGCCATCAACGTGGCGGTGGTATCCAATCTGTTGCCCAATACCGGTATCAGCCTACCCTTCTTCAGCTACGGCGGCACGTCAATTTTGATGCTGCTGGGTCAGATGGGCGTGGTGCTGTCGGTGTCGCGCCAGTCACGTATTGAAAAGAGGTAGTTCCTATATGCGTATATTGATGACCGGTGGCGGTACGGCGGGTCACATCAACCCGGCCCTCGCTATTGCGGATTTATTAAAACAGAAATACCCGGATGCTGAGTTTCTGTTCGTGGGTGCCAAGGGTCGTATGGAGACCCAGTTGGTGCCGGCGGCAGGGTATCCCATCCGCACCGTGACGGTGCGGGGCTTTCAGCGCCGTTTCAGTCTAAAGAATATCGGGCGCAACGTAATGGCGGTGGCCAACGTGTTTGGTGCCAGCGCCGCGTCCAAAAAGATCATCAAAGAGTTCAAACCCGACCTGGCGGTGGGTACCGGCGGCTATGTCTGCGGCCCGGTACTGCGCCAGGCGATCCGGATGGGGGTGCCCACCGCGGTACACGAGTCCAACGCCTATCCCGGCGTCACCGTTAAAATGCTGGGCAAAGAGGGTGCTTTGGTTCTTTTGTGCAGCGAGGATGCCCGCCGGCATCTGCCGGAGGAGGTCAAGGCGGTGGTGACCGGCAACCCCCTGCGTCCGGATTTTCTCACAAAGGATAAAGAAACAGCCCGCAAAGAGCTGGGGCTGGATACCCGCCCTCTGGTGCTTTCCTTTGGCGGCAGTTTGGGTGCCGCCCACATCAACGAGGCGATGGTGGAGGTACTGAGCCGCAGCCGGAAAGAGGGCAAGCTGCAGCACATCCACGGTGCCGGCAAGGCCGGTTACGCCGCTATGAAGGCGCAGCTGGAAGCAGCGGGTGTCCCGCTGACCGGTGACGGTGTGACGGTGCGAGAATACATCGACGATATGCCCCGGTGTATGGCGGCAGCGGATTTGGTCATCTGCCGATGCGGCGCCATGACCCTCAGCGAGTTGCCGGCTGCCGGCAAACCCTCGATTTTGATCCCCTCCCCCTATGTGGCGGAGAATCACCAGTTTCACAACGCGATGGTGCTGGTCAATCGGGGCGCGGCCCTATGCATCGAGGAAAAAGATCTGACCGCCGACGCGCTGTGGGAAGCCATCCAAACGGTGACCGACAACCCGGATAAACTGGCGCAGATGGAGCAGAACGTGCGCGGCGCGGCCATTTTGGACGCCGACGTGCGCATTATGAACGAGCTGGAAGCACTGCTGAAAAAATAACCCCGTACCGGACAAATTCTCTCTGCATACATTGGGGGTGGAGAGGAGGCGTCGGTATGGATGTGATGCGGATACGGGGCGGAAAGCGCCTGGAGGGGGAGATCCCCATTCACGGGGCGAAGAACAGCGCCCTGCCGTTGCTGGCGGCCACCCTGTTGGTGCCGGGTGTCAGCGAGATACATAATTGTCCCCGCCTGTCGGACGTGGATGCGTCCCTGACGATTTTGCGGCATCTGGGGTGTCGGGTAACCCGCTGTGAGGACGTGGTGACGGTGGATGCCACCGCCCCTTGCCGGAGCGAGATCCCGGATGATCTGATGCGGCAGATGCGCTCCTCCATCGTGTTTTTGGGCGCGGTGGTGGCGCGGTGCGGTCAGGCGGTGCTCACTCATCCCGGTGGGTGTGAGCTGGGACCTCGTCCGATCGACCTGCACTTGGCGGCGCTGAGCCGCTTGGGGGTACAGGTGGAGGAGTGCCACGGCACCATCCGTTGCACCGCCCCCCAGGGGGTGCAGGGTAACGAAATATCCTTGAGTTTTCCCAGCGTGGGCGCCACCGAGAACGTGCTGTTGGCGGCCTGCACCGCCGTCGGGACCACCCGGTTGCATAATGCGGCCAGAGAGCCGGAGATCGGCGATCTGTGCCGGTTTCTGAACGGGTGCGGTGCCCGCATCAGCGGGATGGAGAGTGGCACCATCACCATCGAGGGGGTGCGGTGCTTGCATCCGGTCACCCATCGGGTGATGCCGGATCGGATCGAGGCCGCCACCTATTTGGCGGCGGCAGCCCTCACCGGCGGAGACGTGACCCTAACCCGCTGTGCCATTCAGGCCACCGCGCCGGTGTTCCCGGCGCTGGAGCAGGCGGGATGCCGGCTGTGCCGCTTGGGAGAGGATACCCTGCGGGTGCGGGGACCTCAGCGTCCGGAGCGGTTGGGCACGGTGCGCACCTTGCCGTATCCCGGCTTTCCCACCGACGGGGCTGCCCCTTTGGTGGCGGTGGCCTGCGGTGCCAAGGGCACCAGCGTGTTTGTGGAAACCATATTTGAGAATCGCTATCGGTACGTAGACGAGCTGACCCGGATGGGAGCCCGCATTCGGGTAGACGGTCGGGTGGCGGTGGTGGAGGGCGTGCCCCGGTTGCAGGGGGCGCAGGTAGCCTGCACCGACCTGCGGGGCGGCGCGGCCCTGGCGGTGGCGGCCTTGGCCGCTACCGGCGAGACCTGCCTGACCAACCTGACGCATCTGGATCGAGGCTATGAGGATTTTGAGGGCTGTCTGCGGGCCGTTGGCGCAGAGATCGTGAGAGAAACTGTCGGAAAAGGATGAACTGTATGGAAACCAAACGACCGGAAAACTTACAGGAAGCGCGCCGTGAGGCACGGCGTCGCCGTTTGCGTCGCCGTCGCATCGCTCTGGTGGTCAGCGCGGTGGTGCTGGTGTTGCTGATCGGCATCGGCGTGCTGTTGGCGGTGATGGAAGTGACCGCCATCTACGTGGAGGGCGATACCCGGTACAGCTATGAGCAGATTGTGGATAAGAGCGGTCTGGACGTGGGTCAGAATCTGCTGAGTGTCAACAAGCAGGAGGCCTATGACCGACTGCGGGATGCTTTCCCGTACTTAGAGACCATCGAGGTGGGCAACGCCTCCTTCTCCGAACTGCGCATCACCGTTAAGGAGGTCAAGATCATGGCGGCGGTGCAGGTAGGCGAGGAATACGTCATCGTGGGGGAGAACAACCGGGCTCTGGAGCGGGTTACCGCCGATAAGGTGCCCGCCAACCTGCTGAAGATCAAGGGGGCTACCCTGCGCAGCGAGACCATCGGCAAGGATCTGCTGGATGACCGCAGCCTGGGCATCTGCCGCACCCTGATCACCGCCTCAAAGCAGTATGGCCTGTCCGGCATCACTCTGGTGGATATCACCCAAAAGACCCGGATCTCTTTCCGTCTGAAGGACCGGTTGGAGGTGGTGCTCGGCAACGAGACCAACATCGTCAACCAGGTGGCCAGCCTGGTGAAGAGCTTGCCCCACCTGAGCGACGAAAAGGGCGAGGTGCTGGAGGGGCTCTACGATATGATCAATTTCTCGGACGGTAATCCGGGCAACGATAGAGGGTTCTTTACGCCTCAAGAGGATCTGGTCAAGCAGGAGCAGGCAGAGTCGGGTGCATCCAAGGATGAGTCCGGCACGGCAGACGATACCGACAAAAAGCCGGAGAAACCCGAAGAAGAACCCGGTGAAGAATAATCCGATACCGCGAGGGGACACCGTTTGGTGTCCCCTCGGTTTGTTTTGTAAAAAAATATTCTGTTTTTTGTAATTTCCAGTTGAAATTTTTGTTTGGCCGTGCTACAATATAGTGTGTATAGAACTATAACGAGAAACTATTTCTTGTATAAATAGGAGGTTTCACTATGTGTCCTTTTGAGATCGCTCCGGCAGTCCCCAACAACAGCATCACCATCAAGGTCATCGGCGTGGGCGGTGGCGGCGGTAACGCCATCAACCGTATGGTGCACGCCGACGTGCGCGGTGTAGAATTTATGGCTATCAATACCGATGCGGCCGTGTTGGACGTATCCCTGGCCACCCACAAGATCCAGATCGGCGAAAAGCTGACCCGCGGTCACGGCGCCGGCGGTAATCCCGAGCGCGGTCAGCGTGCCGCCGAGGAGAGCCGCGACGAGATCGTGGCGGCCCTGCAGGGTGCGGATATGGTGTTTGTCACCGCCGGTATGGGCGGCGGCACCGGCACCGGCGCGGCTCCCGTGGTGGCCCAGATTGCCCGGGATATGGGCATTCTCACCGTGGGCATCGTCACCAAGCCCTTCTCCTTTGAGGGCAAGCGCCGTATGGAGCAGGCGGAGGATGGCATCGCCGTGCTGAAAGAGCACGTGGACAGCCTGGTGGTCATCCCCAACGACCGCATCAAGCTGGTCACCACCGAGCGCATCACCATGAAGAACGCGTTTGAGATGGCGGACGAGGTTCTGCGCCAGGGCGTGCAGAGCATCTCGGAGGTGATCCTGCGCGTGGGCGGCATCAACCTGGATTTCGCCGACGTACTGGCGATTATGAAGGATGCCGGCACCGCCCATATGGGTATGGGCCGCGCCGATGGTAAGGAGCGCGCCGTTGAGGCGGCTCGTGCCGCTGTGGACAGCCCCCTGCTGGAGACCTCCATCGAGGGTGCTCACGGCGTGCTGATCTACGTTGTGGCGCCTGAGGACTTCGACTTTGACGAGATGGAGGCTGCCACTAGCACCATCAGCAACCAGATGCACCCCGATGCCAACATCATCTGGGGTTACAGCCTGGATGAGACGGTGGGCGACACCGTCAGCGTGACCGTGATCGCTACCGGTCTGTCCGCCGATTTCAATGGCGGCAGCAGCCGTACCGTGGGGGCCAACACCGTGTCCGTGCCGGTGGGTCAGACTGCGTTTGAGACCCCCGCCTGGCCGGAGGAGGACGACGATCTGGCAGAGATCACCCGTCTGTTTGAGCGCCGCAACGATACCGTCACCAACTAAGAGAAAAGAAAAACCGCTACCCGTTGGGTAGCGGTTTTTTTATCGCTGTTTATACCGATTCGCCCAGATCCCGGCGACAGTTGACACACACGTTCTTGCCCTTGTACCCGCTCACGTCACGGGCGTTGCCACAGAAGATGCAGGCGGGCTGATATTTTTTCAGCACGATGGTGTTGTCCTCCAGGAAGATCTCCAGAGCGTCGGTATCCTCGATGTCCAGAGTGCGGCGCAACTCGATGGGAAGCACAAAACGGCCTGCAGAGTCGATGCGGCGCACAATGCCGGTGGAAGTCATAGAGAGTCCCTCCTTTCGTTTTTGGTGGTTTTGATGTTACCAAAAAAAGGGTATTTTGTCAAGACTTGTCATTTTTTTGGGGTGGTCGTCTTTTGCACCTTTTGCCCCGTACAAAAAAAGAGCGGTCATCCCATGGGGGATGACCGCCTTTTTTAGGGGGTTAGCAACCGCAACCACAGCCGCAGTCACAACCGCAGCCGTTGTTGACGGTGGTGTAGCCACCGCAACCGTTGTTGCCACAACCGTTACCGCAACCGCCGTCATCGATGAGCAACAGAACGATGATGATCAGCAGAATCCAGTTACAGTCGCTGCCGCAGAACAGATTACGCAAACACATACTTCCACCTCCTTCAGTGGGTGACCGCGGAGGGGCCCCGTTACCGCTTGTGACCGGTAATCTGGTTTTTCCTGCAGTCACCTTACATTTTCATTGTATGTGAGGGGCACAGGATGGTGAAAGAAATGTATATACGGCTTTTCTTTGACCTATATTTAAGGATAAAGGAGGGTAACGTATGTACCGATTCAAACGATTTA
Source organism: Oscillospiraceae bacterium (assembly GCA_015066365.1). Taxonomy (GTDB): domain Bacteria; phylum Bacillota; class Clostridia; order Oscillospirales; family Acutalibacteraceae; genus UBA5905. The sequence continues at coordinate 31,590 of SVON01000006.1, read as the reverse complement.
CGGATAAGGCGGGGACAGCCCTGAATTTGGCCATCACCGCAGCCCGGGAGATGGGGCACACCTACGTGGGTACCGAGCACCTTTTGCTGGGGCTGCTGCGAGAGGGGAGTGGTGTGGCGGCGGTGGTGTTGGCCGGGCGGGGCATTACGGTGGCCCGCTACACCGAAAAGATCTTGGCGGCGGAGACCGGTGGCAGTTACAGCACCCTCACCCCGGAGGATTTCACCCCCCGGGCCAAGGCGGCGATGGAGGCGGCCCTCACAGCCGGGGCGCTGGCGGGTCAGCGGTATGCCGGCACCGAGCATCTGCTGAGCGCCATCTTACGGGACGATACCAGCGTGGCGGTGCGCCTGCTCTGCCTGTTGGATGGGCGCCCCGCCGAACTGCTGGGGGATCTAAACCGGGTGGCGGGGGGCGGCGCTCCTGCCGCTTCCCCCGGTCGTGAAAATCATAAAAACAGCCGTACCCCCACCCTGGATCAGTTTGGGCGGGATCTGACCGGTATGGCCCGGAGTGGGCAGATCGACCCGGTGATCGGCCGGGAGGAGGAGATCGGTCGGGTGATCCAGATCCTTTGCCGCCGCACCAAGAACAATCCCTGTCTGATCGGAGAGCCGGGGGTGGGGAAAACCGCCGTAGCAGAGGGGCTTGCCCAGCGTATTGCCTCCGGCGAGGTGCCGGAGCCGTTGCGCAACAAGCGTCTGCTGACCTTGGACCTGACCGGGATGGTGGCCGGCACCAAATACCGGGGGGACTTTGAGGAGCGTATTCGCAACGCGGTGGCGGAGGTGAACAAGGCGGGGGACGTGCTTCTGTTTATTGACGAACTCCACAACCTGATCGGCGCGGGGGCGGCGGAGGGGGCGGTGGATGCCGCCAACATTCTCAAGCCGGTGCTGGCCCGGGGCGAATTGCAGCTCATCGGTGCCACCACCATCACCGAGTACCGCAAGCACATTGAAAAGGATGCGGCGCTGGAGCGGCGCTTTCAGCCGGTGACGGTGGGCGAGCCCACCGAACAGCAGACCCTTGCCATTCTGCGGGGCCTGCGGGACAGATACGAGGCCCATCATAAGGTGCGCATTGGGGACGAGGCTCTGCAAGCGGCGGTATCTCTGTCGGTGCGGTATATCCCGGATCGCTTTCTGCCGGATAAGGCGGTGGATCTGATGGACGAGGCCGCTTCGCGGGTACGTCTGCGGCAGTTGGCAGCACCCTCCGATCTTAAGCAGATGGAGGGGGAGGCGGCGCGGCTCTTGTGCGAGAAAAAATCTGCCATCCACGAGCAGGATTTTGAGCGGGCGGCGCGGTTGCGGGATGCGGAGCGGATTCTGTCGGAACGGCTGGAACAGCGGATGGAGCACTGGCAACAGCATCAGCGGGACACCGGCCGGCAGGTGGAGGCCGCCGACGTGGCGGCGGTGGTGGCAGACTGGGCTAGGGTGCCGGTGGAGCAGGTATCCCAGGAGGAGAGCGGTCGCTTGAAAACGCTGGAGCAGACCCTGCATCGCCGTCTGGTGGGACAGGAGGCGGCGGTGTCCGCCGTGGCTCGGGCGGTACGCCGGGGTCGCTTGGGGTTGGGGGATCCCAACCGTCCGGTAGGCTCTTTTCTCTTCCTCGGCCCCACCGGCGTGGGCAAAACCGAGCTGTGCAAGGCCTTGGCAGGGGCTCTCTTTGGGGATGAAAAGGCGATGATCCGTCTGGATATGTCGGAGTATATGGAGAAGCACACCGTCTCCCGGTTGGTGGGGTCGCCTCCCGGCTATGTGGGTCACGAGGAGGGAGGACAGCTCACCGAGGCGGTACGCCGACAGCCGTATAGTGTGGTGCTGCTGGACGAAATCGAAAAAGCCCACCCGGATCTGTTTAATCTTCTGCTCCAGCTGCTGGAGGATGGACAGTTGACCGATGCGGCAGGCCGACGGGTGGATTTTCGCAACACGCTGGTGATTATGACCTCCAACATCGGTGCCCGGCGGTTGGCGGGGGAGGGGTGCGTAGGTTTTGCCCCCACCGCCGACGGGGATAAAGCGGCCCGTCGCGCCACCGTGATGGGGGAGCTGAAACGGCAGTTCCGTCCCGAGTTTCTCAACCGCATTGACGAGGTGATCCTGTTCGACCCTTTGCAAAAAGAAGAGGTGACCGCCATCGCGGAACGGCTGATCCAGCGGCTTTGTAAGCGCTTACAAGAGTTAGGCTATACGTTGGAAACCGCCCCGGAACTGGCGGGGTGGCTGGCGGCGGAGGGATTCGACCCGGTGTATGGGGCGCGTCCCCTCCGTCGGGCGGTGCAACGGTTGGTGGAGGACCCGCTGGCCCAGCGGATGTTGGACGGCACCTATCAAAAGGGGGATACCGTCCGGCTGGGGGTGGCGGAGAACCAGGTGGTATTTCAATAAAAAAAGCCCTACTCACAGGAGTAGGGCTTTTTTTATCCAATCTTTCCGTTTCTAAACGCCTCTGCAAACCATACGTCCTCCAGCGCAAATTCCTTGCCGTTCAGATAGTTCAGTTCATCCGCATCGGAGGTAAACTCAAACTTCAGTCGATAGGAGCATAGGGCCTGTTTATTAAACCCGGTGCCTTTGTTGAGGGCGTTGGTGCCGTATTTTCCGTCCCCCAGCAGCGGATGACCGATGCTGGCCAGGTGGGCGCGGATCTGGTGGGTGCGTCCGGTCAGCAGATGGATTTCCAAAAGGGATAGGCTGTTTTTATGCTCCAGCACCGTATACCGGGTGCGGATGGTGCGGGCACCGGCCTTGGCGGTATCCGAGATGTACACCCGGTTTTGGGCTTCGTTCTTCTCTAAGAATGCCTCCAGCGTATCGCTCTCCTTCGGCATCTTGCCGTGGACGATGCACAGATAGTATTTCTGAATCTCCCGATTTTTCAGTTTTTCGTTAAGGATGCGCAGGGCCACCGCCGTTTTGGCGGCGATGACGATGCCGCTGGTGTTGCGGTCGATGCGGTTGACCAGCGCCGGGGCAAAGCTCTGCTCGTCCTTGGGGTCGTATTCCCCCTTTTCGTACAGATACCGCTGGACGCGAAACAGCAGGGTGTCGGCGTACTCCCGGTTGTCCGGATGCACCAACAGCCCCGCCTTTTTGTTCAGCAGGATCACGTGTTCGTCCTCGTACACCACGTCCAGCTGTTTGGAGGCGTGCATGAATTCATAGGTGGGCGGGGCCACCTGCAAGGTATCCTCCGGCAGGAATAAGGACAGCACGTCCCCCTCCTCCAGCCGGTCTGCCTTATCGCACCGCTTGCCGTTGCGCTTGATGTCCTTTTTGCGCAGGGCCTTATACAGCAGGGATTGGGGCAGGTTGGGATAGGTTTTGGTGAGGAATTTATCCAGCCGTTGTCCGGCGTCGTTTTTTTGGATGGTGAGGGTGATTTTCATGGGCGGTCTCCTCTTTACAAATAGTGCGGAATATGATAGAATTTAGAGAGAAATTGGATGAAATGAGGTGAGGCAACATGGCAGAGAAACAGACCAAAGCCGGAGGGGTCCACGAGGGACACCGTCAGCGGATGAAAGAGCGGTTTTTGACCGGAGGACTGGATTCCTTCAGCGACCACGAGATCGTGGAGCTGCTCCTGTTTTATGCTCTGCCCTATCGCAACACCAACGATTTGGCTCACGCACTGGTGGAATACTTTGGCAGCTGGACGCGGGTGCTGAATGCCCACTATGACGATCTGCTGTTGGTGCCGGGGGTCACGCCCCACGTGGCTACCCTGCTGACCCTGGTCGGGCAATCTGCCCGAAAGTATTATAAGGATATGACCGGTGTCGTACAGCATCTGTTCAACACGCAGTCTCTGATCAAGCACGTAGTGCCGCAGTTTTTAGGGGCGAAGAATGAGAAGGTGATTATGGTGTGCCTGGACAACAAACGCAAGCACCTAAACACCACCTGCCTGTTTGAGGGCAATGTCAATTCGGCCCAGTTCAACGTCCGGGAGGCGGTGCAGCAGGCGTTGCGGGATAACGCCACTCAGTTGGTGCTGGCCCACAACCATCCCAACGGCTTCGCCTTTCCCTCCAACGCCGACGTAGAGACTACCCGGCGGCTTATGGAGATCCTCCGACCGCTGGACATCCGGCTGATCGAGCACATCGTGGTGGCGGAGGGGGATTGTCTGTGTATGACCGCCCTGCCGGAAACCAAGTGGCTGTTTGACGGCACACCGCCGCCACCCGGTTTTGCCAAGGTGGCCAACCGTTAACATTCTATCACATCATACGGCATAATGCAAGCCGGGAGGAGTGGGGATTTATGCATCCCATACGCCATTTTTGCACCATTACCCGCCACCGCCATCGGGTGATCGTCCATTGTTTCAGGGCGGGCATCGGTTGGCAGGGGCTGTTTCACGACCTATCCAAATACAGCCCCCGGGAGTTTTGGGTGGGAGCCCGGTATTATCAGGGCACCCACAGCCCCAACGAGACGGAGCGAAGGACGCTGGGATATTCCACCGCGTGGCTTCATCACAAGGGGCGCAACCGCCATCATTTTGAATACTGGACCGACTATCATCCGGTGGAGCACCGGGTGATGCCGGTGAAAATGCCGGTCAACTATGTGGCCGAGATGTTCTGTGACCGGTTGGCGGCCAGCAAGATCTATCAGGGCAAGGACTACGATAGGCAACACCCGCTGTCCTACTTTTTGGCCGGCAAGCCTCGGCGGGTCATTCACCCGGAGACCTCCGCTTTGTTGGAGGGGTGGCTGACCCTTGTGGCTCAGCAGGGGGAGCAGGCCGCCTTTGCGGCCATCCGCCGTCAACTGAAAGAAAAAACCTATTGAAAAATCCGCCTTTGTGGCGGATTTTTCCGCATTGTCCCGTTTATAGGACAATGCTTGTGCGATACTATACCCAGTGTGTAAAAGGGGGAGAAGCGCTATGCTGAATTTGATCTATGGCCGTTCCGGCAGCGGTAAGACTTACCGAATGTTGGAGCGGATGGCAGAGCTGACCGGACAGGGGAAGGAGAATCTGTTTTGGATCGTGCCGGAACAGCACTCCTTTGCCTGTGAGCGGGCTCTGCTGAATCGGCTGGGCCCGGTGCAGGCATCCCGGGTGCAGGTGCTGAGCTTCTCCCGTTTGGCAGATCGGGTGTTCCGCCAGGTGGGCGGCTTGGCCGGTCAGCCTCTGGATGAGGGGGTGCGCGCCCTGCTGATGAGCCGCGCTCTGGAGCAGGTGGTGGCGGTGGACGCTGACAAGGGCACCCCTATGAGCGGTTTGCGCCCCCGCTTGGTTACCGACAGCGCCTACGTGGAGCAACTGCTCTCTTTGTGGGAAGAGCTGTGCCGGTGCGCGGTTACCACCCAGCAGCTGGAGCAGGTGGCGGCGCAGATGGCGCAGGAGGAGGATACCCCCTCGTTGCTCACCAATAAAACCGAGGATCTCTGCCGGGTCTTTTTCGCCTACGAGGGGTTGGTCAAAAGCTCCGGCCTGCGGGAGACGGACGACCTGACCCGGTTGGCCGACGTACTGCCGGAGAGCACGCTTTTGCGTCAGGCGGCGGTGTTTGTGGACGGCTTTAAGGGCTTTACGCAGCAGGAGTTGGCGGTGCTGGATGCGGTGCTGCCCCAGGCAGAGGAGCTGACCGTGGCGCTGTGTACCGATACCCTGGGGGCTGAGTGGCCCGGCGAAACGACCGGTTGTTCTCGGGCATTTTCGCTGTTTGCGCCGGTGACCGCCACCGCCCAACGTCTGCATCGGTTGGCGCAGGATCGCGGTATGGCGTGGAACGTAATCTGTCTTGAAGAGAATCGCCGGGCTCAGACCCCGGCGCTGAAAGCGCTGGAGACCGGGCTGTATGCCCCGGCTCCGGCGGTGTATGAGGGGGCGGCTCCGGAGGTGATCGTCACCCCCTGCGCTACGGTGTATGAGGAGTGCCGCTATGCGGTGCGTCAGCTTCGCCGCTTGTTGCGGGAGGGGTACCGTTGCCGGGAGATTGCGGTGGCGGTGCGCCAGTTAGGGGATTATCAGGGCCTCTTGGACGACCTGATGGCCTGCGAGGGTATCCCCTATTATATGGATGCCCGTCGGGATCTGCTGTGTGAGCCTCTGGTGGTGTATGTGCGTTCCGCCCTGCGCGTGGCGGTGGGCGGTTGGCGCACCGAGGAGCTGCTGCGGCTGATGAAGACCGATCTGTGGCCGCTCACCCCGGTAGAGATCGCTGAGATAGAGAACTATGTATACACATGGCGCATCGAAGGCTCCCGTTGGGAGCAGGAGTGGACCGAGAACCCCCAGGGCATCGACCGCAAGATGACGTCGGCGGACGATGCGCTGCTCCAACGACTGAATGAGCGCCGTCAGGCCTTGGTGGATTCCCTGACCCCCTTGCGCGGTGCGCTGCGGGGCGGGGCTACCGGTCGTCAGTTTGCGATGGCGGTGTACCGGTGGTTGGCTGACCAGCGGGATCTGCCGGAGCGGATCGCTCACCAGACCGAGGTGCTGGAGGCGATGGCACAGCCGGTGCTGGCGGCTCACGCGGCGCGGTTGTGGGATGAACTGATGAAGATCTTGGATCGGTTTGTGGTGGCGTTGGGTGACCAGCACCTGCCGGCAAGCCGGTTGGAGGATCTGTTTACGATGCTGTGCCGCACGATGGATATGGGCACCATTCCCCAAGGCCTGGATGCGGTGCAGGTGGGTAGCGTGAACCGTATGCGGTTTGATAACCCCCGGGTGGTGTTGGTGCTGGGTGCCAACGAAGGGGTGCTCCCTGCCTATCCGATGGGGGACGGTCTGCTGACCGAGGAGGAGCGCCGCCGACTGAAAGCGCGGGGGCTGACCTTGGCCGAGGATGTGCTGACCCAGTGTGTGGAGGAGCGGTATTACGCCTATCTGGCCCTGACCGCCCCCAGCCAGCAGCTGATCGTCACCTATCGCAGCGGCGCTGAGACCGGTCCCTCGCCGGTGGTGACCGCCATTCAGAAAATTCTGCCCGGTCACGCCGCGGGGGTGGCACAACGTCCGGACGGTGCCGACCTGGAATCGGCAGACGAGATGTTCCGCCGGTTGGCGTTGGAATACCGAACCCCCTCTGCGTTTACCGAGAGCCTGAAAGAGGTGCTGGGCGATTCGGAGGAATACAAGCACCGACTTCGGTCTGTTCAACGGGCCGCGGAGCAGGGGGTGGACTATCGTCTGAACCGTCCGGAAACCGCCAAAGCCCTGTTTAAGCAGGATATGGCGTTGTCGGCCACCCAGGCGGACGTTTTCTATCATTGTAAGTTTAAGTATTTCTGCCAGTACGGTCTGCGCCTGCAGGAGCGACGGGTGGCGGAGATCGACGGACGCATTTTTGGTACGCTGGTACACTATGCGGCGGAGGTGCTGTTGCAGGAATACTGCCAAAAGGGGAACCTTCTGGATCAACTGCGGGAGCAGCCCACCACCACCACCCCTGACGCGGCCCTTTTGGATAGATTGTACGCTGACGTGGAGCGGGTACTGAGCGACTATATCCGTCGGGAGATGGGGGGCTTTGCCAACAAAAACGGTCGGTTTATGTATCAGGTGGGGCTGGCTCAACTCAGCGCCCGAAACCTTTTGTGGCACACGATGGTGGAGCTGCAGCAGGGCAAGTTTACCCCTTTGGATTTTGAGCTGAACATCTATACCAAGAGCCGGTTTAAGGAGGATGGCGTGCTGTCGCTCCAGCTACCGATGACCAAGAATCAGGGCTCTGTCCAGTTGCAGGGCAAGGTGGACCGGGTAGACCTCTACATACAGGATAACGAGGATGGCACCCAAACCGCCTATGTCCGGGTGGTGGATTATAAAACCGGCAGCACCACCTTTGACCTGTCCACCCTGTCCCAGGGGCAGTGTATCCAGATGCTGGTGTATCTCTTCACCATCTGCGAGAATAGCGCCCACTATGCGGACAAATTGGGGCGCAGCGACGGATTGCATCCGGCAGGTGTGCTGTATCACCCCTTGAGCAACCTGATCGTTACGCGGGGGGCCAAGCCGGAGCAACGGCTGAGAGGGATGAAGATGAACGGCGTGGTGCTGGCGGACCCCCAGGTGGTAAAGGCGATGGACCCCAGCGCCCAGGGCCTCTTTATTCCGGCGAAGATGAAGCCGGTGAAAGAAGAGGGCGAGGTGGAAACCGTAGAGGGTGACGTGGTCACCGCTCGACAGTTCGACGTACTGCGCCGGACGGTGGAACGCCTGCTGGTGGAGATGGGCGAGACCCTGTTGGACGGCGTCATCGACGCGGTCCCCACCGACGAAAAGGATGCCTGGGTGCCTTCGTGCACCTATTGTGAGTATAAGGCGGTGTGCGGTCGCGAATCGGGTGACCGCATCAACGAACTAAAAAGGGCGGATTTCGCTGTGGCGATGGAGCAACTGGAAAAGGAGGGTGAGCCGGATGGGATGGAATAAAGAACAGGAATACAGTTTTACCGCCCGTGGCGGCACCCTGCTGGTGTCGGCGGCAGCCGGCTCCGGCAAGACGGCGGTGCTGGTGGAGCGGGTTATCCGGATGCTCACCGGCGCCCCGGACGAAGAGGGAAAGCCTACCATGCCCCCGGTGGACGTGGACCGTCTGCTGATCGTCACCTACACCCGGGCCGCGGCGGCAGAGATGCGGCAGCGCCTGAGCGAGGTTCTGGCGGAAAAAATGGCCGCCGAGCCGGACAATCTCAACTACGTCCGACAGCAGATGCTGCTGCCCCGTGCCTATATTTCCACCGTGCACGGCTTCTGCTCCCGTCTGTTGCAGGAGTTTTCCGCTCAGGCAGAGCTGCCTGTCGGTTTCTCCATCGCTGAGGAAGGGCAGACCAAACTGCTGAAAGCCGAGGCGCTGGATGCGGTGCTGGAGCAAAGCTATCGGCAGCGGGACCCGGCATTTATGGAGCTCACCCGCCAGCTGTGCAGTCATAAGAACGATCGGGATTTGCGCAAAGCGGTGCTCAAAGCCCACGAATTTATGCAGGCACAACCCCATCCCGAGGTGTGGCTGCAAAAACAGATGGACGCCTATACCCAGGTATTGCCGCTGGAACAGTCCGGTTGGATGCAACCCATTCTGACCGAGATGGATCTGGCGCTGGAGCGGATGATCCACTACGCTCAGCATGCCTGTCAGATTGCCCAAGACCATCAGTTGGACTTTTTCTCTGAAAAACTGCAGATGGATGTGGACAATCTAAACGATTTCCGCGAGCAGCTGCCCGTTATGACCTACGACCAGTTGTATCAGCGGGTGCGGACCCTGAGCCTGCAAAGGATGAGCGGAGGTCCCCGAAAACTGGAGGAGATCCAGATCGAGGGCAAAGCCCGGCTGAAAGAGGTGCGGGAAGCCATCAAGGAACGCAACAAAAAGCTGATGAAACTCTTCCCCGGAGATGAGCAGCAGTGCCGGGAGGATCTAGCGTTTCAGGCACCGGTCATCGAGGCCTTCTGCCACCTGGTGGGGGCGTTTTCTCAGCAGTTTATCCAACTCAAGCGGCAGCAGAAGTGGCTGGATTACAGCGATCTGGAGCACGAGGCGCTCCGCCTTCTGGTGGCGGAGGATGGCTGTGCCACCCCTCTGGCGCAGGAGGTGGCAGGCCGGTTTGAAGAGGTGATGGTGGACGAGTATCAGGACACCAACGCCGCTCAGGACGCCCTGTTTGAGGCCATCACCAACGGGGGTGAAAACCTGTTTATGGTGGGCGACGTCAAGCAGAGCATCTATGGGTTCCGTCAGGCGATGCCCTCGATTTTTATCGATCGGCGGGATCGTTATGCGCCCTATGATCCGGACAACGAGCAGTTCCCGGCCACCATCACGCTGGGCCGAAATTACCGGAGCCGAAAAGAGGTTACCGATACGGTCAACTACATCTTCCGGCAGCTGATGAGCCGTCGCCTGGGCGGCGTGGAATACGACCGGCGGGAAGAACTGATCCCCTCCCTGCCGTACCCCCCGCAGGAGAGCACCACCGAGTGGTGCCTGCTGGATCAGGCCGAGGCGGAAGCGCAGGGCTTGACCGAGGTGCAGAGGGAGGCGCGGCTGATTGGTCAGAGAATCAAAGAGCTGATGGCTACCATGACCGTCACCCGCAAGAAACAGGAAGAAGATCCCAAACTGAATTATAAGGATATTTGCATCCTCAACCGGTTGTCCAAGGATATGCCGGTGTTTGTCAAAGAACTGAATCAGATGGGTATCCCGGTGGCGGTGGATAAGGGTGAGGCGTTTTTGAGCACGCCGGAGGTGCGTACCGCCCTATCGCTGTTGCGGGTGATCGACAATCCCCTGCGGGACGTGGCGCTGGCGGCGGTGATGCTGTCGCCGCTGTACGGCTTTACCACCGACGACCTGGCGCAGATCCGTCTGGGCGCTCCCAATGTCCCGCTGTACGTGGCGGTGACCGAGATGGCCGAGCAGTCCGACCGGACGGAGCTGGCTGGTCAGGCAGAACGCTTTTTGGCCAGCTTGCGGCGGTTCCGCACCCTGGCGGTGTCCCTGCCGGCCGACCGGTTACTGGAGACGGTGATGCGGGAGACGGATATGGAGGCGGTGTTCGCCGCCCGCTCCGCCGGCAGTCAGCGGGTGGCCAACCTGCAACAGCTGGATCGGGTGGCCCGCCGGTTTGAGCAGGGCGGCTTCCGCGGTCTTTCCGCCTTTGTCCGGTACGTAGACCGGGTGGAGGAGAGCGGCGAGGATCTGCCGTCGGGGGATACGCTCCAGCAGGACGGTGTGCGGCTGATGACCATCCACGGCTCCAAGGGCTTGGAGTTCCCGGTGGTGTTTGTGGCCCGGCTCAATTATCATAAGCGGGACGATACCCGGCGGGACAACCTGCTGTTGCACGCCGAGGCCGGCATCGCCCTTAAACTGGTCAACGAAACCACCCGAGAGAGGCACACCCCGCTGTCCTTTTACAGCGTGGGGTGCGCCAAGCGGTTGGACGATGCGGCAGAACTGTTGCGGGTATGGTACGTGGCGCTGACCCGAGCCCGGGAAAAACTGATCTTGACGTACTCGATGAATGAGCCGGAGCAGACGTTGGCCGAGCTGGAGCAGGAGTTGCCGGAGCAGGGTGCGCTGTTGCCGGATACGATACTGGGCGAAACGTGCCCGGGTGCGCTGTTGCTGGCGGCTTGTTTGCGCCATCCGGATTTTGCCGAGGTACATCAGACGGGACGGGTGCCCCTCTGCCCGGATGAAAGCCGGATGGCGGTGGTGTTGCGCCCGGAACTGAAACAGCCGGAAGAGAATGACGACAGCGACGGCTATAAGGCGGATCCGGAGATGGTCAAACGGCTGAAAGAGCGCCGGGACTATGCCTACGGCTACGCCCCCCTGCTGGGGGTACCCGCCAAGCTGGCGGCCTCCCAGCTCTCCCATCAGAAGATGAGCCGGGAGCACGTTGCCAAAGCCCGTCCCGCCTTTTTGCAGGCGGAGGGGCTCACCCCCGCCCAAAAGGGCACGGCGATGCACACCTTTATGCAGTTCGCGGATTACGAGGCGGCCTCGTCCGACCTGCTTGCGGAGATCGACCGGCTGACTGCGGCAGGGTTCCTGACGCTTCAGCAGGCCACCTCGCTGAATATGGAGCGGTTGAGCGCTTTCTTTGCCGGTGATCTCTACCGACGGATGAGCGCCGCCCTCCGGGTGTGGCGGGAGTATCCCTTTGCGGTGATGGTTCCGGCGGGGATGGTGGACGGGACACTCCCGGCAGAGCTGACCTCAGAAGAGGTGCTGGTGCAGGGTATTGCCGACTGCGTGTTTCAGGAGGAGGACGGTCTTACGTTGGTGGACTATAAGACCGACCGGGTGAAGACCGGTCAGGAGCTTATTGACCGCTATCGCAGTCAGATGGTATTCTATCGGCAAGCGCTGGAGACCATCCTCGGACTGCCGGTGAAGGAGATGCTGCTGTACTCCTTTGCTCTGGACAAAACGGTCGAGGTGAAATAAACAAAAACAAGAGCCGAGGCATCAGCCTCGGCTCTTTCGCTTACTCAGCGTCTTGGTTCTTTTTCTTATATAGGCGGTAAGAATAGATGGTGGGGACCGCCACCATCACCGCCACCACAACCATCAGGACGATAAAGGCCGCCACCGGAGGCAGAAAGCCACAGACAATGGTCAGCACACCGCCGCAAACCCACAATTTACCACCCAGACGGTGGGTGGCGTTCCAGTTCTCTTCATCGTGCAGAGTCCAGGGCAGCTTGATACCCATGGTGTAGCTCTGCTTGCACTTGGGCAGATAGTTACCGATGAGGATAAACAGCACGCCCATCAGGGCGCAGACTATCGGTACCATATCCACCTCGTAGCCCAGAGCGTATAGATAGAGCCCTGCGTGGATGGCCAGGTTGATGCCGGGGATAATGCCCAGCACGATGCTCAGCACTTTTGGGTTTAGATTGCGGCGCTTGGGGTCCAGACCGGAGGCAAAAAAGCAGAGCCATTGGGCCGCAAACAGAATCAGCGGCATCACAAACACCGCTACGGCTTTGGAGCCCCAGTTGTCCACCTCGCCGTTGATGCCCCAGTGCATAGGCATTTTCTCCGGCAGGTCCTCCCACAGGATCAACCCTGCCCCGATGGGCAGCAGGTTGAGCAGGGAGGTAATGATCAAAGACCCCTTATATTTCTTAAAATACTCACGCATGGTCATTCTCTCCTTTCAGTTCACTCACCCACAGCAGGATTTCCTCCAGCACCGAGGCGTTCAGGTCGTAATAGATAAACTTACCCTCCCGGGTGTCCCGGATGAGGTCCGCCTCTTTCAGCACCGACAGATGGCGGGATACCGCCGCGTCGGTGATGTCAAAGTGGCTGGATATTTCTCCGGCGGATAACCGCCCACCTTTGAGCAGGTTGAGAATCTCTCGCCGAATGGGATCGGACAGCGCTTTTAACGTCTTTTGCAGTCCCATCGTGCAACCCTCCTTTGTTAACATTTAACATTTAACTGAATTGTTAATTATAGTATAGCACACTTTTTCGCTTTGTCAATAGATTTTTCTAAAAAAAAGCCGAGGCGTCAGCCTCGGCTCTTTTTTTGCATTCTTTATTACACAGCCAACGTGGCAGCCATCACGGCCTTGATGGTGTGCATACGGTTCTCCGCCTCGTCAAAGACGATGGAGCGGTCACTCTCAAACACCTGGTCGGTGACCTCCATACAGTCGATGCCGAATTTATCGTAGATCTGCTTGCCCACGGTGGTCTTCAGGTCGTGGAAGGCGGGCAGACAGTGCATAAACACCGCCTGGTCCCCGGCGTTGTTCATCAGTTCCTCCGTGATCCGGTAGGGGGAGAGCTGCTGGATGCGCTCCTGCCATACGTCGTCCGGCTCGCCCATCGACACCCAGACGTCGGTATACAGCACGTGGGCGCCCTTGGTGGCGACGATGGGGTCCTCGATGAACTCCAGCACCGCCCCGGTCTCGGCGGCGATGGCCTCACACTGGGCGATCAGTTCTGCGTTGGGGAAATAGGCCTTGGGGGAGCAGGCCACAAAGTGCATCCCCATCTTGGCACAGCCCACCATCAGCGAGTTGCCCATATTGTAGCGGGCATCCCCCATATACACCAGTTTGATGCCCTTCAGCGTACCGAAATGCTCCCGGATGGTGAGGAAATCGGCTAAAATCTGGGTGGGGTGGAATTCGTTGGTCAGACCGTTCCACACCGGCACGCCGGCGTAGTGGGCCAGTTCCTCCACGATCTCCTGTCCGTAGCCCCGGTACTCGATGCCGTCGAACATCCGACCCAGTACCCGGGCGGTGTCGGCGATGGACTCCTTTTTGCCGATCTGGCTGCCGGAGGGATCCAGATACACCGGGTGCATCCCCAGGTCGGCACCCGCCACCTCAAAGGCACAACGGGTGCGGGTGGAGGTCTTTTCAAAGATCAGGGCGATGTTCTTGCCCTCGTACAGCTTGTGGGGGATACCGGCCTTTTTCTTGGCCTTAAAGTCGGCGGCCAGGTCGATGAGCCCCTCGATCTCGGCTGGGGTAAAATCCAGCAGTTTCAGAAAATGCTTGTCACGTAATTTCAGCATAATTCGTTCCTCATTTCAGCGCCTCGACGATCGTATCCATCGCTTCGGCTAAGATTTCCATCGGGATATTCAGGGGCGGTAACAGCCGCACCTTGGTTTTGGCAGAGAGTACCAGCACGCCGCGCTCACGGCAGGCGGTAATCACTTCGCCCACCGGCTTGGTCGTCTCGATGCCCAGCATCAGCCCCCGTCCGGTGACGGTGTAACCGCTCAGTCGCTGGCGAATATAGGCCTCCCGCTCCAATACCCCGTTCAGCAGCGTGTCGTCGATGCGCTGGATGACGTTCAGGGCGCCGGCACAGCAGACGGGGTTGCCGCCGTAGGTGGAGCCGTGGTCGCCGTAGCCTAAAACAGCAGCGCACTTCTGGCTCATCATACAGGCACCGATGGGTAAGCCCCCACCAAGCCCCTTGGCGGTGGTGACCACGTCGGGGGTGATGGCGTAATGCTGAAAGGCGTACAGTTTGCCGGTGCGACCGTTGCCGGTCTGCACCTCGTCCACCATCAGCAGAATATCCTGAGCGGCGCACAGCTTCGCCATACCCAGAACGAACTCGTCGGTGAGGTTCAGGACACCGCCCTCGCCCTGGACGCACTCAAACAGCACGCCGGCCACCTTGTGCTCGTTCAGCACCTGCTCAAAGGCCGCCAGATCGTTGGCGGGGGTGTGGATAAAGCCGGGGGTGAGGGGCTGGAACAGACCGTGAAAATGCTCCTGACCGGTGGCGGCCAGTGTGGTCAGCGTCCGTCCGTGGAAACTGTTTTCCAGCGTCACGATCACGTGATGGTCGGCGCCCTTTTTCTCGGCGGCGTACTTTCTCGCCACCTTGATGGCGCACTCGTTGGCCTCTGCACCGGAGTTGGCAAAAAACACCTTGCTCAGCCCGGTGCGGGTGCACAGTGCCTCGGCTAATTTCGCGCAAGGCTCGGTGTAATAGAGGTTGGAGGTGTGCTGCACCGCCGAAAGTTGGGCGGTGACCGCCGCCTGCCAAGCCTCGTCGGCATAGCCAAAGGCGGTGACACCGATGCCGGTGCCTAGGTCAATATACCGCTTGCCCTCGGCATCCCAGCACTCGGCCCCCTTGCCCCGGACGATCTCCACCGGAAAGCGGTTATAGGTGCCGGCTACGTATTGTTTGTCAATCTGTGTGATGCTCATTCTTGATCCCCCGTCACCATAGTACCGGCACCCTCGTCGGTGAGGATCTCCATCAGGATGGAGTGGGGCACACGGCCGTCCATAATGATCACGTTCTTCACGCCCTCGTGGATGGCCTCGATGCAGCAATCCACCTTGGGGATCATACCGCCGGAGATGACCCCCTCCTCATACAGGGCTTTGGCCTCGGAGATGGTCAACTGGGGGATGAGGGTGTCGGGGTCGTCCTTGTCCCGCAGAATGCCGGCGATGTCGGTCATCATAATCAGTCGCTCGGCCCCCAGGGCACCGGCGATGTAGGCGGCGGCGGTGTCGCCGTTGATGTTATAGGCGTTGCCCTCCCGGTCGCTGGCTACGGTGGAGATGACCGGGATATAGTTCTTTTCCAGCAGGTCGGTGATGGGCTGGGGGCGGATCTTGGTGATCTGGCCCACGTAGCCCAGACGTTCGTCCTTCATTTTGGCCTCGATGAGACCGCCGTCCATACCGGAAAGGCCCACCGCGTGACCGCCCTTTTTCTGCAAGAGGGTCACTAAGGATTTATTTACCTTGCCGGCCAGCACCATCTGGACGATGTCCACAGTCTCCTTGTCGGTGACCCGCAGACCGTCCACGAACACGGCCTCTTTGCCAAATTTTTTCATCGTCTCGCTGATCTCCGGACCGCCGCCGTGGACCAGCACCACCTTAACGCCGATGAGCCACAGCAGAGCGATGTCCTCCATCACCTGCTGTTTGAGCTCTTCGTTCACCATGGCGTTGCCGCCGTATTTCACCACGACGACCTTGCCGTTATACTGCTTGATATAGGGCAGAGCCTCGGTCAGTACCCGGGCCCGCTGTGCATTGGTAAATACAGTGTTCATTGTTATCATCCTTAGGTACGGTAGTCACCGTTGATTTTGACGTAGTCATAGGTCAGATCACAGCCCCAGGCGGTGGCGGTGGCGTCACCGCTGTTGAGCTCAATGAGGATGTCGATCTCTTTTTCCAGCAGAATCTCTTTGGCGATCTCCTCGGAGAAGGGGATGCCGGCACCGCTCACGCACACCGGGATGGTGCCCTTGGCGGAGCGGAAGGAAACGTCCACGCGGTTCACGTCCACGGCGCCGCCGCTGTAGCCGATGGCGCACAGCACCCGACCCCAGTTGGCGTCGGCTCCGAACATAGCCGCTTTTAGCAAGCTGGAGCAAATAACGCTCTTAGCCACCGTCTTGGCGGTGGCGGTATCGGCGGCGCCGGTGACGAGGCACTCCAGCCTCTTGGTGGCACCCTCGCCGTCGGCGGCGATCATCCGGCAAAGCTCGGTGGTCACCGCCGCCAAAGCCTGACAAAAGACGGTATAGTCGCCCCCTTCGGCGGTGATCTCGGCGTTACCGGCCAGGCCGTTTGCCAGCACCGTCACCATATCGTTGGTGGAGGTGTCGCCGTCCACGCTGACCATATTGAAGCTGTCCAGAATGTCGCTGGACAGCGCTTTCTGAAGCATCTGGGGCGCGATAGCCGCATCGGTGGTGATAAACACCAGCATGGTGGCCATATGGGGGTGGATCATGCCGCTGCCCTTGGCGATACCGCCCAGACGGCAGGTTTTGCCATCCAGAGTGAATTCCACGGCCACCTCTTTCTTGACGGTGTCGGTGGTCATAATGCCCTCGGCGGCGGTGTCCGAGCCGTCAGTCGACAGGCTTTCAATTAGAGCGGGAATGCCCTCCTTGATGGGGGTCACGTCCAGCGGCTGACCGATGACGCCGGTGGAGGCCACCACCACATCGGTGGGGGCGATGCCCAGAGCCTCTCCCACCAGGCGGCTCATCTCTTCCGCCACCTGAATGCCGTCAGCGTTGCAGGTGTTTGCGTTACCGCTGTTGCAGATCACCGCCTTGGCGTAGCCGTCGGCGATGTGCTGTTTGGTAACGGTCAGGGGAGCGCCCTTGACCAAATTTTTGGTGTAAACCGCCGCCGCAGAGGCGGGGGTCTCGCTGACGATCAGCGCCAGATCGCGTTTGCTGCGGTTCTTGCGGATGCCGCAATGAATACCGCCGGCGGTGAAGCCGGTGGCGGCACAAACGCCGCCGGGAATGTGTTTGATCATACGTAAACCTCGTTATATGCTCAGGCCGGTGGTTTCATCCACGCCCAGCAGAATGTTCATATTTTGGATGGCGGCGCCGGAGGCTCCCTTGCCCAGGTTATCAAATCGGGCGGTCAGCAGAATACGGTCGGCGTTGCCGGTGGCGGTCAGCTGCATCCCGTCGCTGCCGGACAGAGCCGCCGCCGACAGAAAGCCGCCCTCATCCGCCTGGTGGTTAAAGGTGACCAGACGACCGGTGTAGGTGTGATAATACACCGACTTGATGTCCTCAATGGTGCCTTTGACGTCGCAACCGAACAGAGGGACGGTGACCTCCATACCGCTGTAAAAATCCCCTACGATGGGGCAGAAGATGGGGTCGTTGACCAGACCGCATACCTTAGCCATCTCCGGCAGGTGCTTGTGGGTCTGCCCCAGCCCATACTGGCGGGGGGCATCCAACAGCGGGTCGCGGTTCTCAGACTGATAGTCAGCGATCATCGGCTTGCCGCCGCCGGAATAGCCGGTCAGCGAAAAGCAGGTCAGCTTGGCGTCCTTTGCAATCAGGCCAGCCTTCACCAACGGGGCCACCAGCGCCACAAAGCCGCTGGCGTGACAGCCGGGGTTGGCGATGCGCTTGGCGTTCTTGATGGCGTCCTTACCCACCAGTTCCGGAAAGCCGTAGGTCCAGCCGTCGGCGGTGCGGTGGGCGGTGGAGGTATCGATGATGACGGTGTCCGGGTTATCCACCAGCGCCACCGCCTCCCGTGCCGCGGCATCCGGCAGGCAGAGAAAGGCGATGTCGGCGCTGTTCAGCGCCACACGCCGCGCCTCCGGGTCTTTGCGCAGCTCCTCCGGCAGGGTGAGAATGTCTAGACCGGGACGGTTCTCCAACCGTTCCCGGATGCGCAGGCCGGTGGTGCCGGCGCTGCCGTCAATAAAAATCTTGGTCATGCCAAACAATCCTTTACGTAAGCAATTTGCGCCTCCACCGAAGCTACCGTCGGGCCGCCCTCGCTGATGCGGGTGGCCACACAGGCGGTAAGGTCGATAGCGCTGTATACCTCCTCGGTAAAGAGGTCGCTGTATTCTTTATAGACCTCCAGGGGCAGGTCCTCCAGCACGGTCCCCTCGGACAAACACCGGGCTACCAGCTGTCCGGCGATCTTATAGGCGCTGCGGAAGGGCAGACCGTTCTTCACCAGCCAGTCGGCCAGGTCGGTGGCGTTGATAAAGCCTTTTTGAGCGGCCTTCTTCATATTCTCGGGGAGGGCGGTGAGGGTGGCGATCATACCGGTGAACACCTGCAGACACATCTTCACCGTGTCCACCGCGTCGAACACCGCCTCCTTGTCCTCCTGCATATCCTTGTTGTAGGCCAGGGGCAGGCCCTTGAGGGTGGTGAGCAGCGCCATCAGGTCGCCGTACACCCGACCGGTCTTGCCCCGCACCAGTTCTGCCATATCCGGGTTTTTCTTCTGGGGCATAATGGAGGAGCCGGTGGTGTAGGCGTCGGATAACTGAATAAACTTAAACTCCCAACTGCTCCACAGGATGATCTCCTCAGAAAAGCGGGACAGGTGCATCATCAGGGTGGCCAGCGCGCTCAACAGTTCCAGACAAAAATCCCGGTCGGACACGCCGTCCAGGCTGTTGCGCAGAATCTCGCTCATACCCAGCTTCTCTGCCTCAAAGTGGCGGTCGGTGTCGTAGGTGGTGCCGGCCAGAGCACAGCAGCCGATGGGGGATACCAGCGTGCGCTTTTTGCAGTCCGCCAGACGATCCAAATCCCGGGTGAGCATCATCCCGTAGGCCATCAGATGGTGACCGAAGGTGATGGGCTGGGCTCTCTGCAGATGGGTGTAGCCGGGCATGATGGTGGCTTTGTACTGCTCGGCCTTATCGGTGACGGCAACCAGCAGTTCCCGAATGTAGCCGGTGATCTGGTCGATCTCCTCGGCCAGATACAGACGCAGATCCAGCGCCACCTGATCGTTACGGCTGCGGGCGGTGTGCAGTTTCTTTCCCACGTCGCCCAGCCGCTCGGTGAGCACCTGCTCTACAAACATATGGATGTCCTCGCAGGTCATATCAAACGCAAGCGCGCCGCTGACCAGGTCGTCCAGGATGCTCTGCAGCCCGTCGATGAGGGTTTCGGCCTCGCTCTGTTCGATGATGCCTTTGGCTCCCAGCATAGCCGCGTGAGCCATACTGCCGGTAATGTCCTGCCGATACATCCGGCTGTCAAACCGGATGGAGGAATTAAAATCGTCTGCTAACTGTGCGGTGTTGCCGTCGGTGACACCGGCCCACATCTTTGCCATAGTGAAAAAACTCCTTTTTCGGGGAATTTTGGGGGGAAAAGTCATCCCCCGATAAAATGGGTAATGACATAGCAGGGTTGCCCCTGCTATGTCATAGAAAAGTCAATTATTTCAGCCGGCCCTGCTCCCGGAGTGCCTGCACCTTGGTGGGCAGACCCCACAGGTTGATGAAGCCCTGAGCATCCTTCTGGTCGTAGTCGGACTCGTCAAAGGTAGCCAAATTCTCAGAATACAGGGTATAGGGGGAGGTCATACCGGCGGGGATGATGTTGCCCTTGTACAGCTTCAGCTTCACGGTGCCGGTGACGTATTTGTTGGACTCGTCGGCAAAGGCGGACAGCGCCTCCCGGGCAGGGGTGTACCACTTGCCGTTGTAGATCAGGTCGGCAAAGTCCACCGCCAGCTTCTGCTTCAGGTGCAGGGTGTCCTTGTCCATGGTCAGCATTTCCAGCTGCTCGTGGGCAAAGTACAGGATGGTGCCGCCGGGGGTCTCATAGACGCCGCGATCCTTCATACCCACCAGACGGTTCTCCACGATGTCGATGATGCCGATGCCGTTGGCACCGCCCACCTTGTTCAGCTCCTCGATGATCTGGGAGGCCTTCATCTTCTCACCGTTGTAGGCGACGGGCGCGCCGGCCTCAAAGTCGATGGAGATATAAGTGGGCACGTCGGGAGCCTGGAAGGGGGAGATGCCCATCTCCAGGAAGCCGGGCTTGTCGTAGTCGGGCTCGTTGGCGGGATCCTCCAGATCCAGCCCCTCGTGGGACAGATGCCACAGGTTCTTATCCTTAGAATAGTTGGTCTCGCGGCTGATCTTCAGCGGCACGTTGTGGGCCTCGGCGTAGTCGATCTCCTCGTCGCGGGACTTGATATCCCACTCACGCCAAGGGGCGATGATGGGCATATCGGGGGCGTACCGCTTGATGGCCAGCTCGAACCGCACCTGGTCGTTGCCCTTGCCGGTGCAGCCGTGGCAGATGGCGTCGGCACCCTCGGCCAGAGCGATCTCGGCCAGCGCCTTACCGATGACGGGGCGGGCAAAAGCGGTGCCCAGCAGATAGGTTTCGTACTTAGCGCCCATCTTCAGAGAGGGGATGATCACCTCGTCCACCATCTCGTCGGTGAGCTGAGCCACGATCAGCTTGGAGGCGCCGGTCTTCAGCGCCTTTTCCTCCAGACCGTCCAGCTCGTCGGCCTGGCCCACGTTGCCGGCCACAGCGATAACCTCGCAGTTGTTATAGTTTTCCTTCAGCCAGGGGATGATGATGGAGGTGTCCAGACCACCGGAGTAGGCCAGAACCACCTTTTTGATGTTTTCCTTATTCATAGAGAAAGCCTCCTTCATAATTTGCATATTTATGCGGGTTTTTCACCGCGAATTTTCACAACAGAGCCTATTATATAGTGGGCGAATAGATTTGTCAAGGGCTTTTTGCAAAATAATTGCATATTTTCTTTAATTTATGCAGGTTTTATGCATAAATTATGCATATATTCATTGTGCGGTGTATAATGCCCGGTTTACAGAGCGGTTCAGCAAAAAAAGGCTCCCCTACGGGGTGTCCGTAGGGGAGCTGGGTTACCATCCTGGATAGGGATTATTGGGGCGCAGCCTGGTTGTAGCTGGCGGTGATTATGTCGCCGTAGGCCACCTGTTGGTCGCCCTGCTCATCCTCGTAGATGTAGTAGGGGCGGAAAGCGATGATGGTATCCTTTTGCTGCTCGGGGATATCGGTGATGCGGATGGAGTAGGATACGGCGCCAGTGGCAGCGTCAAACTTGCACAGATACTGGGCGGGGATATTCAGTATACGGTTGTTGTTCACGTTCTCCAGAGAGGGGAAGGCACCGTTATTGCAGGCCAAAGCGCCCATAGTGATCAGCTTGTTGCCGTCGACGGTGGCGTTGTCATAGATGGCCACCTTGCCGTTGATCTGCATACCGGCTACGTTGGCATCCACACGGATGGCTAGACCATTCACCTCGGCTGATACAGAGGTACCGCCAAAGGTGAGCACCTCTATGGCGCGGATTCTGCCGCACACGTTGCAGTCAGCGTCGGTGTCGTCGTCATACTCACACTCGTGGGTGGTATCGGTAGTCACGGACAGCACCAGTTTCTTGTCCTCGGCGGAATTGTTTTCGACGACCCAAAGAGGCTTTACAGGGGGGACACCGGCGCTGCCGGCAGAGCCACCCAACTTCAATTCCACAGCGCCGTCCAGGTCGCTGTCCGTGTAGATCTTGTTATTGGAGGTGACAGAGATTCCGTCCACACTGTCGCCGGAAACCTGCAGACCCATCTGGGCATATACGCCGTTGGCGCTGTCATCCTGGCAATAGAGCTTGGCACCGGCGGCGATGTACAGGACACCACCCGCACTCTTGAACTTAACCAGCTGCTGGATGTCTTTTTCACCGGTCACAAAGCCGATGTTGGCATAGACGTAGTTGTGGAGATAGGGGGCCACCGGCTCAATGCAGATGACGATCTCATCGCCTACGTTGACGGGCAGAGAGTTGATGGGCCGGGAAATAATGCCGTCGTCGTTGTACTTATATTCGGCGTCGTTGACCCACAGGGTAGCCTGGAAGTCGCCCTCATAGCTCGTGCAGTCCAGCTGGGCAATTCCTTCCTCTTCGGCGATGAAGGTGTACCACACGCCCTTGGTTTGGCCCTCGGCGAACTCGGTGTTGCAGAAATAATAGGATACCTCACCCAGGGCGGTCTTGCTGATCACAATGGGGTTGCTTTGGGTGCCCTCGGCGGCAAATGCGCCCACGGACAGCAGGCTCATCAGCATCAGGCAGGTCAGCAGAATGCTGAGCAGTTTTTTGGTCTTTTTCATAGAAAGCCCTCCTTTTAGAAATGAACACAAAAGAGGGGAAACGCCCTCTTTTTAGCGGTTGCACGCCCAAAAAATGGGGAATACACACCATCATTATACCATAAAGCAAATAGGAAAACAAGCCGTTTTCATATCAAAATCCCACGCAATTCCGCCAAGGATGGCAAAAAAACGACCGTCCCTCACGGGAGGGACGGTCAGCCGGAGTGACAACGGGGATCAAGCAAACCAATTATAGGCGGCGGAAGCACTGTTGCAATAGAGGGTGTGCTCCACACCGGCCTCATCCTGGAAGATGACGTAGGGCAGGATGCTGATCTCGCGATCCTTGTATTCATCGGGGATGTTGATGGCACGCACGGCGTAGGACACGGTGCCGGCGGCCTCGTTTACGGCGCAGATGTATTTGGCCTCCGCATTGACGGCGCGAACACCGTCCACGTCGTCCAGATCGGGAACGTAGCCCAGATTAGCGGCGTTGTTGGAGATCACAGCCCCCATCTTGATCAGCTTATAGCGACCCACGGTGGCGTTTGCGTAGTTGGCGGTGGTGCCACTCAGTTGAATACCGTCCACCTTCGCCTCCACCAGGAAGGCCAGACCGTTCACGTCGGTGGAGATGGAATTACCGGTACTCTCCAGGGGCAGTTCCGTTTCGCGCTGGTCGCCGCAGGTGTTGCAGCTCTTGTCATAATCGTGGTCGTACACGTGCTCGTGAGCCAGCTCACGCACCGCACCGCAGGTGTTGCAGTCCTTGTCGGCGTCGTCGTCATAGACACATTCGTGGGCGTCGGCGACCAGGGTGATGGTGTAGACCTGATCCTCGGCGGAGTTGTTCTCGATGGCCCAGCAGGGTTTTACAGGGGGAGCACCGGCAGAACCCAGGCTACCGCCCAGCTTGGTCTCGATGATGCCGTCGGCATCGGTGTCGGTATGGGCCTTTTGGGAGACGGCACCGCTCTCCGCGTTGCGGGTGACGGTGTAGAAGGTGGCGTTCGCCACGTTGCCGGAAATCAGCGCGCCGGAGGTGGCATAGATGGCGTTCAGAGAGTCGTCCTGATAATAGACGGTCTGACCGGCGGCTACGGATACCGTAATGCCGGAGGATTTGACCTTGATGGGGTCGTCGGCGGTGCCGGCGACGATCTTCATGTTGGCGTAGACGGTGCCGGCGGCAGCGTCCTTGGTGACGATGTTGACGATGGCCACGTCACCGGTCTTCACCGGCAGAGAGGCAATAGGCGCGTTGTATAGCACGCCATCCACCGCACCGGCCTCGTAGGTGGTGCCGTTGACCGTCATGGTGACGGTATAGTCCACGTTCTTATAGTTGTGCTCCAGGAACAGCAGGCCGTCCTGCTCCACGTTCAGCTGATACCACAGACCGTCGGTATCCCCCTCGGTCATAGAGGGGTTCAGCAGATAGCAATCCACGCCGTAGCCAAACCACTTGGCGTTGGCGTCGATATAGTCCTCAGCGAATACGCCCACAGACAGCAGGCTCAACAGCATCACACAGGACAGCAGGATGCTGAGTGTTTTCTTGGTCTTTTTCATCAAAAGGCCCCCTTTGAATAAATATAAAAGGGGAATCATCCCCTCTTTTCAAGATACGTCTATCCAGAACCTGGTAGAGCATAAAGCCATTATAGCACAAAAGCGAAAGCAGTTCAACACTTTCCCTTGCTAAAGCGCTAAGTTGTTTTAGATAAAATTTTTTCTTTGCTTTTGTGCAAGTATACGAAAGTGGCGGTTTCATCAAATTTTTTTGCCGGAGAGGTTGACAACCGGCTTTCCGGCGGCTTGGGCCCTCTTGGCGAATTTATAGGCGCCGCCCCAGGTGTGGTCCACGTAGCAAACCACCCGGTCGGCCTGCCGAACCAGCCAGCGGTTGCGGCGGTCGATGGCAAAGCGGGGCGGTAAGTATAAAGGCGGTAAGGCAAAGACCGTTGCGGACTTTGCAGAACACTACAGCCGATATAAAACAAGGCAGATAACAAAATCCGCCCTTGCTCGTCAATTAGGTATCAGCCGCCCAACACTAAACAGGTTCATAGTTGAACACGAACAGAAAATGGGATTATAAATAAAAACAAGCGGGAGCAGTACGCTCCCGCTTGTTTAATCTAATTCTTATAATGTTCAGCTTTATAAGATTTTACTGTATCAACATCCATTGTTTCACAATCCATTTCAGCCATCATTATGTATGTGTCTGTTACATAGTCCCAACCGTCTTTCAGCCAACCTTTTTCAAAGTTTTCAGTTCCTATGCCGTGAATATACAATTTATATTCTTTATTATAAAAATAAGGAAAATGCGCCGACAATGTTTCATCTAATTCTGAAGATACAATATAGGTGCATTCAGTCCCTAAGAAATTAGATATAATGGTGACATTGTCTTTACCATACATCAAAGAATAGGCTGTATTGTCTTTAGCGTAAAAAATCGTGGATATGTTTCTTTCGTCAAAGTGGGGACAACTTGCATAACAAACCGCCCAGGCTTTTGCACAATTATCTAAATATCGCTCTTCTTCGCTTAATTCCTTTTGTACTGTATTGTTGTCCAAATCAGTGTTATCCGATTCCGTAGTTGTTGTGTCAACTGTGTTAGGCGTCGTTGCATCATCCCCACAAGAGCATAGTGTTATCGACAATGCGAGAACCAATAATACCAATAGTATCCGTTTCATAATCAAAACTCCTTTATTTCTCTTTCCTCGTCATACTATATCAAAGTTTTGTGAAGAAATCAACAAAAACTGGACATAGAAAACGGACTATTCGTGGTGAATAGTCCGTATATCCATAGCTATATCGTGTCTTTTTGATTAGTAAAATTGGTAAACTTTTTGGTAAACTGTCCGTTTTCGGCTTTTGCACACCCGAAAAACCCTTGTGTACCAACGCTTTTATCAATCCAACGGCTTCATCGTGGGGATTTCCACTGAGCGTGTCTTATACATTGATTTAACCTCTCATTTCCTGACTTCGTTAATCCAAACCGTTTTCATTAAAGTACATAACCTTACATAGAATGTCATAACTTTATTTGGTTTGTCGTAAGAATTGTCGTAAAAAAACGAGGGTGTTTTCATTGTCCAACAAAGAAACACATCTCGGTTTTCCCTTAATGAAGTCCGTTTATTTCATTTGAACGTAGGTATTATACCATATAAATATGAAAAAATCAAGGAGCCTGCCGATATTGGCAAGCTCCTATCGTTATCTGATCTTGATTTTTCCCTCAAGTCCTGCAAAGGACTCTTTCTTTTTGTCCTTAGTTGCTTCATTATAAATATCCATCGTGGTCGTAATATCGGCGTGTCCCATTATCTCCTGAATGACCTTCAGGTTGGTTTCGTTCTCACAGAAACGAGTGCAGAATGTGTGTCGTAAATGGTGGCAACTGAAATGCGGTAACAACTCAGGCTCTCGACCTTCTGCTTTTGCATCTTCTTCCTCTTTGGCATTACACGCCTTGATAATTCTGTCTATCGCTCGGTTGACACAATGGGGCGATAATACGGTGTTGTATCTTGACTTGAAAATGAAGCCTGAATATCCGTCTACTTCACTTGTGTTAAAACCGCTTTCAAGCTGAGCCTTGTATTCTTCCGTAAGAGCTGCTTTTACATCGGAAAGCATTGGGATAATTCTCACACCCGATTTTGTCTTAGGAGTGGTAATAGCAAAGTGCGATGCTTCGTCCGTGTACTTTCTATAAATAAGGGTGTGGTTTATATTGATGATGTTATCTTGAAAATCGCAATCTTCCCACCTAAGACCAAGTATTTCTCCAACTCGTCCACCCGTTCCGAGCATAACCGTGAATAGCGGCAGCCAATGCTTGTATTGATGGGACTGCGCCGTAAACTCAACAAATTTGGTTTGCTGTCGCTCAGTAAGAGCGTGTCGCTTTGGTTTCTCCCAAGTATGGCTCTTTTTAATATCTGCCATCACGCCGTCCGAAGGGTTGTTACGGATATATCCGTCACGAACAGCCGAAGTGAACACCGGATGCAGAATGGTGTTGATAATCTCCATACTGTTCGGCTTGAACCCTCTGTCGTGGATAAGAGAAATATAGAACTTCTTTACGTCGCTATACTTGATTGTGGTGATGTTCTTTCTGCCGAAGTCAGGGCGAACATAGTTATCGTACATATAGATGTAATTGGTTCTTGTGGACTCCTTCAGCTCTTTCTTCAATTCGATGTATTGATCCCAAAAGGAATTGAGAGTCATCTTACGGGTTTGGTGAATGAGCAGATTATCTTCCAAGTCTTTCTGTATCTGCTTCGCCATTTCACGAAGCGAAGCTCCGCCTTGCTTTCCTTCAGGAACTTTGTCCGTTGCAACGAGTTTCCAACTATACACGGAATGGCGGTCGCCATTCCCGTCCACATATTTATACTCATACTTTCCGTCAGGGCGTTGCGATTCGCCTGCCCATAACACTCTGCCTTTGTTATCTCGTCTTTTTTCTGCCATAATCTAAACCTCCTATATCTCATTGATCGAGTCTAAAAACGACTCCATTTCTTTGCGGCGGATATACACACGACTGTCTTTCCATAGAACAAAGTCCTTGTCCTTATGTTCTCTTGTGAGCCGTCTTATATTGCTCTCACCGATTTGAAAGTATTTCGCCGCTTCTACAACCGTTAATAACGGCTTTTTCCAAATGGGAAGTTCCTGAATTTTTCGATTATGCACTTCCGCATTTATTTTCGTTGAACCTTGCAATAAGGCTTTCACTTCATTATTCATACCGACCTCCTAAATGACATTGTTTTCATCTAAGAACAGTTCAAACAACTTACGCTTCACAAGAAGTCTTGCTCCGCCTTTCAATACAAAAGGTGCTTCACGGTTCGCAAGCAGATAATCTCTCAACTTGGTTTCAGCGATGTTGTAGTATTCAGCCGCTTCTTTGATTGTCAAAGCATACTTTTCCCAAACGGGAATTTGAATACTTTGGCGATCATCAACCTTTTTGGTTCTCAAAACCCCTCTGTCGTATGTAACTGCTTCTTTCTTGACTGCTCCCGTTCCGGTAACAAATCTCGGTGCTTCAGCATCCTTTGCCTTTTTCACTTCATCAGCAACACTTTCGCTCAGTCCGGGTACATAGATGTAACTATTCTTCATAGGTTTGTCCTCCTTTATCATCTGTCAGCTCGTGCTTCGTATATATGATACGAAGCATCGAGCAAATTGACAAATGTGCGATTTTCCTAAACGCATAATTCTCAGAGGGCATTGATTTCATTAAGGAACTTTTCAAAAAGCTCTCTTTTGATCTCAACTTTTGTGCCTATCCATAACACAAAATCTGCCTGACGGTTCTCTCTTACTAACTGTCTTAAACGATGTTCTCCGATGTTGAAATACTCTGCCGCTTCATAAATCGTCAATGCGTATTTCTCCCAAATCGGTACAGACTCTCTTTTTGTGGTAGTGTTCTTATCTTCCATAGGCACTACCTCTGAACGGAACTTCTGTCGATAATGATATAGTCGTAACCGCTGCCTGAACATTTGTCGCATTGGTGCTTGGTATTCTCAAAAGGATCAAGCCGCCTTACAATGTATTCGGGATTGGATTTGTAGTCATTCAGGCACTTACCGCAAAGGCAACGAACATCATTCTTTCTCTTGGGTGGTCTTTCCACCCAAAAGCCAAGAGCCTTTTTCAAGCCGATATTGATTTTCTTTTGCAGATACTCGCTGTCCACAAAACCGATGTATTTCGTCAGCTCGGATTGATTGACCGTGCGGATCTGCTCAAGCATTACCATTGACGGCTCTTTTAAGCCAAAGTTGTCCCCCAACACGATATGGGATGGCATATATCTTTTCTTGATTGCCGTAGTCAATGCCGCAACAATGGTGGTTGGACTTGCCTGATTACCTTCATCACATTGAACCACAAGGACAGGGCGAAGTCCGTTCTGAATAGACTCAGGGTTAGAACCGAAGTCATATAAATAGATTTCTCCACGCTTAACATTACGAATGATATTAGTATTTTCCATATTACTTACCTCTCAAATGTATTAGTCTGAAGGTCGTTTCCCTCCGGATAAGAAATAGTCCCTTCACTTGTTCCCACTGAGAGAGGTCAAATTATCGGGTGTTGAAAGCAACTTTTTTAATTTTTTTAACGCTGACTCGTATGACTCATATACTGTTGAGTATGCCTTTCCTTCTTCTTCAGCAATTTGGTTAAGGTTTTTTCCGTGAAAGAAATACTTAATAAGACGTTCTTTTTGCATAGGATTCAACTGAGCAATCGCCGCACGAAGTATCTGTGCCTGCTCATCGTTTATAATGTCATCTTCAGGTGAGCCAACTGCTATTTCGGTATGGTGTTCTTCGGTTTCTTCGCTGAAATCAAAAATGTTGACACTACGAACAGTTCGCATATAATGCTTCTTCTCATTTCTTATGAAATCATCACGAACCTCACCAAAAGAACGTGAAAGAATAATATAAGGCTTCAATGGAGCGATTTGCTCGGCATATTTACTGTTCAATTCTTCTTCGGTTAGGTCAGTAATAATAATCCATTTTTCTACACCCGTATATTGCGGGTACTCATATTTTGTTTCAATTACTTCACAGTCGATGTAAAATTGCTCGTCAAGAGCAGAAATAATAGTATTGTTCATTCCTAAATCTCCTTAAATTTTGAATTTGGTAAGTTTTCAAAATCTGTGGAGATTAGGGATATTTGGCAAGTAAACAATGCCAACCGCTAAATAAGAACATAAAAAGAACTTCCTTTCTGATTTCTCAGCCGGAAGCTCCTTTGTTTGTCTGCCAAATGAAAAAAGCCACCGGCAAGACAGAATTAGCCTATGGCTATCTGTCTTGTCGGCAGCCTCTCATATTAGCGTTTAGCAGGTTTGGTATAACGTACCGATAGTATTCAAAGCAACTGACCTGATAAGGAATTACGCAGTCTGTTTCACCTCAACCTTACCGTCGTGTCGCTGTATTTAGTTTTTTTGGTGCGGTTATGTTTCATAACGCACTTGCCCAACGGGGGCGTAAATATCAATTCGGTCGTGCCTTCGACCTTTTTGAGTTCGTACTGCAACAACTTTACACTTCTTGCATTCGTACTTTATCTTGCCTTCATCATTCCGATACCCGTAATTGAGATGCCCACAATTCGAGCAATACATCGGGATCGGAGTCCATACATCATTTTTCAATTACATCACCTCATCAAGTTACTTGCCGTACACATCGAGGTTTTGTAAAAACAGAGTAATAAGAGTGACTTATGTGGCAACTCTGCTTTTACCCTCAACGAACCATTTTCCATTTTCCTCATCGAAAAGATAAGTTTCTTGACCGCATATCATTACGGTGTAGCGAAGTCCCGTTCCACCGACTTTAGTAGAAGCAGCTCGGCAACATTGTTTCACTCTGTCGATTTCATAAACTTCGTCATTTTCAAACTTTATACTCTCAGGTCGGCAAGTACCGTCAATCAGGTGTCTTGCTCTTACCTCTACATATACTTTTCTACGATCTTCCATTGTCTTGTTCTCCTATCAATATTGGTTGATTGCCATAAGCACTTTCCCACAGAAAGTTGCTCCTGCGACTCTATTTCTTGAAAGTTTGTATTGGGGCGAAATATTCGACTTGAACTTAAACACATTAAGTAGTCCTTGTTGGAACTTGCTTTTTGTGTCTATAAACAAAATCGAACCCTCTACAATTCCTTCATTCAGAAAGTTATTATCTCCGTTAGCGATTAAGCAGATAATGTCGTTTGTTTGTTCATAACCATTACAACCGAGCATACCCATATAACCGCAAGGAACGTGATTATCCGATTGAGCAATACTATTCATAGCAACCTCCTAACTCAACATTCCGGTCGGCATTGTAAGTTCTGCCTTTTCAGGTGGCATCCTTAGATTTTGACAGAGGACTGCATTTTTAATACTGTCCTTGCCGAACCTCTGTCGGATCGTTTCAATACATAAGTCGAGCTTTTCCAATTTCTCAATCCTTGCAACATTCGTAAACATATCAATCTGTCGGGGCGTGTCTTGTGGCACTAAATTGATTGCTTGAATGGTGACAGAACGAATTGGATTTCTCCAATCATACCTTTTCTCAAACAGACTAAAAGCAGTCTTGGCTATGAGCATTGGGGACTGTGTAGGCATATCCAATTTCATTTGCCATTGCTTAGAGAAAAGCGTGTTATCTCGTATGTGAATAGCGACTCCATCCGCACACTTTTGATGAACACGGAGCTTGTGTCCTATGTCTTGGGTTAGTTCGAGGAAAACGGGCCACACCTGCTCGTTTTTCTCTAAATCTGCTACGGTGGTAATTCCGTGTCCTACGCTCTTAATTGGTGATACAAAGTCAGAGTTGTGAACAAGGGAGTGGTCATTACCGTTTGCATATTGCCATAGAGCAACACCGGGTTTACCAAGCCGTCTTTTTAGAAAGTCAGGATCGGTCTTTGCTAAATCTCCAATGGTTCTTATGCAGTAGCTATCTAATACACGCTGCGTTGCCCGACCTACACCGAGCAAGTCTGCTGCGGGGAGTCCCCATATCTTATCTCTAAAGGTGTCTTTCTCAATTACCGTTATGGCATCAGGTTTTTTCATATCCGAACCTAACTTAGCAAATATCTTATTAAAAGAAACACCGACTGAGATAGTTAAGCCGAGTTCAAACTTGATAGTTTCTCTTATTTCGTTTGCAACCCGTTCAGGAGATCCGTAGATGCGTTCTGTGCCGCTTATATCAAGCCAACACTCATCCATACCATACGGTTCTACTTGATCTGTAAAGCGACTATAAACGCTTCTTGCGAGCTTTGAATACTTTATATATTCTTCGTAATGAGGTGGAACGATAACTAAGTCCTTGCATTTCTGCTTTGCCTGCCATACGGCATCACCTGTTTTAACATCAAAGGCTTTAGCCGCATAGTTTTTTGCAAGGACTATACCGTGTCGTTCCTCTACCGAGCCACATACTGCTACGGGATATTTCTTCAAGGAAGGATCAAGCATACACTCAACGCTTGCATAAAAGTTGTTCATATCACAATGCAGTATAGAACGGCTCAATTTTTT
>SVON01000005.1 GCA_015066365.1 Oscillospiraceae bacterium | reverse complement strand
GAGAAATACACACCGTGCTTGCGGCACACCGACTGGATATAGCGGTGGTCGTCGGCGTTCTCAAAGCCGGACTGCAGGGTGTTGTGGTCGATGTAGGCCACGCTGCGCTCGGTGCGCACCCGGGGGATGCCCATGGTCTCAAACTCCAGATAGGCCATGGTGCCGGTGGCGTCCTGGGTCAGGGTCTGGTCGATCCGCAGGGCAATCTCGGTGCCGGGGATCATCTCGCCGCTGACCAGGTGGTCACGAATAATTTTTTGTGCAATCGTCAGTCCCATTTGTATCGCTTCCTTTCCGTAAAGGACAAAACGTCAATTTAATTATGTATTATACAGGAGCAACACCCGTCTGTCAACTTGTAACTGCGGAATTTTGCAAGATTTTATTTCGTTTCTTGCATTTTTGGGCGGATTTTTTGAATATTTTCCGTATTTTTGGCAATTTGATGGCGGTAGACGCCGCCGCAAATGCAAAGAACACCGTTTTTCAGCGTTGGTCGCAAAAGAAAGGCCGCCCGGACGGACGGCTTTTCTTATCTCATTACCTCCGCTTTTAATTCCTCAGCGGTGCTCACCAGGACGGCGGGGTGCTCCGCCAGCAGGCGGTCAGCGTCCTGAAACCCCCAGGTGACGGCGGCACACCGCACCCCGGCGGCGTGGGCGGTACGCACGTCCACGGCGGAGTCCCCCACGAACCAGGCGTCGTTTGCCGTCACCCCCACCGCCTGCAAGGCGTACAGGAGCCCATCGGGTGCCGGTTTGCGGGGGCGGGTGTCGTCCGCGCCCACCGTCACGTCCAGCAGATCCCCAAAGAAGTGGGCGCACAAGGTCTGCACGCCGGCGTTATGCTTGTTGCTCACCACACCCAGACGATAGCCGGCGGCTTTTAGGTCGCCCAGCAGCGCCACCACCCCGGGATAGGGGGTGGTCTTGTCCCGGTTGTGGGCGGCGTAATGGGGCAGATAGGTGGCCAGCACCGCCTCCTGGGTAGCCTCGTCGGTGCCGGGTGGGCAGGAGCGGGCAATCAGCTGTCTGACCCCATCCCCCACGTAGGTACGCACCTCGGCCTCGGTGTGGGTGGGGAACCCCTGCACGGTCAGCGCGTGGTTCACCGCCCCGGTCAGGTCGCCCAAAGAATTCAGCAGGGTGCCGTCCAAATCAAATATCACTGCCTTTGCCATACAAAACCGCCTCTTTCCGTTTGTTGCGGGGATTATACCACCTTTCCCCAAAAAATGCAACCACTCCGGGTTGACAAACCCCTAAAAAGAGGGCATAATAAAGGGTAATTATAAGAGAAAGAGGCGGAACGCCTATGTACCTGTATGAAATGCACTGTCACACCCTGCCCTGCAGCGGCTGCGGCGGTATCCAGCCGGAGGAGCTGGTGCGCGGAATGAAAGAGGCGGGCTATACCGGCATGGTGCTCACCGACCACTTCTACCACGGCAACACCGGCATCCGGCGCACCCTGCCGTGGGAGGATTTTGTGGCGGCCTATGAGCAGAGCTATCTGCGGGCCAAAGCCGAGGGTGACCGCCTGGACTTTGACGTGTTGTTCGGCATCGAAGAGGGGGTTGGCGGCGGCAAAGAGGTGCTGCTGTACGGCATCACCCCGGACGTGTTATACCGCCACCCGGAGCTGCGGGATGCCGATCTGGCTACCCTCAGCCGGGTCATCCGCTCTGAGGGCGGGCTGGTGTATCAGGCCCACCCCTTCCGGGTGCGGGATTATATCGCCAAGCCCTGGGAGCCTCTGCCCCCGGAGCACCTGGACGGACTGGAGATCTACAACGCCTGCAACCCCGCCCTGAACAACGCCCGAGCGGTGCAGTATGCCGAGGAGACAGGCTTCCCCGCCATCGCCGGCTCCGACCGGCATTATATGGGGCATTGTGCGAGCTTCGGCATCCTGGTGCCCCACCGCATCCGCACCGAGGCAGAGCTGGCCCGGGTACTGCGGGAGGAAACTTACGAGCTGAACACCCCCGGGGTGTAAGAAAGGAGCTGTTTTGTGTGAAAAAAGCAGGTCTATTGGTCTGTGCCCTATGCCTGCTGTTGACCGGCTGTGCCACCACCGCCATCCACAAGGAAACCCCCATAACGACGCCTACGTCCTCGACCACCGAGCCTGCGGATACCGCTGTCACCACCCCCACCGTCGTGATCCCGGAGGGCTTTCTCAAGGAAGAGCAAGCGCTGCAGATCGCCTATGACTATTGGAAGTTTACCCCCGGTGAGGACGTGGCGGTAGGCAAGGGGGACGAAACCGACGCTACGGGGAAAGGTGTGGTGGAGGTCTATCTCTACCCCACCGAGGAAGCGCCCTACTACGAGTTGGTATACAGCTGGTACGTGCCTAAGACCGACCACCGCTCCGTGCTGGATCGGGTGTGGATCGACGCCGTCACCGGCAAGACCTACGCCAACCTGCCCAGTTGATACAGGGAGTATAAACAAGCAATAATATTACGATTAGGAATTTGATTTAGGAGGATATTCGTATGAAAACCAGAATTTCCAAAGGCGCCTTTTGGACTTGGCTCATTGTGGGGCTGTGCATCCTGTGCTTCATCGTGGTGCCCGCCATCCTGGGTCCCGCCGACCCCCACGCCGGTCACGACCACGCCAACCCGTCCGCCGACCCCCACGGCAGCGCCGACCCCCACGCGGGTCACAACCACGCCGACAAGGCCCACAACAAGGACGCGGCAGACGCCTATACGGTTAAGAAGCGGAGCAACGGCACCTATACCTATTCGGTGGTGTCCCGTGCCGGTCACACCTATACGGCGCCGGAGATCTATATGACCAAGCCTACCCTGACCGAGATCAGCAAGGACGTGATCGCCGTCTCCGGCCAGCGGGGCAAGAGCAACAACCTGTCCGGTTGGGCGATCTACTACAACGTGGTAGGCGAAGGCCGAACCACCCACGTGTATGAGTACGTGCTGGCCATGACCGATACCAAGGTGGCCTATCTGGAGGGACAGAAAGGCAAGTTCTGCGTGGTGGTGTGCGACCCCTTCAACGAGACCCATGCTACCCGCGTGGCTCTGCCGGAGCTGGAGAAAACCATCACCAGCCAGTCCAGCAACCCCAAAATGACCTACAAAGAGCTGCAGGACGGCACCCTGCAGGTGACCTATACCGTCAACGGTGCCAAGAAAACCGTTTCGGTCCCGCTGAAATAAAGCATAAAAAGAGCCGTTGCCCATCGGGCAACGGCTCTTTTTTTATTCCGTATCCCACGCATCCCGCCACAGACCGCGGGACTCCAGCAAGGCGCGCATATCCGCCGGAAGAGGACTTTCGAAGGAGATCCGCTCCCCCGTGATCGGGTGGTCAAAGGCGGTGCGCCCACAATGCAGACCGTGGCGGGGCAGGATTTCCTCGTCGGTGCCGTACATGGTGTCCCCCGCCAGCGGGTGACCCAGCCACGCCATATGCACCCGGATCTGGTGGGTGCGACCGGTCTCGATCACCACCCGCACCAGGGTGATTTCTCCGTCGGTTGCCAAGGCCTGCCAATGGGTGATGCTGTCCTTGCCGCCCTCGCCTACCTCCCGGGTGATGGTACAGCCCTCTTTGACCCGAATGGGCTGATCGATGGTGCCGGCACCGGTCAATTCACCCAACACGATCGCAAAATACACCTTTTCCGGCTTTTGCGCCAACGCAAAGGCTACGTGGGCGCTTTTCGCCGCCACCAGCAGACCGCTGGTGTTGCGGTCCAGGCGGTTGACCGGGCGGAACGAGAGGGGCGTGCCTCGGCGCTCAAAATACCCCACCACCCCGTTGGCCAGAGTGGGCTCCGGCTTGCCGGCGGAGGGGTGTACCGCCAAATAAGGCGGCTTGTCCACCACCAACAGGTGGTCGTCCTCGTACACCACGTTCAGAGGCATCTCCACCCCCTCGATGCGCACCGCATCCTCCGGCATCCGCAGGCGCACCGTCTGGCCGGCGTTCACCCGGTCGATGGAGCGCCACGGTTTGCCGTCCAGGGTCATGCCGCCCTGCACCCGCTTGAGCTTCACCACCATCCGGTAGGATAGCCCACACTCCCGCCGCAAAAAGGTCTGCAGCATTTCCCCGTCGTATTCCGGCGGGATGATATAGGTTAAATCGGCCATAGATGCACCTCCTTTCATCCAATTAGGAATGAGAAATTATTATAATGGCCGGCCAAGCCGACCCCTTTATTTCTCATTTCTCATTTTTCATTAAAAGATTGCCGATGGCTCAGGGGAGCCATCGGCAATCTTGTTCCTTTATTGCAGGGTCAGCACAGCCTTGACCTTCTCCACGATGGAGGGGGCGGTCAGGCCATAGATCTCCAGCAACTCCAGCGCCGGGCCGGAACGACCGAAGCAGTCCTCCACGCCCACGCGCAGCATGGGAACCGGCTTGCCGCTCTCACACAGCACCTCTGCCACAGCACTGCCCAGACCGCCGATGACGTTGTGCTCCTCGGCGGTGACGATAGCGCCGGTCTCGGCGGCGGCCTTCAGGATGATCTCCTTGTCAATGGGTTTGATGGTGGCCATATTGATCACCCGGACGGAGATGCCCTCCGCCTTCAGAGTCTCAGCGGCGATGACCGCCTCGTTGACCAGCAGACCGGTGGCGATGATGGTCACGTCGGAACCGGCCACCATCTCCTTGCCCTTACCAATGGTAAAATCCACGCCCTCTTCGTTGAACACCGGCACAGCCAGGCGCCCCAGGCGCAGATACACCGGGCCGTTGTAGTCGGCGGCGGCACGCACCGCGGCGGCGGCCTCGGGACCGTCGGCGGGGTTGAGGATCACCATACCGGGGATGGTACGCATAATGCCGATGTCCTCACAACACTGGTGGGTGGCACCGTCCTCGCCCACCGAGATACCGGCATGGGAGGCGGCGATCTTAACGTTCAGTCTGGGGTAGGCCACCGAGTTGCGGATCTGCTCAAAGGCGCGACCGGCGGCAAACATCGCAAAAGAGGAGGCAAACACGGTCTTGCCGGAGGCGGCAAGGCCTGCGGCCACGCTGATCATATTGCCCTCGGCAATACCGGCGTTGAAGAACCGGTCGGGGTGGGCTTTCTTAAACATACCCGTCTTGGTGGCGGCGGCCAGGTCGGCGTCCATCACCACGATGTCGGTACGCTCGTTGCCCAGCTCCACCAGGGTGGCGCCATAGGCGTCACGGGTGGCGACTCTTTTCACTTCTGCCATCGCTTAGCCCTCCATTTCCTGCAGACGGGCAGAAAGCTCTGCCATCGCCGCATCGTACTGCTCTTTGTTGGGGGCAACGCCGTGCCAAGAGCACAGGTTCTCCATAAAGGAGACGCCTTTGCCCTTCAGGGTCTTCTGAATGATGGCGGTGGGCTTGCCCTTGACGGTCTTGGCCTCCTGCACCGCGGCCTCGATCTGCGTGAGGTCGTTGCCGTCGATCTCGATTACGTGGAAGCCAAAGGCGGCAAACTTTTCCGGGATGGGATAGGGGGAGTTGACCTCCTCCACCGTGCCGTCGATCTGCAGGTTGTTGTTGTCCACGATAACCGCCAGGTTATCCAGCTTTTTGGCGGCGGCAAACATCGCCGCCTCCCAGACCTGACCCTCGCCGATCTCGCCGTCGCCCAGGATGGCGTAGACACGGTAGTCCTTGCTGTCCAGCTTGCCGGCCAGCGCCATACCCACCGCGCAGGACACGCCCTGACCCAGAGAGCCGGAGGACATATCCACGCCGGGGATGCCCTTCATATCCGGGTGTCCCTGGAGGGGAGAATCGGACTTGCGCAGGGTGGGGATCCACTCCAGCGGGAAAAAGCCCCGCAGAGCCAGAGCGCCGTACAGCGCCGGCGCGGCGTGACCCTTGGACAGCACCAGGCGGTCCCGGTCAGCCCACTGGGGGTTCTGGGGGTCCACGTTCATCTCGCTAAAATACAGATACGCCAGATCGTCCGCGATGGACAGAGAGCCGCCGGGGTGGCCGCTCTTGGCATTAAAGGTGCCCTCGATCACTGCCATACGGATTTTGGTGGCGATAATTTCTAGCTGTTTTTTGGTGGTTGCATCCATAAAAACGCCCTTTCCGCAGGGTGAAGCCCCCCTGCACACATAATTGTTAAGAGTATAACACAAAACCCCGGAAAAGGAAAGCCTTTTTCCGGGATTTTTTGCAAAATTTTTAACTTTTTTTGCGCCAGGTCTCGTTGAGCAGAACCGCATACCGTTTTCGGCCCCAGTGGGCGGCGGTTTCCGGCAAAAACACCGTATCGGGGGCGGTGCGCACGGCGGTGTCCCCCGCCATAGACTGCACCAGGGTCAGCAAAGCCTCCGCCTCCTCCCCCGCCGCCAGATAATACTCGGTGCGGGTGCCGTCGGTGCGGCTGTTTTGCACGATCTTCGCCACCCGGGTGGGGGCGGTGTCCTGTGCCAGCAGATGGCGCACCACGTCCGGGTCCGGGCAGGCATCGGCCCACACCTTGAGGATGGCCCAACCCAGACGCACCTGCCCCTTCGGGTCGGTGTACCGGCGATAGTCCCGCCGATAGAGTGTGGCAACGTCGGTCTCGGATAAAAGCTCTGCCTGCAGGGCGGCAAACAGCGCGTCGGTGTCCGCCCCACAGAGGGGCGCGAGCCACGCGACGGCTTCCCTATCCTCCGCCTTTGCCTTGCGGGGGGAGAGATTCTCGGTATCCAGCAAGATCGCCCCCAACAGCAGCCGGGCACAGCCGGCGTCGGGGGTGATGCCGTCCCGGCGCAGACGGAACGCCACCAGCGTGGTGGCGGCGCCAACCGGGCGAATTTCGGTGTCGATGCCGGACGGGACTTTTTCCGTTGTCACCGGGTGATGGTCCACCACCGCCATCACCGGGTTTTGGTAGGCGGCCACGTCGTTGTGGTCGGTGAGCACCAGGGGCACGGCGGGGTCGAGGGCGTCGGTCGTGGGGAGAAGGATTGCCAGATCCCCCAGCAGATACGCCACCTCACGAGGCAGAGCGCCCTGCAGCACCGGGGCGGCAGGTGTGCCGGCGACGGTGAGACGATAGGCCTCAAACAATGCGGAGATCACCGCGTCCGCATCCGGGGCAGAATGCCCGGTGACCACCCAACCGGCAGGCAGATTTTCCAGATACGTTTTCAGCTTTTGGATCGTCATACGGACACCCCCTTCGTTCTTTTCTCTCAGTATACCACGCCGTTAAAAATTTGTCAAAAAATGTTCACAGTTTGTTTTGACTTTTTCCGCAGAGTGTGCTACTATGAATGTTGTATTTATTTTATGAGTGCTTGTACATACTAAACTGGAAAAAGCGAGGTGGTTGCCGTGGCCCGCTTGGAGCCTGCGGTAAAAAAAGAAACCGGCTACGCCGCCCTGTGGGTAGCGGTGGCCATCCTGCCGGTGCAGGCGGCGTTTCTGCTGCTGCACCGTTGGCACTGGTCGGTGCTGGCCGGCAGCCTTTTGGGCAGCGCCACAGCGGTGGGAAACTTTCTGCTGGTGGGGCTGATGGTGCAGAAGGCCGTAACCCAAGACCAAAAAAAGGCCCGCTCCACCGTAAAACTCAGCCAAAGCGGCCGCCTGCTGATGCAGGGGGCGGTGTTGGTGCTGGCTGCGGTGCTGCCGGGGGTGTTTAACATCTGGGCCACCGCCATCCCTCTGCTGATCCCCCGCGTTGCTGTCACCTTCCGCCAGCTAAAACTGGCGAAGGACAACCCCGCCCCCGACCGCCCCGCCATCGGCTGGGACGACGAGGACGAGGACGACGAAGAGTAACCCCCTCCCTTTAACAAATGAGCGAACAGGAACCCTACCCCTACACTCCTTGTTTTCGCTTCGCTTAACTCCTAACTCCTAACTCATAAGAGGTGATCCTATGAACACACAAAGCCGCCGCTTCAAGGCGGTGGACATCCTGTTGCTCGCGGGTGCTATTCTACCCTTTGTGGCGGTGATCGTCCTAAAGATCCTCACCGCGCCCCCCACCGAAGGCATCGAGATCACCGGCGCGCTGATCTTCTTCACCATCCCCCTGCCTATGGGCGGTCTCCCCATCACCGAGGCCCAAACCAACTCGGTGGCGGTGATTCTCTCCGTTCTGTTCCTGTGCCTGTATCTGACCCACGGCCTCACCGCCAAGGGTGGGCTGAAACGGCAACTGGTGGCGGAGTGGATCGTAGAGAAGTGCGATGGGATGGTTCGCACCAATATGGGCGAGTATTTCATGGGATTTGCCCCCTTTATCGCCGGTATTCTGGCGCTGTCCGCCCTGTCCAGTCTGTCCAGTCTGTTGGGTCTGTTCCCCCCTACCTCGGATATGAACATCGTGGCGGGTTGGGCGATTCTGGTGTTCGCTCTTATCACCTATTATAAATTCAAGGCGGGCCCCATCCACTATCTCAAGAGCTTTGCCGAGCCGGTGCCCTTCCTGCTGCCGATGAACCTCATCAGCGAGGCGGCCACCCCGGTGTCCATGGCCTTCCGCCACTACGGCAACATCCTTTCCGGCTCCATCATCACGGTGCTGTTGGCCACCGCCTTTGCGGGGCTGTCCAGCCTGCTGCTGGGTTGGTTGCCGGGTGTGCTGGGCGAGTTCCCCTTCCTACGCATTGGCGTGCCCGCCGTTCTGAGCTTGTATTTCGACATCTTCAGCGGCGCTCTGCAGGCCTTTATCTTCGCCACCCTGACCATGATGTATGTGTCCGGCGGATTCCCTCAAGAGTTGTTTGAGGCCCGCAAGGCGAAACGAGCGGCAAAGAAAAAAGCAAAACAGGTGCATGCGGCGCAAGCCGAGTAAATACACAAACACAGTTATTCAAAAACGGAGGTAATTATTATGGACATGTTCGCATTGGCAATCGGTATCATTCTGGGTGGCTGCGCCATCGGCGCCGGTCTGGCGATGATCGCGGGTGTCGGCCCCGGTATCGGTGAAGGTAACGCCGTGGCCAAGGCCTGCGAAGCCATCGGCCGTCAGCCGGAGTGCAAGGGTGACGTGACTTCCACCATGATCACCGGCTGTATCATTGCTGAGACCACCGGTCTGTACGGTCTGGTGGTGGCCATTCTGCTGATCTTTGTAGCGCCCGGTCAGTTTGTGGATATCCTGAAAACCACCCTCGGCAAATAAGCGTGAAATAAATAAAGAGGTAATCAATTATGTTTGAGAGGCTTACGTTGGAATCGGCGGATATTATTTCCATTAATATCTGGCAGATTCTGATTTCGTTGGCGAACCTACTCATCATCTTTTTGATTCTCAAGAAATTCCTGTGGAAACCGGTGAAAAAGGTCATGGACCAGCGCCGCGCCATGGTGGACGACCAGTTTGCCGCCGCCGCCGAGGCCGAGGCCAAAGCCGAGGCTGACAAGGCCGAATGGGCTGCCAAACTGGCCACCGCCGACGAAGAGGCCGCGGCCCGCATCGCCGCCGCTGACGAAACCGCCCGCCGCCACGGCGACCGGGTGATCGTGGAGGCCCGGGTCAAGGCAGACAGCATCCTCCGTCAGGCCGAAGCCGCCGCCGAACTGGAGCGGAAAAAGGCCGAGGCGGATATGAAGCAGGAGATCGCGGTGGTGGGTGCCGCTCTGGCAGAGAAGATGCTGGAGCGCGAGCTCAACGCCACCGACCACGAGAAGATGATCGAGTCCTTTTTGGATGAAATGGGTGATGCCCGATGACAGAACTGAGTAAAGACTACGCCGAGGCGTTGTTCGCCCTGGCGGTGGAATGCGGACAGGAAAAGCCCTATCTAGAGGCTTTGGCGTCGGTGGACGCCCTGTTTGCCGACCACCCGGATTACGTGGATTTGCTGGCCGCCCCCTCCATTCCTCAAGGGGAGCGCGCCGGTCTGATCGAGCAGGCCCTGGGGGACGCCCTGCCGGAGCAGGTGCTGTCCTTCGTGCAGATTTTGTGTGCCCATGGGCACATCCGCAGTCTGCCGGCCTGCACCGAGGAATATCGCCGCCTGTACGAAGCGGCGGTGGCGCTGTCCACCGCCTACGTGACCAGCGCGGTGGCGCTGACCGAGGACCAAAAAACCCGTCTGCGGGAGAAGCTGGTTCAAAAATTCGGACGGCGCATCGAACTTGTTTGTGAGATAGACGAGCATCTGCTGGGCGGTATCACCGTCCGGCTGGACGGCGTGGTGCTGGACGGTAGTCTGCGCCACCGTCTGCAAGAGGTAAAGGATGTGATGGAACAGTGAGCAACAAGCCGGCTGAAATCAGCCAGATCATCAAGGAACAGATCCGCAACTACCGCTCCCATATCGAAATGACCGAGACCGGCACCGTCATCCTGGTGGGTGACGGCATCGCCCGGGTGTACGGTCTGCGGGGCTGTATGGCAGGCGAACTCTTAGAGTTCGAGGACGGCAGCGTGGGTCTGGCCCAAAACCTGGAGGAGGAAACGGTGTCCGTCGCCGTCCTCTCCGACCAAAACGACATTCACGAGGGCAGCACCGTCAAGCGCACCGGTCAGGTGCTGAACGTGCCGGTGGGCGACGGGATGCTGGGTCGCGTGGTCAACGCCCTGGGCGCCCCCATCGACGGCAAGGGCCCCATCGCCACCACCGACACCCGCCCCATCGAGACCCCCGCTCTAGGCATCATCGAGCGTAAGAGTGTGGCGGTGCCGCTCCAGACCGGTATCAAGGCCATCGACAGCATGATCCCCATCGGGCGCGGTCAGCGCGAGTTGATCATCGGTGACCGTCAGACCGGTAAGACCACCATCGCCATCGACACCATCCTCAACCAAAAGGACACCGGTGTCATCTGCATCTACGTGGCGATCGGTCAGAAGAGCACCTCGGTGGTGCAGATCGTCAACGAATTGCAGGCCGCCGGCGCCATGGAGTATTCCATCGTGGTGTCCGCCGCCGCCTCTGAGAGCGCCCCGCTCCAGTACATCGCCCCCTATGCAGGCTGTGCTATGGCGGAGTATTTCCGGGAGCAGGGCAAGGACGTGCTGATCGTCTACGACGACCTGTCCAAGCACGCGGTGGCCTACCGCGCCCTGTCGTTGCTGATCCGCCGCCCCCCCGGCCGTGAGGCCTATCCCGGCGACGTCTTCTACCTGCACTCCCGTCTGCTGGAGCGCGCGGTGTGCGTGGCGGATGAGTACGGCGGCGGTTCCATCACCGCCCTGCCCATCATTGAGACCCAGGCGGGTGACGTGTCCGCCTATATCCCCACCAACGTCATCTCCATCACCGACGGCCAGATCTTCCTGGAGACCGAGCTGTTCCACAGCGGCATTATGCCCGCCATCAACCCCGGTATCTCGGTGTCCCGCGTGGGCGGTAGCGCCCAGCTCAAGGCCATGAAGAAGGTGTCCGGTGAACTGAAACTGCTCTATTCCCAGTACCGCGAACTGCAGGCCTTTGCCCAGTTCGGCAGCGACCTGGATGCCGACACCAAGGCCCGTCTGGCTTTGGGTGAGCGCATCGTGAAGGTGCTGGGCCAGCACCGCAACTCCCCCGTGCGGGTGGGTTGCCAGGTGGCCATCATCTACGCCGTCACCCACGGCTGGCTGGACGCTGTCCCGGTGGCAGAGGTCACCGCCTATGAGGAGCGGCTGTACGAGCTGCTGGAGCAGAAGTATAACGACCTGCTGACCCGCTTTGAGAGCGGCTATTACGACGACGCAGACGTGGCCGAGCTGGAAGATGCCCTGCGTGAGATGAGGTGAGCGCTGTGGGAGCCGATATTAAATCCCTGCGCACCCGTATCAAAAGCGTCACCTCCACCCTACAACTGACCCGCGCCATGGGTCTGGTGGCCTCCTCCAAGATCCGGAAGGCCACCCAGCGGATGCTGGAGGGCAAGGACTACGATGCCGCCCTGGAGCAGCTCCTAAGCCTGCTCACCGCCTGCCCGGAATGTGCCCGCTCCCCCTATATGCAGGAACGGGAGGGCAAGACGTTGCTGGTGGTCATCGCCGGCGACCGAGGGTTGGCCGGCGGCTACAACGCCAACGTGTTCCGCACCGCCAAGGAGTATCCCGACGCGGAGAAATTGCCCATCGGCAAACGGGCCTGTGACCGCTTCGGCGGCACGGTGCGGCTGTGCGAGAAATTCACCGGCGAGGAGGCCTATCGGTTGGCCGCCGACCTGTGTAAGCGGTACGCCGCCGGGGAATTCACCCGGCTGGGCATTCTCTATACCCAGTACGTGTCTATGATGAGCCAA
Source organism: Oscillospiraceae bacterium (assembly GCA_015066365.1). Classification (GTDB taxonomy): domain Bacteria; phylum Bacillota; class Clostridia; order Oscillospirales; family Acutalibacteraceae; genus UBA5905. Next base: position 50,892 of record SVON01000005.1, on the reverse strand, counting down.
GTGCCCCAGGTGCGGTGGGTGTTACCACTGACCAAAGCGGAGGAAACCACCCCCACCGCGGTGCTGTTTGAGCCGGACGAGGCCACCATTCTGGAGACCGCCGTACCGGAGTACGTCACCGGCGCCCTGATGGCCGCGGTGCGGGAGAGCTATGCCTGCGAGGTGGTAGCCCGCCGCATGGCGATGGATTCCGCCGGCAAAAACGCCAGCGAGATGATCGCGGATCTGCAGTTGGAATACAACCGTGCCCGCCAGGGCAGCATCACCCAGGAGATCACCGAGATCGTCGCGGGTGCCAACGCGTAAATGAAAAATCCGCACCAACGCGGAATAGAGCATAGCCTCCCTCCGTGAGGGAGGTGGCATTTGCGAAGCAAATGACGGAGGGAGTCAATGGATAAAACTCCCTCAGTCTCGCCGCTTTGCAGCTCGACAGCTCCCTCGGAGAGGGAGCCTAACTTCCTATCCAAAGGAGGAAATCCAATGAACGACAAACACATCGGCCGGGTGGCCCAGGTGATGGGCCCGGTAATCGACGTCCGTTTTGACGGCGAACTGCCGGCCATCTATAACGCCCTCACCGTGCCGGTGGGGGATCGCACCCTGACCGTAGAGGTGGCCCAGCACGTGGGCGACAACACCGTGCGCTGTGTGGCGATGGCCTCCACCGACGGTCTGCAGCGCGGCGCCGCCGTCACCGACACCGGCGCCCCCATCAGCGTGCCGGTGGGCAAAGCCACCCTGGGTCGTATTTTCAACGTGTTGGGTGAGGCGGTGGACAACCAGCCCGACCCGGAAACCGACCAGCGGTGGAACATCCACCGCCCCGCCCCTGCCTATGAAGAACTGTCCACCTCCACCGAGATTCTGGAAACCGGCATCAAGGTGGTGGACCTGATCTGCCCCTATTCCAAGGGCGGTAAAATCGGTCTGTTCGGCGGTGCCGGCGTGGGTAAGACGGTGCTGATCATGGAGCTGATCAACAACATCGCCAAGCAGCACGGCGGTCTGTCCGTCTTTACCGGCGTGGGTGAGCGCACCCGCGAGGGCAACGACCTGTATAACGAAATGAAGGAATCCGGCGTGTTGGAAAAGACCGCGCTGGTCTACGGTCAGATGAACGAGCCCCCCGGAGCCCGTATGCGGGTGGGTCTGTCCGGTCTGACCATGGCGGAGTATTTCCGGGATACCGAGGGTCAGGACGTGCTGCTGTTTATCGACAACATCTTCCGTTTCACCCAGGCGGGCTCTGAGGTGTCGGCTCTGCTGGGCCGTATGCCCAGCGCGGTGGGTTATCAGCCCACCCTAGCCAACGAGATGGGCGCTCTGCAGGAGCGGATCACCTCCACCAAAAAAGGCTCCATCACCTCGGTGCAGGCGGTGTACGTGCCGGCGGACGACCTGACCGACCCGGCTCCCGCCACCACCTTTGCTCACCTGGACGCCACCACCGTGCTGTCCCGTTCCATCGCCTCTCAGGGCATTTATCCTGCGGTAGACCCTCTGGAGTCCACCAGCCGGATCCTGTCCCCCGACGTGCTGGGCGAGGAGCACTACCACGTGGCTCGCGAGGTGCAGCGGATCCTGCAGCGCTATAACGAGCTAATGGACATCATCGCCATTATGGGTATGGACGAGCTGTCCGACGAGGATAAACTGCTGGTGCAGCGGGCCCGTAAGATCCAGCGGTTCCTGTCCCAGCCCTTCTTCGTATCCGAGAAGTTCACCGGTATCGAGGGCACCTACGTGCCGCTGAGCGAGACGGTGCGCGGCTTTAAGGAGATCATCGAGGGCAAGCACGACGACCTGCCGGAGTCCGCCTTCCTATTCGTGGGCACCATCGACGAGGCGGTGGCTAAGGCGAAGAAGGTGACCGGATGAGCACCTACAAGCTGACCATCGCCACCCCCGACGGCAACCAATTCCAAGGGGAGGCCGAGGCCCTGTTTGTGCGGGGTGCCGAGGGCGACCTGGCGGTGCTGGCAAAGCACACCCCCTTTATCACCTCGGTCAAACCGGGCAAGTGCCGGGTGCACCTGCCGGACGGCGAGGAAAAGGTCGCCACCCTGGATGGCGGTCTGCTGACGGTGGGCTCCGATGCGGTGACCCTCCTCTCCGGCTCCTTTCAGTGGGAGGAAGCCTAAATCCGCAAAAGCGGAAGCCCTCCCCCCACGCAAGGACCAACTTCACCGAAATCCTTATCCCCCCGCATGGCGGGGGGATTTTTCGTTTTCGGGCACAGCCCTAGGTTCCTTGCTGCGCGTCTAACGCGTGGCTTTTTGCTTACAAAAAGGCGGCGAAGCATTTTCTTCGCTGCCTTTTTTGTTTGAGAGCCGAACGCTGTCGGATTTGGTTACAAAATTGTAACTTGCAATTTCCTCATATAAATGGTATGATGAGCCTGTCGAACGACATAGTATTCTTTGTGAATGGAGCGTGATGTTATGTTTTGTCGTTATTGTGGTAAACCCACCGATTCTCCCATCTGTCCCGACTGTGCCGCCGTGGCCCAGGCCGCAGGGACGCAGGAGCCTGCCCCCGAGGCAGTTCAGCCCCAGGTGACCCCCAACGTCACCACCGAGGCGTATCCCACCGAAGCCTATGCCCCTGAGGCGGAGCCGGTGATGGAACTGGGCGCAGAGCAGCCCCAGCCCGAGAAGAAGAAAAAATCCAAAAAAGCGCTGTGGATCTCGCTGGTCGCCGTGTTGGGCGTCATCGGCGTTCTGGTGGCCCTGTTCTGGAGCCCCCTCGCCCTGTGGTTTAAGTACGCCACCACCCCGGCGGACGAGATGCTGCAAGAGGCCGAGACCGCCGCGTTTGCTTCCTATACCGACGCCCTGTCTGAGTATTACGGTCTGCTGCTGAAGGCACCGGACGTCACCCAGCAGAGCACCGACGGCACCCTCCAGATCGAGATGAACGACCTGGTGGCGGACGCTCTGTCCGAGCTGCTGAAGGCGGAGGATATCAACCTGTCGGCCGACCAGCTCAAGAACATCACCCTGTCTCTGAAGGGCGCCGCCAAGGATAACCTGGTGCAGTACTCCCTGTCCCTGAAGGATATGGTGGATGTCCAGTTCGCGATGGATATGCAGAACTCTCTGCTGTATCTGTGTGTACCCCAGCTCAACGCCACCCCCATCAAGCTGGATATGAGCGCCTCAGGCATGAACCTGTCTCAGTTTAACGCCGGTTCTATGCTGTTGATGCAGAACCCCAACGACGTATCGGCCATGGTGGTAGCGGCTCTCACCGACAGCGGTGTGAAGTCGGCTCTGCCCACCCAGGAAGAGTTTGACGCGATGCTGGACCGTATGGTATCCGCCGCTCTGCCCGCCCTGACCGAGGTGGAGAAGAAGCAGGACACCGTCACGGTGAACGGCCACGACCAGAAGCAGATTCAGCTGACCACCACCATCAACGCCGTCACCGCCCGCAAAATGCTGGGCGAGGTGCTGAAGGTGGCCCAGAACGACGCCACGCTGAAAAAGCTGGTCACCGTGGTCAGCGACTACGTCTATAACCAGACCGGCAAGAACCCCGATCTGTACACCGGTCTCTCCAACGGTCTGACGTCTCTGCAGACCAACCTGAATAAGGAAATCAACTTTAAGGGCGCCATCCATCTGACCACCTACGTCAACGGCGATATGGAGGTGCTGGGCCGTCGGATTATGACCACCGGCTTTGAGGGCCAGACTCCCGCCACCGTCTATTACAACTTCGTAGAGGACGGCGACACCTCTTACTTCCAGTTCGTGCTGCCGGATGCCCCCGTCATCACCGGCTCGGTGGAGCAGGCGGACAAGGAGACCACCACCAAGGTGCATCTGCCTCTGGAAGGCCAGATGGCCATCGACCTGACCGTCAAGTCCGCCGAGAACGGCTTTACCCTGCGGGTGACCCCCAACAAGCAGGCCGCCCAGGCACTGCTGGATGAGCTTGAGATCCCCTCTGGTTTGCTGCTCGGCAACCCGTCGGTAGAGCTGTCCTGCCAGGTCGAGGGCATGACCAAGAGCAGCGTGGCGCTGCGTGTGCTGATGGGCGATACCGCCCTCGTCTCGATGACCATCAAGGGCACCACCAGCACCGACAACGTGCAGGTGGCTCTGCCCCAGAATGCGATAGACCCGCAGAAAGACCAGATGAACGCCTATTATTGGGCGTATGAGGCGGTCAACAACCTGCCCGCCCTGCTGCGCAAGTTCGGTCTGTCCGACCAGGCCATCGAGAACCTGATGTACGAAATGGGCAGCAACCTGTTCTAATCGAGATTGTTTATGGGTTTTGGCGCTGAATCTTCAGCGCCAAAACTTTTATGGAGGTCTTTTCTATGGATGTGCAACTGCAACACATCAAAAAAAGTTATCGCAAAAAAGCGGTGCTCACCGACGTGAACCTCAACGCTTCCGGCGGCACCTGCATCGGCATCCTGGGCAGCAACGGCTGTGGTAAATCCACCCTGCTCAGCGTGCTGGCCGGGGTGCTGGCGGGGGACGGCGGCGCCTTTCTCTGCGACGGCAAGGATCTGTTCGCCGACCCGGCTCTGCGGGCCAAGACGGTGGGCTACGTACCCCAGGGCACCCCGCTCATCGAGGAGCTGTCCGCCCGGGACAACCTGCGTCTGTGGTACGGTAAGGAGCAGATGGAGCAGGAGCTGGAGGACGGCGTGCTCAAAATGCTGGGCATCGACGAATTTCTCAAAACCCCGGTGTGCAAGATGTCCGGCGGTATGAAAAAACGGCTGTCCATCGGCTGTGCTATGGCCAGCCGCCCCCCGATCCTGCTCTTGGACGAGCCCACCGCCGCCCTGGACCTGGTGTGCAAGGAGCAAATTGCCCGGTATCTGCGCAGTTATAAGCGCTCCGGGGGACTGCTGCTGCTCACCACCCACGACGCCACCGAGCTCTCTTTGTGCGACCGGTGGTATATCCTCAAAAACGGTACCCTGACCCCCTATCACTATACCGGGGATCTGGGCGATCTTGTAAAGGCGTTGTAACCATGAGAAACTATCTGCTTCTCCAGTTAAAGCGGCTGGGCCGGTTTCTGCCGGTCGCCCTCTGCGTCACCGCCCTGCTGTTGGGCGGTCTGGCGATAGCGGCGGGCCAGATCGCCACCCAGTCCGAACAAGGAGAAAACAATCAAAAAATTCGCGTCGCCATCGCAGGTCAGACCGACCACGGGCTGATCCAGATGGGCTTTGCCGCCCTGACCTCCTTTGACAGCACCCGCTACACCATGGAGGTGCTGACGCTGAAGGAGGCCGAGGCCGAGGCGGCTCTGCGCTCCGGGGACATCGCCGCCTATGCGGTGATCCCCCCGGGATTTATGGAGTCGGCGCTCAAAGGCAATATGATGACCCTGCGATTTGTCAGCCGCGCCGATGCCGGCGACCTGATCACCCTGTTTAAGGCGGAGCTGACCGAGGTCATCTCCGACCTGATCATCGGCTCCCAAAAGGGGGTATTCGGGATGGAACTGACCCTTCGGGAGAACGGTCTGAGCCAAAAACTGCCCGGGCAGATGAACAAGCTCTCGCTGGAATACGTGGACTATATCCTCTACCGCGACCACGTGTATACGGTGGAGGAATTGGGCGTGGCAGACAACCTGACCCTCACCGACTCGCTGGTGTGCGGGTTGGCGGTGCTGCTGCTCCTGCTGATGTGTCTGCCCTTTGCCCCGGTGATGATCCGCTCTGACCACGCTCTGGCCCGGATGCTGCATGCCCGACGGCTGTCTGCTGTCCGGCAGACCCTGGCGGAGTTTGCGGCCTACGGACTGACCCTCACCGCCCTGGTGGGGGTGCCGTTGCTGGTCACCCTGCCCCTGTGGCAGGACCGGATGGCGGTGACCCCGCTGGTCGCCCTGGGACGGCTGTTGCCGGTGCTGTGGCTGGTGGCGGCTCTCAGCTTTCTGCTGTACGCCATCTCCGACCATCTCATCGGCGGGGTGCTGGTGCATTTCTTCACCACCCTGGCGCTGTGCTTTGTGTCCGGCTGTCTGTACCCGGTCTTCTTTTTCCCCGCCGGGGTGCAGACCTTGGCGAACCGTCTGCCCACCGGCCTGGCCCGCACCCAGATTGCCGGGTGCCTGACCGGGGCAGACACCGCCTCCACCGCCCTGTGGCTGTGGGGGGTCGGCGGGCTGTGCCTGCTGATCGCCACCCTGCTCCGCCTGCGTAAGATAAAGGGGGTGGCTCGATGACCTACGTGAAAACCGCCCTTTTGTGGCTGTGGCTTCTCTCCAAACGGCTGTATCACCGTCCCGCCTTTGTGGTGATGCTGGTGCTCATCCCTGCGCTGGTGCTGGGCTATGCCACCATCAACACCGAGGAGAGCGGTATGGTGACCATCGCCGTGGCCCAGGAGGGGCATAGTGCCCCGGACGAGACCCTTCTGCAGGATCTCAAGGGGGACAGCCAACTGCTGTATTACCGCACCTGTTCCTCTCCGGAGGAGGCGCGGACCTTGGTGGCCGCCGGCAAGGCGGACACCGCCTGGATCTTCCCCCAGGATTTGGAAAAGGGCATCCGCGCCTTTGTGGACGCCCCAGAGGAAAACCCCTTTATCCGGGTGCTGGTGCGGGAGGATAACGTGATGCTCCGGCTGTCCCGGGAACGGCTCAGCGGCACCACCTATACCCGGGTAGCCCGCCACGCCTTTTTGGTGTTTGTGCGGCATCTGGCTCCGGAGCTGAGCCATCTGTCCGATGCCGACCTGATGGCGCGCTACGACCGGGTGCCAATCTCCGAAAACCTCTTCACCTTCGACGAAAGCTTTGCCGCGGCCACCAAGACCCACTATCTGCTGTCCCCCCTGCGGGGTCTTTTGGGCATTGTGGTGATGCTGTGTGCTCTGGCGGCGGCGATGTACCACCTGCGGGATAAGCAGGTGGGCACCTTCTGCCGGATGAGCCTGCGGTGGCGCTGGAGCGCCGAGCTGGCCGGGCAACTGGTGGCGGTGTGCCACCTGACCGCCGCGGCGGCGGTGTGCCTGTCGCTGACCGGGCTGTCCACCGGTCTGGGACGGGAACTGGCGCTGACGGTGGGGTACAGCCTGTGCTGTGCCGCCTTTGCGATGGCGCTGCGCCGGCTGTTGGGCTCCCTGCGAGGGTTGGCGGCGCTGCTGCCGGCACTGACGGTGCTGGCGTTGGTGGTCTGTCCGGTGTTCTTTGACCTGGCTGACCTGGGCCCCGTCCGGCTGCTGCTCCCCCCTACCTATTACATCTACGGGGCACACAACCCCACCTATCTGTGGCTGATGCCGGTGTATGCGGCGGCCTGCTTTGGGGTATACGCTCTGGCAGGCGCTCTGGGCCGGAAAGAAAACCGATAAAAACAGCAATAAACCCCACCTCCGGATGGTTCCGAGGGTGGGGTTTCGTTTACTGAAAGTATCCTGGTGGGATGATTATACGGCAGGTGGAAAGCACAAGCGTTGCAACAAACCCCCTGCGGCCTGTTGGATCGCGTTCCGCAAAGCGGAACGCGCGAACGCGGAACCGTCGTCCACCGCAATTCTGTTTTTTGCTCCTTTTTGCCATCTTCTTTGCGGTGTACGCTTGACTTTTGCCAAAGGCAAAATTCTCCGGCTCGAGAACTTCCATAGACCGCCGGCATAAAAACAGGGTGTACCCGAATGGGTACACCCTGTTTTTGGTGCCGGTGGCCGGACTCGAACCGGCACGGTGTCGCCACCGGTGGATTTTGAGTCCACTACGTCTGCCAATTCCATCACACCGGCATATACAAATTTTTGTACTCGCCTATTGTATCACGGGTTCTTAAAAAATGCAAGAGGTTATTTTCGCTGTTTGCGTTTTTTTCTGCGCCAATACCAGTCCGCCGCCGCAAACACCAGCGCAAAACCGCAGAAATACCCGCAGTAATCCAGCACCACGTCCATCATACCCGGGGCGCGACCGGGGGCAAGCCCCTGCAACAGTTCGTCCAAAACCCCCACGCCCAGACCGTACAGCCACACGAACGGCAGGGGCCGGGGGCGCAGCTTATTATACAGCCCCCACAACAGGCCCAGACCGAAAAACTCGATAAAATGCGCCATCTTGCGCACAAAGATGAAGAGATAGTCGAAAAAGTCGCCGCCCTGCTGGGTGGCCGCCACCACCGGCACCACAATCTGCTCGCTCTGCCGGCTGGATTCCCCGGCCGGGACCAAAGAAAGGCGCCAGATGACCGCGGTTGTGACACCGATGAGCGCCAACACGACAAAACGCCAAAACTGTCTGTTTTTCCAAAACGGCTTCACGGTGCCACCCCCTTTCTCCGTCCATTATAGACGCAGAGCGGGGGTTTTGTCAACCGCCCCGCTCATACCGGCGGCGCAGCTGCCCCAACGCCTTGGTCTCCAGCCGGCTGACGTAGCTGCGGGAGATGCCCAGCCGCTCCGCCACCTGCCACTGGGTCAGCGCCTCCCCCTCCAGCCCGTACCGCAGGCACAGAATCTCCCGCTCCCGCGCCGGTAGCTGCGCCACGTACTCCCGCAGGCACCCCAGACACATCCGCCGGTCCAGATCGTCCAGCATGGTGTCCTCTCCCGCCAGCACGTCCATCAGCGTCAGCACCCGCCCCTCGCTGTCGGTGTCGATGGGCTCGGACAAGGAAATGTCCTTCTCCCGCTTTTTTGCCGCACGAAAATGCATCAGGATCTCGTTCTCGATGCACCGGCTGGCATAGGTCGCCAATCGCCCCTTGGTGGCGTCAAAGGTATCCACCGCCTTGATCAGCCCGATGGTGCCGATGGACACCAGGTCCTCCTGCTCCTTAGCCCCGGCGTAATGCTTTTTGATGATGTGGGCCACCAGACGCAGATTATGCTCGATGAGCCGTTGTCTGGCGGTGGGATCCCCGGCGGCCATCGCCGCCAACGCCTCCCGCTCCTGCTTGGCGGTCAGGGGCTTCGGAAAAGACCCGCTCCCCACCACCGACAACACCAAAAACACCATCTGAGACAGCACCTGCCACACCATCGGCCACATACCCATCGCCTCCTTGCTCTACTGTATGTGGGCGGGGCGGCGTTTTTGCCAGTCCCAAAAAGAAAACGCCGACACAGCAAAAACCGCATCGGCGCACGTTATCTTATAAGAAAAAGGTCTTAAACTGAGCCCGGCACCGATGGCAGGTGACGGTGCGCCGACCCCGCTTGATGGGCAGACGCATCTGGACGCCGCAACCGGGACACTTACGGTACCGGTAACGGCGGATATCCCGAAGACGGCGCCCCTGATAGGCAAACCACCATTTGGTGGGGTTCCACCACCTCAGAAACCACCGGTTTTCTGCCTGACGGCGGGGGATATTCCGGGAAAAGGTGCGGAACAACAACCACAGCACCATTCCCCACAGCACCACCGCCAGAATGGGACCCACCACCGGATGGCCGCGGAAGAAGTTTGCCACCACCCACACGACCAGATAGACCACCAACAAAAACCGGTTCAGGTTATCGGTGCCATACCGCCCCTGCATAAACCGGGAAAACGAAAACATCAGTCTGCGAAACATTGTACATTCCCTCCATTTTCCATATAGTATACCCCATCGGTCAGAAAAAGTGTTATGAAGATGTAAACATTCGGGCATAATATGGCGGAAGGGAGATGATTTTATGGACGAAGAACGCAAAAAGCCTCGAGTTTTGCCGGAGCCGCTGCCCAAAAAGCCGGGGGTAGTGGAGCCCATCATCGCCGCCGGAGAAATGGCGTGTCCCGGCAAGGACGGCATTGTCAGCGATGTGGACGGCAGTTATACCGGACGCCCTCTCACCGGCGGGATGCCGGTGCAGGACGCCGACGATCTGTAACCCAAAGAAGAGAGCCTCGGCGGATGCCGAGGCTCTTTCTATTCATAGAGTATTATCGTTCCAAGCCGTAAACGTACCAGTTGCCGTCGATCTGAATCAAGTAGATTTTCACGCCCGAAACCTCGCTGACAGGCACCGCCGCCACGTCCTGCACCTCTGCCACCGTCTGGGTAGCCTCATAGATATCCTTTTTAATCTCTTCTACCTTATTCGGGAAGGACTTAACAAAATCCCCCTCCCGTTCAAAGGGACGTTGCTCCTCCGTCACATAATCCCCGGTAATCCGCTCAAGGATATGGCGCTGGTTGTGCCGATCACCAAGGCCGTCATAAATGTACGCAGAAACCAGACCGGCGTCCCGTTTGTTCACCGCCTCGCACACACGATCCACCACCGCCAGGCGGGCATCGACCGGCTGGATAGGATCGGGGGTAGCCTCCTGCGCGCTGTCACAGCCCACCAAGCAAGCCAACAACAGCACCAAGAGCAGCGAAAGAAAACGATGGGTGTTTTTCATAATCTCTTCCTCCTTTTTTGTGTCGGTTGTTCTGCCGCGCACAACAAAAAAGTGCGCAGCCGAAGCCGCGCACCGAAAAACGCGAGCCCCGTTTTTGTTACCACACAAAAATCTCTGTTCACCATAAGCGCACAGCGAAAGGAAGCCCACATTTTTGCCAAAGCAAAAACGTGCGCCTACCGTGAACCGATTGGATTTTTGTGTGGTAGCCTCAGTATAGCACATCGCAAGACGAATTGCAAGCGGGGAGTTAACCCCTGCAAACAGGCACCAACGTGGGTGAAAATCTCCCCCGGTTTCAACAAAATCCTCACAGGGGTTGTCCTATAATGAACCTATCTGAAACTACCACGAGACATACCGCGAAAGGATGACCGCTATGAAAACCACCGCCGTTGACCGCACCGGTCCCGCCGCCGCCCCGCTCGTTTGGTGCTGCCTGGCGCTGCTCTTGCCCCGGGCCACCCTGTTTGGGGAACTGGCCCCCTTTGGCATCGGGTTGGCCGCCTGCTCTGCCGCCGCCAATCTGCCCACCCTGCTGTGTCTGGCCATCGGCTATCTGCTGTGCGACACCGTCACCGGAACGGTGCGGTACGTAGCCACCGTAGCCATGGTCGGCGGTCTGCGGTGGGTGCTGGCGGCCCTGCCAGAGGAGCTGGCGCAAAAACGGTGGATCCCGCCGCTGCTGGCCTTTGCCGCCCCGGCGGTGACCGGTCTGCTGATCTTGGGGGAGAGCGACACCCCCGTTTACGAGATGCTCACCGTGCTGGCCGAGGGGGCGGTGGCCGCCGGGGCGGCGCTGGCCTTTGAGACCGCCGCCGGGGTGACCCGCTCCAGGGGCGGATTTCTCTCCCCCACCCACCAAACCGCACTCTGCCTCACCGGGGCGGTGGCGGTGGTGGCCGCCGCTACCCTGGAGGTGGGCGGCTTTGCCCCGGGCCGGGTGTTGGCGGCTTTTTTGGTGTTGGCGCTGGCCCGGGCCGGACGGGAAAGCGGCGGCAGCATCGCCGGGTGCGTGCTGGGCGGAGCGTTGGCGCTGGCGGCGCCGGGGCAGACCCCCTTGGCGGTGGCGTTGTCCTTCGGCGGGGTGCTGGCCGGGCTATTCTCCCGGTTTGGGCGTTGGCCCCAGGCGGGGGTATTTCTGCTGTGCGCCGGGGTGGTCACCCTCAGCGAGCCGGATGCCCTGATGCTCGTCCGGCTGTATGAGATTACCGTAGCCTGCCTGCTGTTTGCCCTGCTCCCCCGGGCATGGGATCGGCGGCTGAGCCGCCTGCTGCTCCGTAGCCGGGATCTGCCGGCGGCGGAGGGGGTGCGGCGGATGGCCAAGATGCGGCTGGAGATGGCGGTGAGCGCCATGGACGAGGTGGGTCGGTCGGTGGAGACCGTCTCCCGCCGTCTGCTCCGGGGGAGCGGTCCGGACCTGGCAGGGCTGTATCGGGATTGTGCCGGGCAGGTGTGCGGCGGCTGCCCCATGCGAGGGCTGTGCTGGGACACCCACGCCGCCGAGATGCAGGCCGGATTGGAGGAACTGACCCCCCTGCTGCGTCAGACGGGGCAGGTGACCCCGGAGAGCCTGACGGGATACCCCGCCGACCATTGCCGAAACAAAGAGCGGCTGACCGACTATCTCAACCGGGGGTTTGAGCAATGGGTCGCTCAGGAGAGCGCCTGGAACCGGCTGGAGGAGATCCGCCAGGCGGTGGGATTGCAGTTTTCCGGCACCGGGGCCCTGCTCCGGGGGCTGTGCGATCGGGTCAGCGACCCTCATCGGGTGGACGTGGAGCTGTCCGAGCAGGTGGTGACCCTCTGCGAGGACTACGGTCTGACGGTGGTGGATGCCCTGTGTACCCGGGACGCCGCCAACCGGGTGACGGTGGACGTGCTGACGGTGGACGGGGTCGCCCCGGTCGCCACCCGGTGGCAGCAAGCCGTCGAGGCGCTGTGCGGGTGCACCTTTTCGCCCCCGGCAGAGACGGTGCTGGGCAACCGGGTGCGGCTGACCCTCACCGAGCCGCCCCGGTATCGGGTGGAATGGGGGCAGGCTCAGCAGGTGTGCACCACCGAAAAGCTGTGCGGGGACAGCCTGCAGGTGAGCCCCGTGGAGGGGGGCGTGCTGGCGGTGCTGGCCGACGGGATGGGGTGCGGAGGGCGCGCCGCGGTGGACAGCACCATGGCCGCCGGCATCGCCACCCGGCTGTTCTGCGCCGGGTTTACCCCGGAGGCGGTGGTGCAGACGGTAAACGCCGCCCTCTTAGTAAAAAGCCGGGAGGAGAGCCTCTCCACCCTGGACGTGGCGGTGATCGACACCCACTCCGGCAGTCTGGATCTCTACAAGGCCGGTGCGGCGGTATCGCTTTTGTGCAGCGGGGGACGGGTGTCCCGGCTGGATCGACCGGGGCTGCCGGTGGGTATTCTGCCGCAGGTGCAACTCACCCACAGCCACGACACCCTGGCCCCCGGGGACGTGCTGCTGATGGTCAGCGACGGCGCCCTGGCCGCCGGGGTGACCCCGCTGGAAGAGCTGCTGCGGGATTTTCCGCCGGACGGGACCATGGAGGCGCTGGCTCAGGCGGTGGTGACCACCGCCAAAAACGCCGAGACCCACCCGGACGATATCTCGGCGCTGGCGCTGAGATTGGTGAAAGAACGGTGACGGCGGTTTGTTGACGGGATTCGAACCCTGGTTTTGCCCCACCGTTTTGCTTGTCCTGCGTACTGCCGGCAAAACCCTGTGAAAACGCTTTGCGTTTTCGGGGGGCTCGAAGAAGCGCGGGAGGACGAAAAAGAGAGTATCACCAAAAGGTGATACTCTCTTTTTTGGCCCGCCCGGAGGGATTCGAACCCCCGGCCTTTGGAATCGGAATCCACTGCGATATCCAGCTTCGCCACGGGCGGATACAAGTGCTCTTTCACAAGCAGATTCCATTGTACACTACTTTCACCCGGTTTGCAAGAGGAATTTTGTAATTTTGTGAAAATCCCCTTTTGGTTTTCCCCTCTTGCAACCGTGGGAGAGATGTGTTATACTGTGTGACATAAACACCGTGTGTGATGATTAAGGAGGATGTTTCTATGAAAAAGACGTTAGCTCTCTTACTGTGCGTGGCGATGCTCGCCTCTCTGACCGCCTGCGGTTTCAACGTGTCCGTGAGCACCGACGACGACAAGGTGCGCGGCGAGCAGAACGTGGTCACCGACCCCACCAGCGGCAACGCCTCTGAGAACGGCGGCGCTTCTGAAAACGGCGGAACCCCCACCAACGCCCCCAGCGCAAACAGCGGCTTTGACCTGGGTCAGACCGCCGGCCTGAACTATGAGAACAAGTTCATCGGCATCGGCTGTAACCTGGACAGCAACTGGACCTTTAAGACCGAGGCGGAGATCCGCCAGATGAACCAGCAGGCCGCCAACCTGGCCGGCGAGGAGTACAAAGAAGCGGTGAAGAACGCCGCCATCATCTACGATATGGCCGCCGCTCACAGCAACATGACCGACACCATCAGCGTGAACCTGGAGAAATCCTCTGAGGCTCAGGTGGCCACTTTGGACCTGACCCAAGCCTATCAGTCCCTGATCCCCACCATTAAGACTTCCTATGAGAATATGGGCTTTACCAACGTGACCACCACCATCACCAACGCGATGCTGGGCGGCAAGTCCATCCCGGTGATGAAGCTCTCTGCCTCCATCTCCGGCATTCCCTTCTACGCCATGTCCGTGATGCTCAAGTGCAGCGACGGCTATGTGGCCAGCATCTCCATCGGCACCATCCAGACCGATGGCACCGACGCCTTGCTGGCAAAATTCTACTGGACGAACTAAGTCGGCGAAACCCCTCCCCGCGGAGGGGTTTTTCTTTTCCTTGACTTTCCTCCGCTTTCGCGGTATATTAAGAAATAAATAAGCCCCTTTTTACAAAAAAACAGAAAGGAAAAAAGTTATGAAACACATTCGTTTATTCTCTCTGCTGTTGGCGGTGCTGATGCTGACCGGCTGTCTGGCCGCCTGCGGTAGCCAGACCACCACCCCCACCCCCGACCTCTATGCCGAGGACGAGACCCCCGAGGATACCTCCGGCTCTGAGGCTGCCGGCTCCGAGGTAGCCCCCACCGACAGCACCACCGGCACCACCGACAGCACCACCGGCGTGGCCAGCGACCCCACCCAGGCCCCCAGCAACTCTAAGGGGCCCTCCAACTCCAAGAATCCCTCCAGCACCAAGAACACCTCTACCTCCAAGCAGCCCAGCAAGAGCTTCGCCACCTATACCACCTCCGGCACCACCGCGGAGCCCACCACCGCCGCCCCCAAAAACCCCCTGCGGGTGCTGTCCATCGGCCACTCCTTCTCTAAGGATGCGATGGAGAAGTATCTGTGGGATATGCTGGAGTCCAGCGGCAAATACGACTATATCGTCATCGCCTATCTGTTCTATCCCGGCTGTTCTCTGGACCGTCAATGGGACCATATCTCCGGCCGTCAGGGCGTGGATGCCAACGGCAGCCCCTACGAGTATCAGCAGTACCGCAAGACCAATCCCTATACCGGCGAGTGGGAGACCGTGTACAAGCCGGACGGCTATAAGAATCTGGCCGAGTTCGCCATCAAGGACGAAAAGTGGGACGTCATCACCCTGCAGCCCTCCCCCGACTACGGCGCCGGCCCCGAGAAGTGCCAGGGTCAGAACGACTACGCCGACGTGGGCAACATCCTGAACTGGATCAACGCCAAAAAGACCAACAAGCAGGCAAAGATCATGTACCACATGACCTGGGCCTTTGCCAACGACTGCCGTCTGTGGAGCTTCCGGTTCTCCAACAACGACCAGATGACCATGTATAAGGATTTTGTCAACGCCACCAAGAAGTACATCTTCAACGCCCATCCGGGTAAGGTTGCCGGCATCATCCCCGCCGGTACCTCCATTCAGAATGCCCGCTCCTCTAAGCTGGGCGACGTGTTCAATATGCCCGGCAACTTTGACCCCAACGCCGACGGCTATCACCTGAACGACCGGGGCGACTGCGTGGCCGCCCTGACCTGGTATTGCGTGCTGACCGGGAAAAAGGCCAGCACCGCCGCCTGCCCCAAGGAGTGGAAGGCGGACTGGAAGATCTTTACCGAGGCGGTGGACGCCGCCATCAAGAAGCCCTACGAGGTCACCCAGTCCTCTTATAAGTAAGCGTTGTAAAAAACCGCTTCCATCGGTGATGGGAGCGGTTTTTTCTTGACGAGCAGAAAATTTTCCGCTATGATAAAGAGGTGATAATTCCCTCGGAAAGGATGATTTATATGAAAGCTCTGCGTTGGTTGGCGGTTCTACTGACGCTGTGTCTGCTGACCGGCTGTGTGGCCGCCTGCGGCAGTCAGACCACCACCCCCACCACCGACCTCTATGGCGAAGAGGAGACCCCTGAGGACACCTCCGGCACCACCGACAGCGTCCCCACCGAGAGTGCCGGCACCACCGACGGCACCTCCGACGTGGCCGGCGACCCCACCCAGGCGCCCACCAGCACCACGGCGTCCTCTACCTCCAAGTCCCCCTCCGGCACCAAGACCACCTCCACCACCAAGCAGCCCAGTAAGCAGGTGGTCACCTATACCACGGCGTCCACCACCACCGCCACCACCAAGGACAAAACCAAGGGCAAGGCCATCAAGATCCTGGCCATCGGTAACAGTTTTTCGGTGGATGCGATGCAAAACCATCTGTTCCCGCTGTTCGAGTCGGCGGGCTATACCGACATCACCCTGGGCAACCTCTACATCGGCGGTTGCTCTCTGGACACCCACTACAACAACCTAAAGGGCAACGTGGCCGCCTACACCTTCTACCTCAACACCGACGGTGAATGGGAAAAGACCGCCTCGGTGGCGCCCAGCACCGGTCTGGCCAAGGCCCAATGGGACGTGGTCACCGTCCAGCAGGTCAGCAGCGACTCCGGTCGCGCCCACAGCTACGCCAACCTGCAAAAGACCCTGGACATCGTCAAGAAAAAGGCTCCCCGCGCCAAGATCCTGTGGCATATGACCTGGGCCTATCAGCAGAACAGCAGCCACGAGGCCTTTGGTCGCTACAATAAGGACCAGATGACTATGTATCAGGCCATCGTGGCGGCGGTGCAGCAGCAGGTGAAGCCCCTGGCGGATATTGACGGCATCATCCCCGCCGGCACCGCCATCCAAAACCTGCGCACCTCGGACCTGGGGGACACCCTGACCTCCGACGGTCACCACCTGAAGGATTCCTACGGCGACTATACCGCCGCCCTGACCTGGTTCTGCGCCATCACCGGCGAGGACCCCGAGGCGGTAGGCTACTGCCCCGGCACGGTGAACGACCACTGGGACGAGATGGCGCAATCGGTGCGCAACGCCCTGAAAAAGCCCTTTGAAGTGACCAAATGCAAATAATCGAATAAAAAAGGCGGTGCAACCGATGGTTGCACCGCCTTTTATTATTGCTTCGTTTCCGCGCTCTCGTGCTGCGCCAGAAACGCCTTCAGCTCGCTCACGTACCGCTCCTTATCTGCGGGATAGCACAGCCCGTGGCCCGCTCCGGGGATGTTGACAAACCGCTTGGGGGCGGCGCAGGCCTCAAAATTGATCCGCCCCATCTCGTAGGGGACAAAATCGTCGGCGTCCCCGTGGTAGAAGATCACCGGCACCGCGCACCGCGCCACCGCTACCACCGCGTCCACGCGGTTGGGGTCGAAGCCGCCGTAGAGCACAGCCCCCAACCGCACCAGCGGATACAGCAGCCACGCCGGCAGATGAAGCTGGCGGATGACCTTGCAGATGATGTCCTTGGCGTTGGTATAACCGCAATCTGCCAGCACCGCAAACACCCGCTCCGGCAGACCCTCACCCGCCGCCAACAGAACGGTGGTGCACCCCATGGACACGCCGCCGATCATGGTGGGGCGCTCACCCCACTTCTTATGCGCCGCCTCCAGCCACAGGAATACGTCCTCCTTTTCCCGGGCACCAAAGGTGATCACGTGACCGTCGCTGCGTCCGTGGGCCCGTTGGTCCACCAGCAGCAGGCTGTGTCCCACAGCCCGGCACCGCTCCAGCGCCCCGGCCATATCCCGCTCCGAAAAGCCCCGATAGCCGTGGAACAGAATTTCCACCGGGGTGTCCGGGGTCAGCTCGTAATACCGCCCCCGCAGGGTCAGCCCATCGGGGGTGGTGACCTCCATAGGCTCGTAGGGGGTAGCGTCCAGCTCCTCCGTCCACCGGCGCAGCACCCCGTGATAGGGCTGGTACACCCGACCGGGAGGAAACTGCTGGGCGGCGCGGCGCTTATCGGTGAGGGTGGGGTTATAAAAGGTGAGCCAAAAGCACCCAAAAGCCACCACCAACAGCAGGGCAACCAAACCCAGGGCAACGTATAGATAAGTCATCGTATCACCTCGTTTGTGTTGGGCAAGGCTCCCTCTCTGAGGGAGTTTTTTCTCTTTCCATTATACCACCCGTTCCCATTCTTTTCAAGCCGGGGCGGGGGCGGTTTTTCTTGCTTTTTGGACAAATTTCTGCTATACTTACATTGTTATGGCCCAACCCCGCATACCCCAACGCTATGTAGAGGAGTGACCACCCTATGCCCAACATCCAGGTGAATTACAAAAACAAAAAGCGGTATAACACCGCCTACTACCCCATCCGACAGCCCAAGATCCTTGTCTATTTGATCTGGCTGTTATCCCGGATGATGCTCATCGGCAAAAAATGGAGGGTGGAGAAGGTGAATATGGAGGGACTCAAGCCCCCCTATATGATGCTCTCCAACCACATGTATTTCATCGACTTTGAGCTGGCGGCCATGGGCACCCTGCCCCATCGGGTCAACAACGTGGTGAGCATCGACGGCTACTATCGCCGCCCCTGGCTGATGTGGCTCATCGGTGCCATCCCCACCCGCAAGTTTACCATGGACCTGCATCTGGTCAAATCCATCAACAAGACCCTCAAGCGGGGGGACGTACTCTCTATGTACCCGGAGGCCCGCTATTCCCCCGCCGGCACCCTCAGCTATCTGCCGGAGTCCCTAGGCAAGCTGGTAAAGATGAACAAGGTGCCGGTGGTGGCGGTGGTGCACCACGGCAACCACGTCCACTCCCCCTTCTGGAACTTCCGCCAAAAGCGGAAGGTGCCGCTGCACACCACCATGACCCAGATCCTCACCGCCGAGCAGGTGAAGGCGATGACGGTGGACGAGATCAACGCCGCCCTTAAGGAGGGGCTTTGCTATGACGACTACGCCTATATTAAAGACAACGGCATCCGCGTCACCGAGCCCTATCGGGCCGAGGGGATGCACAAGGTGCTGTACCAGTGCCCCGCCTGCGGCGTAGAACACCGGATGAACAGCCGGGGCACCGAACTCTTCTGCGAGGCCTGCGGCAAGCGGTGGACGGTGAACGAGGATATGTCCCTCACCGCCCAGACCGGCGACACCGAGTTTCACCACCTACCGGACTGGTTCCGGTGGGAGCGGGCTCAGGTAGAGGCCCAGATCGAGGCCGGCATCTACCGCTTTGAGGATACGGTGGAGGTATTCTCCATGCCCCGGTGCTGGAAATTTGAAAAGCTGGGCAAGGCAAAGCTGACCCACACCACCGAAGACGGCTTTGTGCTGGAGGGGCACTATCGCGGGCAGGACTACCGCATCCAGCGGCAACCCCTCCAAACCAACAGCCTGCACGTGGAATACGATTATTGCTATCTGCGCCCCGAGGACTGCGTGGACATCTCCACCGAGGACGACAGCTATTACTGCTATCCCGACACCGCCCAAAACGTGGTGACCAAGCTGGGCTTTGCCACCGAGATCCTGTACCAAAAGGCCCGCCGCGCAGAGAAATAAACCTCTTTTCGTGCCCTTTTTGCAAAAAAAGCGGAAAAGTTTTGAAATTTCACGAAAAAGGTTGAAATAATGGAACTTCTATGGTATACTGACCCCTGATGTAAGCCCCGCGTGAACGACCCCTTAAGGAGTGAATTGGAATTGCCCCTCATAAAAGCTGATTTTGTGATGACCGACGGTATGATCGACCTGCTCATCGGCATCGGTGCGGTGATCGTGGCCATTCTGATCATGGCCATCTTTATCCCCTGGCTGCGGGATTTCCGCCGCGAGCTGCGGTACATCAATATGGAAATCGCACGCAACACCGGCCGGGAGCGCGAGCACTGGATCAAACGCAAAAAACGGCTGAAATTGTCGATTTTGCCCTTTTTCCATTATTAAGACACGCCAAAAACAGAGAGAGGATTTTCCTCTCTCTGTTTTTTATTTTCAGGGGTTATTTCGTCAAAACCCGCACACAATGAACGTGTGAAAAACTGCAAAGAAAAAGGGGCGGAACAAGATGGGTGCGCTGATTGAGATGCAGGCGGTGTGCAAGGATTATCGGATGGGAAGCCGGCTGGTGCGGGCTCTGGATCGGGTGGATTTTACCGTAAACGAGGGGGAGATGGTGGCCATCCTGGGTCCCTCCGGATCGGGCAAGTCCACCCTGATGAACCTGCTGGGCTGTCTGGACACCCCCTCGGCCGGTCGGTACCGGCTGGCGGGGCAGACGGTGGAGGGGCTGGACGAGGGTCAGCTCTCCCGGGTGCGCCGTCGGCAGGTGGGATTTGTGTTTCAGGGCTTCCATCTGCTCCCCGGGCTCACCGCCCGGGAGAACGTGGAGCTGCCCCTCGTCTATCGGGGGATGCCGGAGCGGGAACGGGCCCGGCTGGTGGAACAGAGCCTGGCGCTGGTGGGGCTTTCCGATCGGATGGAGCACCGCCCCGCCGAGCTGTCCGGCGGACAGCAACAGCGGGTGGCTATCGCCCGTGCGGTGGCGGGTCGCCCCCCTATGCTGTTGGCCGACGAGCCCACCGGCAACCTGGATCAATCCTCCGGCAGGGAGATTATGGCGTTGCTCCACAAGCTCCACCGCGCCGGGCATACGGTGGTGGTGATCACCCACGATCCCGCCATCGGCGCCGCCTGCCCCCGCCGGGTGCGCATCGAGGACGGACGGCTGTATGAGGAGTAACGAGAAACGACCCCACGGAGTGCTCCATAAAAAAACACCCCCAATAGCGTGGGGGTGTTTTTTTATTTTATTGTATCGCTTGGGTGGCCGCGTGAAGTTTGGCGTAGTAGCCGCCCTTATCCAGCAGTTCCTGGTGGGTGCCGATCTCCCGCACACCCTCGGTGTCGATGTAGGCGATGAGATCCGCATTCCGGATGGTGGACAGGCGGTGGGCAATGACCAGGGTGGTGCGCCCTTGGGAGAGCTTCTCCAGCGCCGCCTGGATGTGCGCCTCGGTGACGGTGTCCAGCGCCGAGGTGGCCTCATCCAACAGCAGGATGGGGGGATTTTTCAGGAAGATGCGGGCAATGCTCACCCGCTGCTTTTGACCGCCGGAGAGCATAATGCCCCGCTCACCCACATAGGTGTTGTAGCCGTCCGGCATCTCCATAATGGCGTCGTGGATCTCCGCCTTTTTGGCGGCCTCCATCACCTCTTCGTCGGTGGCATCCAGCCGACCGTACCGAATGTTGTCCATCACGGTGCCGGCAAAGATCATCACGTCCTGCTGAACGATGCCCACCTGCTCCCGCAGGGAGCGGAGGGTCACCTCCCGGATATCCTGCCCGTCGATGGTGATGCGCCCTGCCTCGGTTTCGTAAAACCGGGGGATCAGGTGGCAGAGGGTGGTCTTGCCGCCACCGGAGGGGCCCACCAGCGCCAGGGTCTTGCCGGCGGGGATGGTCAGGTTCACGTGCTCCAGCACCTGCACCTCTTCGTTATAGGAAAAGGTCACGTCCTCGATCTCGATATGACCGCCCCGGCAGATCAGCGGCTGGGCATCGGGGGCGTCGGTGATGTCCGGCTCCACCGCCATCAGCTCTTGAAACCGGATAAAGCCCGCCATACCGGTGGTGTACTGCTCGGCAAAGAAGGCCAGTTTCCGCACCGGACCCAGGAAGGAGGATACGTACATGGTAAAGGTCAGCAGATCCACCAGTTCCAGACTTTTGCTGAAGATCAGCACGCCGCCCACGGCGATGACCGACAGATTGATGATGTTGGTGATCACCTCGGTGCCGGCGTGGAATACGCCCATCTGCTTATAAAAGCCCCGGCGCGCCTGCCGGTGCTGCATACATCCGTCCACAAACTTCTCCATCTCATAGCCCTCGTTGGTAAAGGCTTTGGCGGTGCGGACACCGGAGATGGAGGACTCGATGTTGGAATTGATCACCGCCACCTTTTCTTTCACCTTACGGCTGGAGGCGCCCATCCGCTTGCGCCGCCAGATGGTGAACACCACCAGCAGCGGCACCAACAGGGTGATGACCAACGCCAGCTTCCATTGGAGGGTGAACATCACGATGATCGAGCCTGCCAGCGTGATGCAGGAGATAAACAGATCCTCCGGGCCGTGGTGGGCCAGCTCCACCACCTCAAACAGGTCGCTGACCACCCGGCTCATCAGCTCGCCGGTGCGGTGCTTATCGTAAAAGCGGAAGGAGAGCTTTTGTAGGTGACCGAACAGCTCCCGGCGCATATCCGTCTCCATATACACGCCCAGCAGGTGTCCCCAATAGGCGATGACAAACTGCAAAAAGCCCCGCAGAAGATACGCCGTCAGCAGGATGGCCATCAGCCACACAAAGGCGGCCACCTGGTCGTTGGGGATGAGGGTCTTGAGCGCATAGTTGGACATCAGAGGGTACACCAGGTCCACCCCCGCCACCAACAGCGCGCACACCAGATCCATCATAAACAGCCCCTTATAGGGCTTATAGTATTTCACAAAACGGCGAATCATCCGTGTCACGTCCTTTACTGTGGGTTACACCTTATTGTAGCATACATTTTTTCAAAACACAACGGAAAGATATATAAGGATATACCCGAATGCCCCCTTTTTTAACGGCAACGCTTCCGTTGCCGGAAGCCCCTCTTGCGCAGGGCGCGTTTGTGCGGGGCGCTAATAAAGGCTTGCTCCCTTCCCTTTCTTGCATACGTCCCTTGTCCCGCCGCATACATTACCCCACAAGGAGTGATTTGTATGTATCTGACCATCACCCGCAAGGGGATAAAAGGGGCGCTGGCGGTGACGCTGGCTCTGATGACCGGGCTTTGGGGACTGTCCCTCTCCGACAATACCGTGCCCGCCTCTGCCGGGGCGGGCAACTGGGGCCTTTCGTTCCGGCAGGAGGGGCAACCGCCGGTGGGCAACGCCTCGGCAGAGGAATTGGCGGCGGTGGACACCCATTATCTGGGGGATACGGCACAAAAACGCCTTTACCTGACCTTTGACGCCGGGTTTGAGAACGGGAACACCGCCCCCATTCTGGACGCGCTGAAAAAGCATAAGGCTCCCGCCTGCTTTTTTGTGGTGGGGCACTATCTGGAGTCTGCCCCGGAGCTGGTCAAGCGGATGGTGGCAGAGGGGCACACGGTGGGCAACCACACCTTTTCCCACCCGGATATGTCCCAAATCCGGGAGAAGGACGCGTTTCTCCGCGAGCTTAATCGGGTGGAGGAAGCCTATCGCGCCCTCACCGGACAAGAGATGGCAAAAATCTACCGCCCACCCCAAGGAAAATACTCGCCGGAGAACCTGCAGATGGCCAAAGAAGCGGGGTATCACACCTTTTTCTGGTCGCTGGCCTACGTGGACTGGTACGTGGACGACCAGCCCACAAGAGAGCAGGCCTTTGACAAGCTCCTGCCCCGTATCCACCCCGGCGCCATCGTGCTGCTCCATTCCACCAGCGCCACCAACGCCCAAATTTTGGACGAACTTTTGACAAAATGGGAAGAAATGGGGTATTCTTTCGGGACACTGTCCGAATTATGCGGGGCGTAACGGACATACTATAGGCGTCGCTTTGCGGCAAACCAACCGAAAGGAGTTTTTCAGTTATGGAAAAAGCCAACCGCAGCATCCACTGCACCGTTTCCTCCTGCAAAAACCATTGCAGCTGTGAGGACTATTGCAGCCTGGACAGCATTCAGGTAGGGACCCACGAGTGCCATCCCAACCAGGACCAGTGCACCGACTGTATGTCTTTCCAGAAGAAGATGGGCTAAAAAGAAAAACACCAGGCGGTCATCTCACCGCCTGGTGTTCGTTTTTTGGGATAGGGCGCAGAAAAATGCCGCCGTCTTCATAGTGAAGCTCCACCGCGTCGCCGGGGCGCAGCCCCAGCATCCGCCGTAGGTCTTTGGGGATCACCAACCGTCCGGCTTTGTCGATCTGTCGAGAAAAAGAGAACATAGCAGCCACCTCGCCCAATAAAAAAGTGCGCAACCGAAGTCGCGCACCGAAAAATGCATGGCTCCGTTGCTGCGAGGCAAACGTCGGTCAATTTCAGCAAGAAATGGGCACGAAAAGAGCAGCATTTTTACCAAAGTAAAAATGCCCAATTCTGAGCTGAAATATTAAGTTTGCCTCGCAGATTTTATTTTAGCAGTTCACAAGGGGAAAATCAAGCCCCAACCGCCGGTTCGTTTCAAGATTTTTGACAATTTTTCGGTTTTGGGGGACGGTTTTCGACGTTTTTCGGGAAAACGGGGAGAATAAAGGCGCTTTTTTGTTTATAGCCTCCCTCGCAGAGGGGGTGTCACCGGTGTGGCGAGACTTTGGAACTCTGCACCAGCGCAAGATTAGAAAATGCTCCTATGGTAGCCTGCGGTTTGCGCTGTTGCCTGGAATATTGCCCGCAGGGCAATATTCGAGAATAAAAGACCCTCCATCCACCACGGAAAACGGGGACACGCCCCCTTTTCCGTGGCGAGACTTTGAACTCTGCACCTGCGCAAGGATAGGTAGTTCTCCTACGAAAGCCTTCCCCTCGAGGGGAAGGTGGCATTTGCGGAGCAAATGACGGATGAGGTGGTCGCGAAGCGAACGTGGCGAGACTTGAACTCTGCACCAGCGCAAGGATAGGTTGTACGCCTACAATAGTCTGCAGTTTGCGCTGTTGCCTGTAATTTTGCACCGTGGGTGCAAAATTAGGTGAGTCAAGGGCTTCCATCCACCACGTGGAAAAAGAAAAAGAGATGGGCGGTTGCCCATCTCTTTTTCTTGGTCCGAGTGGCGAGACTTGAACTCACGGCCTCTTGACCCCCAGTCAAGCGCGCTACCAACTGCGCCACACCCGGATATAAACTTGTGTCAGAACGGTACACGGTGAAGCAAACCACCGTTGGTACCTCTTGGGAGAATGGCAGAGCCATTCTCGAGGGGGCGCAACGCTACGTGGGGGCTGTACCTATACGAGCGCCCCGGTGCGCCACACCCGGATATAAACTTAAATACCCTCCGGATATTCAGTTGCAAGCGGTATTATAGCACGGCGGTTTCGAAAAAGCAAGCACTATTTTCAGTTTTTTGCAAAAAAATTTCACTTTTTCCCGTCGGGTGGGGAATTTTCCGCCCTTTTCTACGACTTTTTTCTTGTAAGAGACCCGCTTTTGTGCTATACTAACCCCGAAAATGCGGTTTGGCCCGCTGTACCTTAATCATAAAGGATGCGAAAACTATGGCAAAACGAGAAAATCTGCGGAACGTGGCCATCATCGCCCACGTTGACCACGGCAAAACCACCCTGGTGGACCAGCTGCTGCGCCAGAGCGGCACCTTCCGCGCCAACGAGGCGGTGGCGGAACGGGTGATGGACTCCGGCGACCTGGAAAAAGAGCGGGGCATCACCATCCTGTCCAAAAACACCGCCGTGCGCTACGGCGACACCAAGATCAACATCCTGGACACCCCCGGTCACGCCGACTTCGGCGGCGAGGTGGAGCGCATCCTGCAGATGGTGGATGGTGTGCTGCTGCTGGTGGACGCCTTTGAGGGCTGTATGCCCCAGACCCGGTTTGTGCTGAAAAAGGCGCTGGGGCTGGGCAAGACCCCGGTGGTGGTGGTCAACAAGATCGACCGGGACGGTGCCCGCCCTCTGGAGGTCATCGACGAGCTGCTGGACCTGTTCATCGAGCTGGACGCCGACGAGGATCAGCTGGATTTTCCGGTGCTGTTCGCCAGCGGTCGGGACGGCTATGCCAGCCTCAGCCCCGACACCCGCGAGGGGGATATGCGCCCCCTGTTCGAGGCGATTTTGGAGCACGTCCCCGCCCCTGAGGGAGATACCGAGGGCCCGCTCCAGATCCTCTTCTCCAACATCGACTACGACGACTATACCGGCCGCATCGGCATCGGTCGGGTGGAGCGCGGCAGCGTCAAGACCGGTCAACCGGTGGTGCTGTGCCGTCAGGACGGCTCCACCGCCAATGCCCGCATCAGTAAGCTGTACCAGTTTGAGGGTCTGCGCCGGGCCGAGTGCGACACCGCCGGGCTGGGCGACCTGATCGCCGTCACCGGCATCACCGACCTGAACATCGGCGAGACCGCCTGCGACCCGGAGCACGTAGAGCCTCTGCCCTTCGTCCGCATCGACGAGCCCACCATCTCCATGCTGTTTATGGTGAACAACTCCCCCTTTGCCGGACGGGAGGGCAAATTCGTCACCAGCCGCAACCTGCGGGATCGCCTGTTTAAGGAGATCGAGACCAACGTGAGCATGCGCGTGGAGGAGACCGACACCACCGACGCCTTTAAGGTGTCCGGTCGGGGCGAGCTATCCCTATCCATCCTCATCGAGACCATGCGCCGCCAGGGCTATGAGTTTGCGGTGAGCCGCCCCCAGGTCATCTATAAAGAGGACAAAGACGGTACCCGGCTGGAGCCGATGGAGCTGCTGGTCATCGAGGTGCCGGAGCAATACGTGGGCGCGGTGATGGAACGTCTGGGCAACCGTAAGGCGGAGATCGTGAATATGGGTACCCGGGACACCGGTATGAGCCATCTGGAGTTCCGCATCCCCTCCCGGGGGCTGATGGGCTATCGCCAGCAGTTCCTCACCGACACCAACGGCAACGGCATTATGAACAGCCTATTTGACGGCTATGAGCCCTATAAGGGTGAGATCCCCCAGCGGGTGCAGGGGTCTCTGGTGGTCCACGAGACCGGCGAGACCTGCGCCTACGGTCTGTGGGGTGCCCAGGATCGGGGCGCCCTGTTTGTGGGCCCCGGCGTGCCGGTGTATGAGGGTATGATCGTGGGACAGAGCCCCAAGGACGAGGACATCGTGGTGAACGTGTGCAAGAAAAAGCACGTCACCAACACCCGTGCCAGCGGCTCGGACGAAGCGTTGCGGCTGACACCCCCCACCATCCTCAGCCTGGAGCAGTGCCTGGAGTTTATCAACGACGACGAGCTGCTGGAGGCCACCCCCGAGAGCTTGCGCCTGCGCAAGAAGATCCTCAACCGGGAACTGCGCATGAAGGCGGAAGCGAAAAATCGGAAAAAGTAAAGGGAGCCGGATTAAGGGCTGCTTCTGTATAACAAAAAACACGGCATCGTGACGATGCCGTGTTTTTTTGTTAATCTTGATAGTTAAATCCCAAGTCCCGGATAGTCACACCCGAAGGCAGATGGTCAGAGATAACGTACATCGCATCTCGCAAACAGGTTCCGCACTCCATCAGCGCCTGAGAATCTTCGGTGAAATAGGTCTTTCCCGCGATGGTGGCGTTAACAAGAGCATCCTCGCCGTTACGCCCATCGAACACAGCCAAATCTAGGTCACCTGTCAAAGTCAGGGTCTGTTTCGACTTACCCTTTGTCACAAAGGTCACGTCGTAGGTGGCGGCGCCCTCTTCCAATTCGATGGTCAACGACCAGTTCTCCTCCGGCCACGCGCACACAAAGCGAAGATCGCCGTCCTGATCCGCCTCATAGCGGAAATTACCCTCGTAAATAAATCGACCTTCATAGGCATACGCATAACCGTCAGCGGTGGCCTCGCCCTTATCCTCAATATACTTCTTCAGCAACCCAAAGGGGGTTTGGGGCGGTTCGGTGGTGGTGACGGCGTCCTCTTCGGGGTTGTCGGTGGTTTTCGGGGCGGTGGTGGTACAGCCAACAGCCAACGTCAGCAGCATAACCACAGCGCAGAATAAGGCAATTCTTTTTTTCATTATTTCTTCCTCCTTTATTCATCAAAAGCCGCAAAACCCAAGTCTGCCATCGTGACCCCCTCCGGCAGATGGGTGGACAGCGTTTTGATCGTCATATAGGCATACTCCTCGCAGAGGGACTGATACACTGCCTCGCTGGCCTCGTTGTTATCCCGCACCACGGCATTAAGCAGGCCATAGGACTCGCCGTTGTAAGTGTCAGGCTTCAAGTCGGCGTTCACTTTCGCCTTGCCGCTGCGCTCAGTAGAGATGAGCATCACATCGTAGGTATCCGCGCCGGAAATAATATGAATAACCACGGTATCGCTGTAAGCGGTGAAACTGCCGATTAAAGAGAGGTCTCCGTCGTCATTCACGTGGAAACTAAAATCGCCGGCAGATTCGCTGCCAAAGAGGCTTTCGGAAAAGGTCAAATCATAGCCGTTTTCATCCTGCGTGCCATTCTTTTTGACGTAATCGCAGAGTTTGTCCACCCCACCACCGGAACAGCCGGACAACACCAAGCCGCCCAACAGGCACACCGCCATCATCAGAGCCAACAGTTTTGTTTTCATTGGTTTTCCTCCTTTTCTTTTGACATTTAGTAAATGTCATTCTATTGCATAGAATACCATATAATTTCATTGTTGACAAGCACTAAATGTCAAAAGGAGAAATTATATGTTTATTAACAAAGCTTCCGATGGCAGAAACAATCTCTGTGGCAAGCAAATTGCCGCTCTACGCACAAACCAAAAACTATCCCAACGCGCCTTGGCGGATCGGTTGCAGTTGGTGGGGCTGGACGTGGATAAAAACGCCATCCAGCGCATTGAAAGCGGTCAACGCTTTGTGACCGATATTGAACTGCTTGCTTTTGCCACGTTGTTTGAGGTGACACTGGAAGAATTAGTGTCTCTGTGACCTGCTGTGGGCAATGCTAAAATGGCCCTTACTAAATTAAGAAGAGATTCAACGCAGGGATTTCTTGTTCAACATTAGAACGCACAACATCATCCACCTCCCTCTGGCGAGGGAGCCGGATTAAGGGCTGCTTCTGTATAACAAAAAAAACACGGCATCGTGACGATGCCGTGTTTTTTATTTTGTGCTCTGGGTTTCAGGTTGTGTTGCATATTTGCAACACAACCACACACACTACCCATTGACCAAAACAATGGAGGTAATGTGTATGAAACAGCGAAACTTTTTGCGCCTGCTGGCTCTGGCTTTGGTAGCGGCGCTGATGCTCCCCACCCTGGCCGCCTGCGGCGAGGAGGAAGAGATGGTGGTGCGGTATCTCAACTTTAAGCCTGAGATCGCCGACAAATACGAAAAGCTGGCCAAGCTCTATGAGGAAAAAACCGGGATAAAAGTGGTGGTGGAGACCGCCGCCAACAACACCTATGAGCAGACCCTGGCCGCCAAAATGGCCACCAAGGAGGCCCCCACCCTGTTCCAGATCAACGGGCCCCGGGGCTACGCCGCCTGGAAGGATTATTGCGCCGACCTATCCGGCACCGAGCTGTATCGGCATCTGAACGACCCGGATATGGCGGTGAAGGACGGAGCCCGGGTGGTGGGCATCCCCTACGTGGTGGAGGGCTACGGCATCATCTATAACACCGCCCTCACCGACAAATACTTTGCCCTGCCCGACCGGCAGAAAGAGATCAACGCGATGGACGAGGTCCAAAGCTTCTCCGCCCTCAAGACGGTGGTGGAGGATATGCAAAAACACAAAAAGGCGCTGGGGATTGACGGCGTCTTTGCCTCCACCTCGCTGAAGGCCGGCGAGGATTGGCGGTGGCAGACCCATCTGCTGAACATCCCCCTCTCCTACGAGTTCACCGAGAGTAAGGTGAACCTCAGCGACCAAAATGCCCTGCGCACCATCGACTTTACCCACGCCGACCGCTATCGGAACATCTTTGACCTGTACCTGAACAACGGGGTCACCGACCGAAAGCTGGCCGGCAGCAAGACGGTGGTGGACTCGATGGCGGAGTTTGCGCTGGAGCGGTGCGTGATGGTGCAAAACGGCAACTGGGCCTGGAGCCAGATCAAGGACGTGTCCGGCAATAAGGTGAAGGCGGACAACCTGCGGTTTTTGCCCATCTATACCGGCATCCCCGGCGAGGAAAAGCAGGGGTTGGCCATCGGCACCGAAAACTATTACGCCATCAACAGCCAGGCCACCGAGGAACAGCAAAAGGCCGCGGCGGATTTTGCCTATTGGATGTACTCCGACCCCCAGGCCAAGCGGCTGGTGGTGGAGGAGCTGGGGCTTATCGCCCCCTTTGACACCTTTACCAGCCAGGAGACCCCCAACGACCCTCTGGCCCGGCAGGTGGCGGCGTGGATGAAAAAGGAGGGGGTGACCACCATCCCCTGGCACTTCACGCTGTTCCCCTCGATGCGGTTCAAAGAGGATTTTGGTGCCTCGCTGCTGAAATACGCCCAAGGGGGCAAGACCTGGGACGCGGTGGTCAAGGATATGAAGGCCGGTTGGGAGCGGGAATCCGCCCAGAGCCGGTAACCGCAGAAAGGGACGGTGGCGATGAATAAACATTTTGGCCGGTGGTTTCCGGTATTTGTGCTCCCCACCCTCGTGGCGTTTTGCATCGCCTTTTTGGTACCCTTCGGGATGGGTGTGTGGCTCTCCTTCCACCGGTTCACCACCATCCAAAACACCCACTTCGTGGGGTGGGAAAACTACGTGCGGGCCTTCACCGAGGACGACGGCTTTCTGGGGGCGCTGACCTTTTCTGCCCTGTTCACCCTGGTGTGTCTGGTGGTGGTGAACGTGCTGTCCTTTGTGCTGGCGCTGGCGCTGACCCGCCCCGGTCGGGGCACCACCCTGCTGCGGGGCGTGTTCTTTATGCCCAATCTCATCGGCGGCATCGTGCTGGGCTACGTGTTCAGCCTGCTGGTCAACGGGCTTCTGGGCTTTTTCGGGGTGGACATCACCTTTTCCGCCACCTACGGCTTTTGGGGGTTGGTCAGCCTGAACGTATGGCAGTTGACCGGCTATATGATGATCATCTACATCGCCGGTCTGCAAAACGTGCCGGGGGAGCTGCTGGAGGCCGCCGCTATGGACGGCGCGGGGGGCTGGACCACCCTATGGCGGGTCAAGATCCCGCTGGTGATGCCCGCCATCACCATCTGCACCTTCCTCACCCTCACCAACTCCTTCAAGCTCTTTGACCAAAACCTGGCGCTGACCGCCGGGGCCCCGGAACGGCAGACCCAAATGCTGGCTCTGGATATCTACAACACCTTCTACGGTCGGATCGGCTGGCAGGGGGTGGGTCAGGCCAAGGCGGTGCTGTTTTTCCTGCTGGTGGCGGCCCTGGCCGGTGTTCAGCTATTCTTAACCCGCCGACAGGAGGTGGATGCCTGATGGAAAACCGAAAACGCCACCCCGCCCGCCTGCTTTTGTGGCTGTTGGCGGCGGTGTTTCTGCTGCCGGTGGTGCTGGTGGTGCTCAACTCCTTCAAATCCCGGCTGTATATCTCCGGCGACCCCTTTGCGTTGCCCAACCCCCAGACCTTCGTGGGGTGGGAGAACTATCGCACCGGACTTTCCGCCGCCGGGTTTGCCGCGGCGTTTGGGCGCAGCGTGGTGATCACGGTGGGGTCGGTGCTGCTGCTCATCGTGGGGTGCAGTATGACCGCCTGGTATTTGGTGCGCTCCCGCTCGGTCCTGTGCAAGATCCTGTATTTCCTCTTTGTGTTCAGTATGATCGTCCCCTTTCAGATGGTGATGTACACCATGACCTACGTGGTGGGGGAGCTGGAGCTGGACAGCGTCATCGGCATTCTGCCGGTGTATCTGGGCTTCGGATCGGGTCTGTCGGTGTTTCTGCTGGCAGGGTTTGTGCGGGCCATCCCCGGTGAGATCGAGGAGGCCGCCACCATCGACGGAGCGGGTCCCTTTCAGACCTTTTTTCGGGTGGTGTTCCCCCTGCTGCGTCCCACGGCGGTGACGGTGTCCATCCTCAACGCTATGTGGATCTGGAACGACTATCTCCTGCCCTATCTGATTCTGGGCACCGAAGAAAAGACGGTG
This sequence comes from Oscillospiraceae bacterium, assembly GCA_015066365.1. Taxonomy (GTDB): domain Bacteria; phylum Bacillota; class Clostridia; order Oscillospirales; family Acutalibacteraceae; genus UBA5905. Next base: position 19,432 of record SVON01000005.1, on the reverse strand, counting down.
CCGGTGGCCATCCAGATCGCTATGCAGGGCGCCTACGGCGCCACCGACTACGGCGGTCTGATGGCTATGCTGGTGCTGGCCATCCTGCCCATCATCGGGTTTTATCTCATCGGACAGAAATACATCATCAGCGGGGTCATCGCCGGCGCGGTGAAGGGCTGATGAGAGGGGGAGACTTTATGAACAAACAAACACTGGAGAAAATCGCCCACCGCCGGTATCAGGCACCTCTGGCGACCCTGGCCGCCGGAGAGCTGCAGGCGGTGCTGGCGGAGGCGGTGATGGGCAAGATCGCCCCAACGTGGGAGACCTGCCGGCAACAAGAGGGGCGGCGGGTGTATTATTTCTCCGCCGAATACCTGCTGGGGCGGCTGTGGGACAACAACCTGCTGAATACCGGGCTGTGGGATGCTGCCCACGCCGCCCTGACCGAGGCCGGGGCAGACCCGGCCCGGTTGGAGGAGATCGAGGACGCCGCCCTGGGCAACGGCGGGCTGGGTCGGTTGGCGGCCTGCTTTTTGGACGCCGCCGCCACCAAGGGCATCCCTCTGGACGGCTACGGCATCCGCTACCGCTACGGCCTGTTTAAGCAGACCTTTGCCGACGGCATTCAGCAGGAGAGCCCCGACCACTGGACCCGGTTCGGCGACCCCTGGTCGGTACGCCGGGAACAGGAGGCGGTGACGGTGCCGCTGAAAAGCGGCACGGTACGGGCCATTCCCTACGATTATCCCGTGGTGGGCTACGGCGCAAGGCAGGTACGCACCCTGCGGCTGTGGCAGGCAGAGCCGATGACCCCTTTTGATTTTGCCCAGTTCAACCACCAACACTACCAAAAGGCGGTGGCGGACAAAACGAGGGCAGAAGACCTGTCCCGGGTGCTGTACCCCAACGACTCCACCCCGGCGGGCAAGGTGCTGCGGCTGAGCCAGCAGTATTTCTTTGCCTCCGCCTCGGTGCAGGATCTTCTGCGCCGGTTTGAGCAGACCCACGGCCCGGCGTGGAAAACCCTGCCGGAGGCGGTGGCGGTACAGCTCAACGACACCCATCCGGTCATTGCCATCCCGGAGCTTACGTGGCGGCTGAACGGGCGGGGCGTACCCTTTGACAAAGCGGCGGACCTGGCCACCCGGGTGTTCTGCTACACCAACCACACGGTGATGGCGGAGGCGTTGGAGACCTGGGATATCGCGGTATGGCGCAAGGTCTGTCCCCACCTGATCCCGGTGGTGCGGCGGCTGAACCGGCGCTTTTTCCGGGAACTCAACGCCTTTGAGGTGCCCTCGGAGACCCGCGCCCACCTGGACATCGTCCAGAACGAGCGGGTGCACATGGCTCATCTGGCCTGCCGGTATTCCACCCGCATCAACGGGGTGGCGCCCCTGCACACCGAGATTCTGCAGACCCGGGTGCTGAGGGCCTGGCAGGACCTCTATCCCAACAAGATACTCAACGTCACCAACGGCATCACCCCCCGCCGCTGGCTGTTGCTCTGCAACCCGGCGCTGTCCGCCCTCATCACCCAGCTGTTGGGCGACGAGCGGTGGGTCACCGACCTTGCCCGGCTGAAGCGGCTCGCCCCTTATGCCGACGACCCGGCGGTGATGGCGCGGTTTGCCGCCATCAAACAGCAGAACAAGCACCGACTGGCGGAGCAACTGGCGCGGCGGGAGGGGATCACGGTGAACCCCGAAGCTGTGTTTGACGTGCAGATCAAACGCATCCACGAATACAAACGGCAGCTCTTAAACATCCTCTGCGTGCTGGAACTATATTTTGAACTGCGGGAAGGGTCTCTGACCGATTTTCCGCCCACCCTGTTCCTGTTCGGCGGCAAGGCCGCCCCCGGCTATGCCCGGGCCAAAGGGGTGATCCAGCTCATTCACGAGGTAGCCCGCCTGATCGACGCTGACCCGGTGGTGCGGCAGGTGCTGCAGGTGGTGTTTGTCACCGACTACAACGTGACCTATGCCCAGCACATCATCCCGGCGGCAGACGTGTCCGAGCAGATCTCCACCGCCGGTACCGAGGCCTCCGGCACCGGCAATATGAAGATGATGCTGAACGGCGCGGTGACGCTGGGCACCTACGACGGAGCCAACGTTCAGATCGTGGATGCTGCCGGCGAGGAGAACAACTATGTTTTCGGTGCCCGGGTGGAGGATCTGCCCGACCCGGCAGAATACCGACCCCGCGCCCTATACGAGGCCGACCCCCGTCTCAAGCGGTGTCTGGACGCTCTGGTGGACGGCACGCTGGAGGACGGCGGCACCGGGGGGTTCCGGGAGCTGTACGGCGCCCTGCTGGACGGCACCCATTGGCACACCCCGGATCACTACTACGTGCTGGGGGATTTTGCCGCCTGCCTGGAAGCGAAAAAGCAGGTGGCGGCGGATTGGCGGGACCACCGGGAGGCGTTTGTGCGCAAACAATGGCGCAACCTCTGCGCCGCCGGGCCCTTTTCCGCCGACCGGGCGGTACAGCAGTACGCCAAGGAGATTTGGGGATTGTGATGTTTCGCGGGAGGGGTGCCCCCTCCCCTACATAGCCTATCCCAGCCGGGGGCGGGACGGGAGACCCGTCCCCTACGGGTTCTATCTCCGGTCGGTGCGTAACCGCAGGGCGGATCTTTCACCCGTCTGAAACGCCTGCGTTTCGCTATACAACAAGTATAACTAACGTAGCGTTATACTCTCTGTTCTATAAGAAGCAAAAAATGAAACTTTCTCTTGACTTTTCCGGCACAGGTGGGTATAATAGGTTAGCATTTATGTGCATGACCCGTTAGCTCAGTTGGTAGAGCATTTGACTTTTAATCAAAGGGCCCGGGGTTCGAGTCCCCGACGGGTCACCAAAGAAAAAGGATACTCCTCACGGAGTATCCTTTTTCTTTTGACAACCTGACCGACCGAACCCCCGAAAAGGCAAAGCCTTTTCACAGGGTTTTGCGTGTAGCCGCTAGGATAAGTACACTCCCCGGCGCAAAACCAGGGTTCAGAGTCCCCGACAATTATCTTTTGGCGTCATCTTCTTTGGATAACCCGCCTGACCGAACCCCCGAAAAGGCAAAGCCTTTTCACCGTCGTCAATTATTCTTATAAAATTCACAATTTGTCTTTACCTTTTCGGCGGGATTTGATACAATATAAGCAGAAACGACACCCACGCCGAAAAGGAGGGCACATTCCTATGAAAACTGTTGCCGATTACGTGCGCACCATCCCGGATTTCCCCGAGCCGGGCATCCTGTTCCGGGACGTGACCAGCGTGCTCCAGTCCGCCGAGGGTCTGCGTCTGGCCATTGACGAGCTGCAAAAACGGCTGGAGGGACTAGACTTTGACGTGATCGCCGGCGCCGAGAGCCGGGGCTTTATCTTCGGTATGCCGCTGGCCTATAACCTGGGCAAGCCCTTTGTGCCCATCCGCAAGGCGGGCAAGCTGCCCTGCGCCGTGGTGCAGAAGGAATACGCCCTGGAATACGGCACCGCCACCATCGAGATCCACGAGGACGCCATCACCCCCGGTATGCGGGTGGTGCTACTGGACGACCTGATCGCCACCGGCGGCACCATCAAGGCCGCCGCCGAGCTGGTGGAGCAGCTGGGCGGTGACGTGGTGAAGATCCTGTTCCTGCTGGAGCTGAAGGGGCTGGAGGGGCGTAAGGCACTGGCCGGCTACGACGTAGAATCGGTGGTGGCATACGATGGAAAATAAACTAAACGGCATCCCGGTGAACATTGACTCGCTGGATGACGTGACCCAAGAGCAATTTCAGGCCTTTGCCAAGCTGATGGCCTATTATCGGTGCGCCATGATGGAGATCGAGACCAAGCTGAACGTGCTGAACGTGGAATACTCCCTGCGGTTCGAGCGCAACCCCATCAGCAGCATCAAGACCCGGCTCAAGACCCCGATGAGCATCCGGGAAAAACTGGTGCGCCGGGGCTATGACGTGACGGTGGAGAACATCGAGGCGGTGCTCAACGACGTGGCAGGCGTGCGGGTGATCTGCTCCTTCCCCAAAGACGTGGAGACCATCGCCAAAGCCCTGCTCAAGCAGGACGACGTGCAACTGTTGGAGCGCAAAGACTATATCCTCAGCCCCAAGGAAAACGGCTACCGCAGTCTGCACCTGATCGTGGCGGTGCCCATTTACTTGGCCCACGAGAAACGCATTATGCGGGTGGAGATCCAACTGCGCACCATCGCCATGGACTTTTGGGCGTCTCTGGAGCATCAGCTCCGGTACAAAAAGGACGTGGACTTTACCGACGAGATGGCGAAGGAACTGAAATTCTGCGCCGAGCTGTCCGCCGAGCTGGACCGCCGGATGGACACCCTGCGGGACCAGGTGCAGCAATAAGAAGAATTTATAAGCAAAGGCACTCCCGATAGGTTTCGGGAGTGCCTTTTTATCATCGTTTCTCTTTCTGTGTAAAAATATAGTCTAAAAATTTTTGAACATCCTTCACGCTTTGCTCATCCACTATCACAAACTCCAGCGTGGACACTTTCTTTTCTAGGTATTCCTCGTAAAGCGTTTGTAGTTCCCCGGAAGCATAGTTAAACTCCCTTCCTTGTTGTTTGTCTTTTTCTTTAAGAGTATCCATAAACTGGGAAAGGTGTTTCAGTGCAATCGTTGTGTTCATTTTGCCTGTTACAGCAATACTGCTTAACTCTTCTTGCGAAATTCCATATTGCTGACAAAATGCCGCGTTGGCCTTGGCATCTCGCTCTGCATTATTGTTGGTTTGTTCTAAGAACTTTTTCCGCTGTTCCGAGGGAACCTCATACTGGGTGCCTGCGATTTCTTCCGCAGCAATTTGTGCTTTTGCATACTCTCTTGCAATTGATTCTAAAGACAAATCATTTTTCACAGAGGAGTTATCAACGGCGTTGATAAAAACATACTCTCTGAACGCGGATTTTGTTATAGAATAATTGCCGATTTTTGCAATCTCTTTTTCTTGAGTCGCAGGACCGGTCGTTTCCGCGTTTATAAAAGCCAAAACGGCACAAACAATTACGAGTAAAGCTATAGCGACGGTTTTGGTATATCTTTTTGTCATAAGCTGTTTCCTCCTTTGTGCTGTTGTATAGTTAGTACATTGCATATCCCGTAACTGGGAAGTTTTTCGCAATGCCTGCATAGTGGCATTGATAAAGCAAGTTGCCTGCTACAGCAAACACCCCTGACATATCAACAAAATCAGAAGACACCCCTTCAAGTTAACTCTAACATAACTACTTCAAATAGTCAACAAAAACAGCCGACCCGGTTGGGTCGGCTGTTTTATTCTCTGCCTAACAGCCAGTCGATAGAACAGGATAATATGTCCGCGATACAGCATAGGGTCTCATACGAGGGGGACACCTTCCCTGTCTCATATTTATTATAGGTGGTACGATCCACCATCAACCGCTCCGCCATCTGAAGCTGTGTAAACTGCAACGCCTTTCTTCTCTTTCGCAACCTTTGTGCGAATACCAGCATACCAATCCCTCCCGGTATGGGGGTTATATCCCCTTAATATTTAGGATTATAACCCCCATAATAATACTTGTCAAGGAGGGAACGGTATGATTTCTTTTGATAAGTTGTGGGAAACGATGGAGAAGAAAGGTCTCTCCACGTATTATTTACGTGAAAAAGCCGGTATCGATAACAAAACCGTGCGCCGATTAAAAGCCAACGCCAATATGGAAACCAAAACGTTGGGAAAACTTTGTGCCGTCTTGGATTGCCGATTAGAGGATATTGCGGAATATATCCCGGATTAAACGGGAGAGGGCGAAACGATAAAAATCTGTAACCAAAAAAGCCGACCCGGTTGGGTCGGCTGTTTTTGTGGTCTCTTACAAAATCACGCTAATGGCGGCGTACAGCACCGCGCCCATCACGGACAACGATGCCAACACCAGCGTCAAGCATCCGCTCATTCGGCGTCCTCCTCTCCGGCTTCTTCCGACGGTGCCGGGTCCTCTTGCGGGAAGGCTTCCGGCTCGTACACGTCCTCGTCAAACTCCGCAGGAGGCTCGGCAGGCACCGGCTCCTCGGCGGGCAGGATTTCTTCCGGGGCGGGGGCCTCCTCGACGGGGTCCTCCGGCTCCTCCGCCGGGGTCTCCGCCTCCGGCGGCTCCGGCAGGGGCGGCATCAGCGCCGCATCCCACAGGGGCACCGCCGGCTCCTCCGGGTCGGGGTTGGTCTTTTTCTTGCGCAAAACCCGGGTCAGCAGCAGCATCAGCAAAAGCAGCACCAGACTGCCGCCGGACACGATCAGACCCACCTTCAGACCGGGCGGGGTAAACCGCACCTCGACCTGATGGGTGCCGGCGGGGATCATCGCGCCTAGCAGAGCGCCGTCGTCACCGCCGGTTTCATAGCTTTCGCCGGTCTCCTCGTTCCACTCGGTCTCCCGATTGTTGTCGATGGGGAAGGTCTCCGCCGGCTTGCCGTCCACCAGCACCTGCCATCCCTTATCGTAGGGGATGGAGAAGAACAGCGTCCCATCCTTTTGGGCGGTGACGGTGCCGGACAGGCTGGATTTGGTCTGGTGGGTGACGGTCATACCGCCCTCGCGGAGCACGTCCAGATGGGCCTGCAGGCCGGCGGTATCCAGCCGCATTACGTACACGTTGCCGGAAGCGGCCGTTTCACCGGATACCACCACGTCCACCCGATCGCCCACGGTCATGCCGCCCATATCGATGATATAGGGCTCGTGGGAGGTCACCCCCCAGGACTTATCAAAGCTCTCGTCGGCGTTGTAGGCCTCCACCGAGATGGTGTCGGCGGCACGGCAGTCCACATAGGCAAAATACTGTCCCTCGGTCTCGATGGTGGCGCTGAAGGTGGCATCCCCCGGCATATAGAACCGGTTATCCGAGATGGACGCCTCCTCCGACTGGGTGGTGAACTCCACCGGGTAATAGATGGGGTCCATCCGCTCGGTGAGCGCCTCGTACAGCCGCTGCTGGCACTCAAAGGGGGAATAAGCCACGCTGTCAAACTCCTTGAGCGCCGCCGAGGCCGCAAAGCCCACCGGCAACGCCAGCTTGTTGCGGTAGATGTACCGGGAATAATCCTCGCCGGTGGCGGGATCCTGCACCCGTACCTCGTCCACCTTTTCCAACTGCGGGTGGGAGATATTGGACTTGAGTATCACGTATTGCAGGCCAAACAGCGAGTCCACCGGTGCCACAAAGCTGTGGTACAGATAGCTGTTGACCCCGTTGACGGCGTAACCCAGGTCCCCCATCAGCAGGGTGGTGTAATAGGGGTTGCTGGAGGCAAAGGTGGTCAGACCGCTGTAATGGTGCAGGGCGGTATCCACACAGGTGGTGCGGGGCAGATATTCCATACGGAGCAGACCCTCGTCCTCGGCCAGCTCCTCCACCCGGCGCACCGCGGCGTCGATGGCCACGTGGTCGTAGTTGTCGATGTAATCCTCCCGGCGGGTGAAATACTCGTTCTCATTCATGGTCATCAGGGTCACCGGCACGCTGAGCACCAGCTCGGCGCACACCACGGTGAGCAGCAGACGGCTCATCACCCGGGCCGGAGCCTTACGCAGGGCGGCGGCAAACAGCACCACCGCGTAGCCGGCCAGCAGAAGCACATTGAAATACAAAAACTCCGGGGTGGTGGTGACCTTTTCGGCACTCTCGGCGTCCACGCCGGCACCCAGCGCCCCCAGCTTTTCCCACAGGAACAGGAACGCCACGCAGGCGGTCAGCGATACGCCCACCTGCTTGGCGGTGATCCTGCGCACGCTGGCAAAGACGTGGGCCACCATCAGCAGCACCACAAAGCTGACCAGGAAGGAGAACCGATAGGGCAGGTCGTTGGGGGCGTGAAGCCCGTGCCAGATCAGATCCGGCTGGGTGAGGGTACAGCTAAACAGCATCACCGCCAGCAAACCGCCAAAGCTCAGGCGGCGGCGCAGGGGGATGTGCTTTTGGGCAAAATAGAGGGGCGCCACCAGCACCGCCACCACGCCACAATACAGATTGGGCAGGTTGCCGGAGCGGATGGTGGGGGTGGCCCCGTAGAAGAACCGCCCCAACAGGTCGAACAACGGAAAATTGGTGGCAAAATCCCCCAATTCTCCCCCGGCGGCAGAGGTGCGCCCCAGCGCCAGGGCGGTGGGGATCAGCAACGCCGCCACCAGACCGGCCCCCAACAGACTGCCCCCGGCAAACCGGGCACAGCCCAGGGCCCGCTCCTTAACCGAGCGACGGGCCCGCAAAAACCACACGCCGAAATACAGCACCAAAAAGATGCACAGCATAAAGCCGATGTAATAGTTGGCAAACAGCGCCAGCGCCAACAGCAGGATATAGGGCAGCATCCGGCCGGTGTTCAGCATATACTCCAGCGCCAGCACCACCGCCGGCAACAGCGCCAGCACGTCCAGCCACATAATGTTCCAGGAATAGGCCAGCATAAACCCGGACAGGGCGTACAGCAGACCCACCGCCACCATCGCCGCCGACCGACGGCGGTGCAGATACTGCACCAGGGCGGTAAAGGTGGCCGCCATCAGCGCCCCCTTGAGTAGGGTCATCAGCACCACGGCCTCGGTCAGATACGCCTCCGGGAACAGCACCAGCAGCAGGTTCAGCGGGCTGGCCAGATAATAGGCAAAGGTGGGGATAAAGGCGGCACCCAAGCCAATATTAAAGTTGTAGGTAAAGCCGCCGCCCTCCCCCAACAGCATGGCGCGCAGCTCGCTGAGCAGGGGGGTGTATTGGTGGTGCAGATCCACCATCAGGGTACTCTTGTCCCCCAGGGGCCACACCCCCAAAAAGACGTAGCCCAGACCGTACAGTGCCAGCGCCAGACCTGCCGCCAACAGCGGGCAGGCCCACACGGGGCGGTCTTTTTTGGGGCTGCGCAGCGCTGCCACCGTCAGGGTGACCAGCGCCGCCATCAGCGCCGCCCCCAGCACGGTAAAGGCGGCGTACTGCCAGGTGGTGGCGGTGCCGCCGTCCGCCTCGGTTACCGGGGCGTGGAACAGATAGAGAAAAAAGAAGATCGCCAGCAACGCGCCCAAAAACAGGCAAAACAGCCCGGCGTACCACCACAAAGACGGTCCCTGCTTCGGGTCCGCCAACCGACGGGGTTTTTCGCTTGATTTCACGGAAAAGCCCTCCTTAAATAACAAATACCGAACTCAACTTACAGCTCCAGTTTCAGATCGTTCTCCTGGATCCAGCCGATGCGCCGCAGAACCTCGGCAAACACCAGGCTCAGCACCGCGGGGGCGAGGATACACACCACCAGCACCCCCCACCAGGCGGCGGAGGAATAGTTCATGGCGTCCAGAACGCCCAAGGGGCCCACCAGACCGCAGGTGCCCATACCGGCGGATACGCCCACGCACTGCAGCTTAAACAGCAGCGTCGCCATCGGGCCGGTGATGGCGGAGGCCAGGGTGGCGGGGATCCAGATGCGGGGGTTTTTCACGATGTTGCCCATCTGGAGCATACTGGTGCCCAGACCCTGAGCCACCAGACCGCCCCACCGGTTCTCCCGGAAGGAGATCACCGCAAAGCCCACCATCTGGGCACAGCAGCCCGCCGTAGCGGCACCGCCCGCCAGACCGGTGATGCCGATCATGGCGCAGATGGCGGCGGAGGAGATAGGCAGAGTGAGCACCACGCCCACCACCACGCTGATGATAATGCCCATCACCAGGGGTTGCATCACGGTGGCGGTATTGATGAAATACCCCAACCAATACATACCGTAGGAAATCGCCGGGCACACCGCCTGAGCGATCAGCGCACCGGACAGAATGGTGACCACCGGGGTGACCAAAATGTCCACCGGGGTCTCCTTGGACACCAATTTGCCCAGCTCGATGGCCACGATGCACACCACAAAGGCGCCGGCAGGACCGGCGGTGAGGGTTTTGGCCGCGCCGGACAGGGTAAAGACGGTGGGCAGGTCGTTGGCCAGCATACCCACCACCGCGCCGGACAGCAGCACCAACGGCGGGGCTTTTAGCCGGTGACCGATGGCCACGCCCAAGGCAGCACCGGTGCAGGCCTTGGCATAGCCGGCCACCTCACACAGCAGCGCCCAGCCGATCTGCTTGCCCAGGGTGTCCAGAATGGTGCCCATCAGCAGGGTGGCAAACAGACCCAGCGCCATAGCGCCCATGGCGTCCACAAAGTACAGCTTGGCCGAAGGGCATACGTCTTTTCGTTTACAGAATTCCTTGAATTTTTGCATTTGAATCGCCTCTTTTTAAAGTGTGCTATAAAACCGGTTTATTTGTTTGTATATAGTTCATCCTCCCGCCACCGGGCAGGGTTTTGATCGATGTAGTTCCACACGTCCCGATAGTCCTGTTCCTCTCGGATCACGTGGTCATAAAAGGAGCGTTGAAAAATGGATACGCCTATCGTTTTTGTTACCAGCGTCTTAAAGGATTTTATTCGGCTGGAAATCGATTGTGTAGGGGCCGATGCCCACATCGGCCCACCCTCTATACGGATAATCATATGGATGTGATTCGGCATCATCACGTATTTGTCTATCCCCGGAATTGAGCGAATGTATCGTTCCACCACCTGTCCGTAACCGGACGGGACGATGTGGGCATCGTCCCCTACAACCCTACTCAAAATAGGTGCGCGATTCTTCGTACAAATCGTCACAAAATAGGCGCCGGGGGTGGCGTAGTCGCATTCACTCAGCCGGGTGGCTTTGCGCTGCCCCATCACTTTTTCCGTAATAAAAATGTGCCGAAGAACACCGCCGCCAGCACCAGGATAATGGCGGGGCCGGTGGCAATGCCCTGATAATAAGATAGGGCCAGACCCACCACGCCGGAGAACAGACCGAACACCACCGAAAGCAGGTGGTAACTGCGCATACTCCGGGCCACGTTGCGGGCCGAGGCGGCGGGCAGGATCAGCATGGCGTTGATCAGCAACAGACCCACCCAGCGGATGGCCAGCATCACCACCACCGCCACCAACACCACGAACAGATTGTCCAGCAGCGCGGTAGGCAAGCCCTTGCTTTTCGCCAGGGCGGGGCTGACGCTGACGGCGAAGAAGCCGTTGAAGCACACCAGCCACAGCGCCACCGTCACCGCCAGAGCAAGGGCGAGAACGGTCAGCTCCTCACCGGTGATGCTGAGAATATCGCCCACCAGCAGGCTCTGATAGTTGCTCAGGTTGCCGTGGGCGGACAACAGCGCCAAGCCCAGCGCCACACCCACCGAGGAAAACACCCCGATGACCGTGTCGGTGGAGGACAGACGGCTGCGACGGATGCGGTTCATCAAGAGAGCAAACACCACGCCGAAGCCCACCAGCATCCAGCGGTAATCCGACACGCCGGCTACCACCCCCACCGCCACACCGGTCAACGCCGAGTGACCCAGGGCGTCGGAGAAGAAAGACATCCGGTTATTCACCACCATGGTCCCCAATAGAGCCATCAGCGGCACCATCAACAGCACCGCCCACAGCGCGGTCACCATAAAGTCGTAGCTCAGCCAGTCAAACATCACCGGACACCCCCTTTCGGGAAGGCCTGCCGGAACTGGGGCGAGGCAAAGACCTCATCGGGTGCCCCCTTGACCAGCACCCGCTGATCCAACAGCACCACCCGGTCGGCGTGCTGTCGGACATAGGTCAGGTCGTGGGAGATGAGCAGGATCACCATATCCTCCTGCCGCAGTTGCTCCAGCAGGTCGTAGAAACGCAGAAGCCCGGCCTCGTCCACGCCGGATACCGGCTCGTCCAGCACCAGCATATCCGGGTGGGGACGGGTGGCGATGGCCAACAACACCCGCTGCCGCTCTCCGCCGGAGAGCCGTCCCGCCGGCTTATCCAGCAGGTCGGCGGCCTCAAACTTATCAAAATGGGCGGCGATGTCCCGCCGCAGTTTGCCCGGCACCGGCAAAAAGGCCGGCCACCGGGAGGTATACGCCACCGCCAGATCCAGCACGGTGGCGGGAGAGCCCTCATCCAGGTTCAGGCTCTGGGGCACGTACCCGATCCGGGGCTTGTGCTTGGCGGGGGTGCCGTTATGCCCGGTGAACACCACCTCGCCGCTGTGGGGCACCTCCCCCAACAGAGCCCGGAACAGGGTGCTCTTACCGGCACCGTTACGCCCGATGAGGGCGGTGATCTCGCCACAATGGGCGTGGAGCGACACGTCCTCCACCAGGGTGTTGCCCCCGGCTTTGACCGTGATGTGGTTGATTTTCAGACAATGCAGACCGCATCCGCTCACGGTGCGTCACCTCCCGTCAGTTGGCACAGTTTGTCGGCGTTGCGCCCCATCGCGTCCAGCCAGTCGGTGGGGCTTCCCTGCCCCACCACGGCGCTCTCCAACGCCAACACCTGCTCCGCCGGCACCAGACCGTCCACCGCGCCGTAGCGGATGGGGTACTGGGTGTCGTACAGAAGCAGCAGGTCGGGGTACTGCTTGGCCAAGCTTTCCACCTGAGCCAAACTCTCGGCGTCAATGCCGCTGTCCCCGTCCACCGTGAGGGTCAGCTTGACGTCCAGCCCCACCTCACCGGCCAGATAGGCCAGCGAATCGTGAAACAGCACGCAGGGGCGCCCGGACAGACGGGGCAACCGCTGGGCCACCTCGTCCACGGCGATCCGATATTCCTCTGCGTTGGCGGTATAGGCCGCGGCGTTGGGGGGATCCAGCCGTATCAGCGCATCCCGCACCACCGTCACCTGCTGTATATAATGAGAGGGGCTGACCCACACGTGCTCGTTGGCGGTCTCGTGGGGGGACCCCTCCCCCTCGTGCCGGTGGGCCCCCTGCAGCAGGTACAGCCCCGCCGAGGTGTTCACCACCCGGACGGGGTCCACCCCCTCCAAAAAGGCTTGCTCTCCGGCACCGTTGATGATCACCATATCGGCCTGCTCCAGCGTCCGTCGGTCGGCGGGGGTCAGCTGACGGTCGTGCACACAGCCCGACCCGGTGCCGGACAGCATGGTCAGCGTCACCCCGTCGGTGTCCCCCAGAATATTCTGGGCCGCCACGTACAGCGGATAGTTGGTGACCAGCAGGCGGGTGCCCTGCTCCTCCCGACGGGAGCCGGTCAGCAGAGACAAGAGGGTGCTGACCGCCAGGATTCCCGCCAGCAGCAGAGCCACCGGCGCATAATGTCGAAACGTGGATTTCATAGGCGTTTTCCTTTACTGTGAGTATAATTTACCTTTGATTTATCTATCTGTATAGGATTTGCCGGTCAAAAACGGCATTATCCGGGATGTTTCTAAGGTTTTGGCCAGCACCAGACCGCCGACAACGCAGGCCGCCAACTGACCCAGCGCCACCGACCCGGCCCAAAGGAACCAGGTCTGCCAGGTAGCGGGACCCACCACCAGAGTGAGCTCGGTACCCACGATGAGGGCGTTGGTCACCACCGGCGGGAGGGTGGACAGCACCGGCAGAGAGCCCCACCGGATAGACCGCAGGCGATAGGACAGCCACGCCGCCAGACCGGTAGCCAGGGTGCCCAGCAGAACGTCCAGCGCCCCCGCCATATTGGCGCCCATAGACAGCCCAATGAGGTTGGAGAGGGCGCAGCCCACCGTCAGACCCACCCCCGCCTGGGGGGAATAGGCCGCCAGCACGGTCAGCGTCTCTGCCACCCGGCACTGCACCATACCGAACGAAAAGGGGGCCAGCGCCACCGTGAGGGCGGTGTACAGACCTGCGATGAGACCCGCCACCGCCAAAGAATGCACCCGATTGGATGCTTTTTGGGTTTTCATTTTTTAAACACTCCCTAGTTTTGGTTTAAGGAGGGTGAGTTTCCTCACCTCCTAAGTCAGGATGGTTTCGAACTGACTTTGTGATGGTGAGCCTTTTTATAGAGGCTCCTGTACGGTATACGTATACTCTCTCCCCTCCCGCTGTCGGGTGAGTACCCCCCGGTCTAACAGCACCTTGAGGGCGGCGGAGAGCTTGCGCCCCTGCAGCTTGGCGGCCTTGCCAAACTGGGTGGCGGTAAAGGGCTCCGGCAGGCCGGCGGGAAGCAGCGCCGCGTAATCGGCGGGACACCGCAGGGTGAGGGTGTCCTCCAGGGTCAGCGGCAACATCACAGCCCGGTGGCTGCCCCGCTTGCCGTCCTTGCTCCATCCATCCGCCAGACGCTGTTCCTCCATATCCATCAGCAGAAACCGGATGGTCAGATTGGGGTGGTCCAGCAGAGGAAGCAGATACACCAGTTGGGGCGCCCCCTGCACAAAGGTGCCGATCTTGGGGCTTTTATGGGGTGGGGTGGTCTCGCCGGTGGCGGGGGTGATCCAGGAGAGGTATTTACGCCGGGGGATGGGGTGCACCACCGTCACCGGATAGGTGTCCAGCAGTACCTCCAGCTTCTTCCGCAGGGGCGAAAAGCCCCCGGTCTGGATCTCGTACACCCGCGCCCCGTCGTATACGTCCGCCACCTTGCCGCAAGGCAGGGTGACCTCGTGATGGGCGGGGTTATCGTCCAGCCACCACTTCAGCGTGGCGTGGAGGGGTTTTTCGGCCAGGATGCCGATGCCGCCGGGGCGTATATCCCCCCGGCGCACCTGGGCGCAGGCCTCGTTAAAGTCCATACTCATTCACCCCAACGGATGCGGGCAGAAAAGCTCCGCCCCCGTGCGGTATCGCCGGTGACCGTGCCCGTATCCCCGGTCTCGGCATAAGCCAGCGTCAGAGTATCCCCCCGCAGGCACTCTCCGGCAAAATGCAGGTCGATCTCCACCGGGTCTTGAGCCAAACGCTCCGCCGGCAGATAGTCCAGCATCAGATCCGCGTAGTGGGTGTTGTTCAGGTGTCCGTTGCGGTCGGTATCCGACCACCGCACCCGGTATTCCCCGGCGGGGGCAACCCCGCTCACCGGGAAACGGCCCGGATCGGTGCAGGTCACCTGCCGGGGGTTGTCGGGCAGAGGGGCCACCGCCATAAACTCGTCGCCCCGGAGCAGGCGGTGGTTCTCCACCGCCACCAGAGCAAACTGCATCACGCCCTCGATCAGCAGGGCGCCGTCGGCGTCCCGCCACTCATAGCAACGGAAGAACCGGGGTCCTTTACGGTCCCGGTGCCAGGTGGTGAGGGTGACGGTCTCCTCCATCCCGGGCAGGCGGCGTACCACCGTATGCCACCGGGAGGTGACAAACACCATCCCCCTCTTCAGCATAGCCTGCCAGCCCAGCCCCGCACCCATCAGGTGCTGCTCTCCCGCCTCCTGCTGATACCGCAGGACGGCGGACAGGCGCATCGTTCCGGTGGGGCCCACGTCGTAAGAGGCCACTTTCACCGACATATTGTATTCTGTTGGTATAATGCGTTCCATAATATACTCCGAGTATAGGAAAGTTAAGGATCCGGCGTGGGGAGTTCGGTAGCGAAGCAAAGAGACAGCGCGCCCTTACGGGTGCTGCGCAAACATCCTAACAAAAGGAAGTGGGACGGTCCTTTGCTCCTCCTTCTTTGGTTACTCCTTCTCCGCCAGCTTATTTGCCAGGACGCGGAGGTCTTCGGGGTCGAAGAACTCCACCTGCAGGGTGCCGCCCTTGGGCGTGACGGTCACCTTGACCTGGCGACCCAGGTTTTCTCGCAGAGCCAGCTCCACCTCGTCATAAAAGCTGTCCCGGGTGGAGGGCTTAGGGGTGCGGGGTTGCCGCTTGGCGGACTTGGCCATCCGCTCCAGCTCCCGCACAGACAGACCCTTGTCCACCGCCTGCTTGGCGGCGGCGATCTGGGCGTCCTCCCCCTCAAAGGCCAGCACGGTGCGGGCATGACCGGCAGACAGCTTGCCCTCGGACACCAAGTCGGTGACCGCCTGGGGCAGCTGCAGCAGACGCAGCGCGTTGGCCACCGCCGGACGGGACTTATTCACCACCTGGGCAGCCTGCTCCTGGGTCATACCGTAGTTCTCCATCAGGGTGCGGTAGCCGATGGCCTCTTCCATCGGGTTCAGATCCTCACGCTGTAGGTTCTCGATCAGCGCCAGCTCGGCTGCCTCCTGCTCGTTCATATCCCGGATGACCACCGGCACCTCGGTGAGGCCCGCCATCCGGCTGGCACGCCAGCGGCGCTCACCGGCCACCAGCTGATAACTGCCGTCCGGCATAGGCCGCACCAGCAGGGGCTGCAGTACCCCATGCTGAGCGATGGAATCGGACAGATCCGCCAGCGCCGCCTCGTCAAACTGCTTGCGGGGCTGCTCCCGGTTGGGGACGATCTCGTCCAGAGGCAGGGTCACGGTGGTGGCGCCATCCTCTAAGGTGTTTTGGGAAAATAATACGTCCAGGCCCTTGCCCAGACCGCCGAATTTCTTAGCCATACTTGCTTTCTCCTTTTCGTTGGTGGTGTGTGCCTCCCCTTACGCAGGGAGGGCTTAACGCGGGGCACCGGTTACTGCTTTTGCAGCAGCTCCTTTGCCAGCTCCAGATAGGCCACCGCGCCCTTGCCCCGCTTGTCGTAATAGTTGATGGGCTGACCGAAGGACGGCGCCTCCGCCAACCGGACGGTGCGGGGGATGACGGTGCCGTACACCTTGCGGGGGAAGAACTTTTTTACCTCTGCCACCACCTGCTGGGTCAGATGGGTGCGTCCATCGTACATGGTGAACAGCACCCCCTCCAGCTCCAGCGTGGGGTTATACAGCCGCTTGACCTGCCGCACCGTGGCGATGAGCTGGGACAAGCCCTCCAGGGCGTAGTATTCCGGCTGAGCCGGGATCAGGAAGGTGTCCGCCGCCACCAGGGCGTTGAGGGTCAGCAGACCCAGGGCGGGAGGACAGTCGATGAGGATATAGTCAAACCGATCCCGGCAGGGTGCCAGCGCCGCTTTCAGCCGTTTTTCCCGGTGGGGGGTGTTCACCATCTCGATCTCGGCACCGGCCAGATTCACGTTGGCGGGCAACACCCATAAATTCTCATAGTTGGTCTTTACGATGGTCTCCAGGGCGTCGCCCCCGGTCACCAACAGGTCGTAGGTGGACCGCTTCACCTGCCGCTTATCCAGACCCACGCCGCTGGTGGCGTTGCCCTGGGGGTCGATGTCCACCAGCAGGCATTTTTTGCCCAGCTCCCCCAGGCAAGAGGCCAGATTCACCGCCGAGGTGGTTTTTCCTACGCCACCCTTTTGGGTGACCACTGCCATAATTTTTGCCATAATTTCGTCCTCACTTATCCGTTTTTGGGTCATTTCCCTTAAAATCCTAATTATATATAGTAGTTTATCACAGATTTTCGGGTATGTAAACTGTTTTCGGGGGAGAAAAACCGGTTTTGTGCAAAAAAATCAGCCCCCGGTGTTTCACGTGAAACACCGGGGGCCTCGGAAGTTATGGCTCAGATTACTCTTTGCGGCTCTTGTTCAGCAATATGTTCACCACAATACCCAGAATCAGCGCGCAGGCGATGGAGGTAATGGTCACCTTGCCGATGGCCATAGACATACCGCCGATACCCGCAATCAGGATCACCGAGGCGGTAAACAGGTTCGCGTTCTGCTCCAGATCCACCTTTTGCAGCATCTTCAGACCGGAGACGGCGATAAAGCCGTACAGGGTAATGCACACGCCGCCCATCACGCAACCGGGGATGGAGTCCAGGAAGGCCACGAAGGGCGAGATGAAGGAAACCAGAATGGCCATAATCGCCGTAGCGGTGATGGTGACCACCGAAGCGTTGCCGGTGATGGCTACGCAACCCACGCTCTCGCCGTAGGTGGTGTTGGGGCAACCGCCGAAGAAGGCGCCCACCGCAGAGCCAACGCCATCACCCAGCAGGGTGCGGTGCAGGCCGGGCTCCTCCAGCAGATCTTCTTCGATGATGGTGGACAGGTTCTTGTGGTCGGCGATGTGCTCGGCAAACACCACAAAGGCCACCGGCACGTAAGCCACCGCCACGGTCAGGATGTAGGACATATCCACGTTCTTCAAGCCGTCCAATGCAGTGGCAAAGGTAAACTCAGGCAGAGCCACAAAGGAGCTCAGGCTGACACCGTCTGCAAACAGCGCCTTGAAGGGGGTAAAGTCGATCACCACCAGCTCAGGGATGTTGGCCGCATCACCGATCACGGTGAAGACGGTGGCCACAGCGTAGCCGGCCAGAATACCGATGATAAAGGGGATCAGCTTGGCCATCTTCTTGCCATAGGTGGAGCAGAGAATCACCACGATCAGGGTCACCAGAGCGCAAACCAGCGACACCCACAGGCTGCCGGACATAAGGAAGTTGCCGTCGGCATCCTGGGGACCATAAGAAAACACGTCCTTAATGGCCGCACCGGACAAGCCCAGACCGATGATGGCCACGGTGGGACCGATCACCACGGGAGGCATCAGCTTGTTGATCCAGCCAACACCCACAAACTTGACAACCAGAGCGATGATGACGTACACCAGACCCGCCAAAGCGGCACCGATGATCAGACCCAGATACCCGGCCTCCATCGAGGCAGCTCCGGCAAAGGCCGCAATCATCGAATTGATAAACGCAAAGGACGAACCCAGGAACACCGGGCTCTTAAATTTGGTAAATACCTGATACACCAGGGTACCCACACCGGCACCCAGCATCGCCGCCGAAGCGGACATCCCGTTGCCCACGATGGCCGGAACCGCAATGGTGGCCGCCATAATGGCCAACAACTGCTGGATGGCGAACACGATCAGCTGACCGGCCTTGGGCTTGTCTTTCACGCCGTAAACTAGTTTCATTTTCCTTCCTCCTTGGGGGGTTACCCCGTTTCTTCCGAACAAGCCTCGATTTTGCCCACAAAAAAAGCCTACCGACCCGCCGGCAGACTGCAAAGCACAGGATTGGGGTCGCAGTTCGGCGGTGGGATGCTTTGGTAAGCGCGCAGAAATCGGACCTTGTTACTATCCCCCATTATACCCCCGCCCTCGACAAAAGTCAAGGCAAAACCGGGCATTTTCAATTACAGTTAGTATAACTCAAAGCTCAATATACAAAAAGTAAAGGCCGTGAGAATCTCTCACAGCCTTTTGGCACCCCCAGTAGGAATCGAACCTGCCACTGCCCCTTAGGAGATACCGATGGAAACGATAACGGTGTCCCTTGTAATACCTAAACCCCCCCTGTTGTCAGGGGATTTTTAAGGTTAAAGGTTTATCTTGTGTTACGCCGTTACCGCTGGTTTTATGCTGTTTCTCCTTGTCCGATTAGCAAGCAATTAGCAAGACATTCAAAATTAGGAAAATGGTTTTATTCCCATAAGATATCTTTATTTAATCGTTTGTACCTCGGTCTGTTGCCAAGTTTTATTTAACTCATTTCGCTAAATTGTAGTTTATTTATTTTTTTCAATTCAGCAATTGCCGCATAGTGCAAGACATCAAACTCGTTAGGTGCAATCTTTTCTAACAATGCCAAATGTTCTCGTTCCCAATTCATAATTTCATTTTGAGTAAGA
>SVON01000004.1 GCA_015066365.1 Oscillospiraceae bacterium | reverse complement strand
ACGGTCAAGGCCTCCGGCGACGGGCTGAAGTACACCTGGTACATCAAGAACGAGGGTGCTTCCAAGTACGCTAAGTCCTCGGTGACCTCTGCCAGTTACTCCACCACCATGAACGCTAAGTCCAAAAACCGCTTGGTCTACTGCGTGGTGACCGACAAATACGGCAACACCGTCAAGACGGTGACCGTCCGACTGAAAATGAAATAATTCCTTCCCCCCAAAACGCCCCTGCTTCGGCAGGGGCGTTTTTAATGCTCCTTTTTCTGCAAAATCGTTTCACAATGGGGAAAATTCTTTGGGGGTTTTGACGAAGGGAAAATACGGCAAAAATCTTGAAATTTTGCGGTGGGTGTGCTACTATGAACTCATACTGGGGGAAATTGAGAATTTCCTTGGTTTCGGGTGAGCCAATTCCGGGTCATACCCGATCCTATATTGTCCAAAACAGGTCGTTATTGAAAACGGAGGATGATACAATTATGGATTTCCCAACTAGTTTTGCGTTGTTTGAGGGGCAGCATTGGTTGTCCATCATCATCGGCCTGATTGTGGGTCTGGTGTTCTTCATGTTCGGTATGAACGTGATGTCCGGCAACCTGGAAAAGATGTCCGGCGGTAAGCTGGAGCGCACCCTGAAGACCGCTACCGCAAATCCTTTCATCAGCATCCTGCTGGGCGCGGCCATCACCATCGCGGTGCAGTCTTCGTCTGCCACCACCGTGATGCTGGTGGGTCTGGTCAACTCCGGCCTGATGACCATGTCCCAGACCTTGTACGTCATCTATGGTGCCAATATCGGTACCACCTTTACCTCCTGGATTCTTTCGATGTCCGGCATCGAGAGCGGCAACATTGGTGTGTTGATGCTCAAGCCGGAGAATTTTGCCCCGGTGCTGGCGCTGATCGGTACCATTATGCTGATGGTCTCCAAGAAGGACCAAAAGAAGAGCGTCGGCACCATCCTGATCGGCTTTGCGGTGCTCATCTATGGTATGGAGATGATGGGCGACGCCGTGGGCGGCCTGGCTGAGGTGCAGGAATTTGAGAATATTATGAAGCAGTACAGCAACCCCATACTGCTGCTGCTAATTAGCACGGTTCTGACTGGCGTTGTGCAGTCTTCTGCCGCCACCATCGGTATTGTGCAGAATTTTGCTATGAGCCACGCCATCACCAATGCCATGTCCATTCCGTTGGTGATGGGTGCCAACATCGGTACCTGCGTCACCTCGATGATCTCTTCTATCGGCACCAACCGTAGCGCAAAACGTGTGGTGGTGCTCCACTTTGCGATGAACCTGATCGGTACGTTGGTGTGGTTGCCGGTGTTTATACTGTTCAATTCCCTGCTTGCTGAGGGGAGCACCCTTTGGAACTTCCTGAACGACAGCGCTCAGTCCTCTGGTTTCGCCGTGGCGGTGTGCCATTCCATCTTCAACGTGCTTACTGCGGCGCTGCTGCTGCCTATGGGCAAGTGGATGGAGAAACTGGCCTGTAAGTTGATTCCGGACGGCAAGAACGAGCCCAAGCGCGAGGGTCTGTTCCTGGATGAGCGTCTGCTGAATTCTCCCTCTGTGGCGGTGTCCGAGAGTAATGCGGCCACCATCAGTATGTGTGCTTTGGCCCATCAGAACGTGGTGCGCGCCATTGGGTTGTTTGATCAGTACGACGAGGATACCGTAGAGGCCATCCGCGCCGCCGAGAAGACCTTGGATGAGGACGAGGATAAGCTGGGCACCTATCTGGTGCAGCTTTCTTCCCGCTCGCTGTCCGAAAAGGACTCGCAGGTGGTGTCTAAGATGCTCCACGCCATCGGCAACTTTGAGCGTCTGGGAGACCACGCGCTGAACCTGACCGGCAGCGCTAAGGAGCTGCACGAAAAGGGCCTGTCCTTCACCGACGAGGCCAAAGTCGAGTTGACCGTGTTGGTGGATGCCATTCGAGAGATTCTGGACATCACCGACCGGGCTTATGCGGATAACGACGCAAAACTGGCGGCACAGATCGAGCCTTTGGAGCAGGTGATCGACGACCTGATCGCCAAGATTCGTTCCAACCATATCCGCCGTTTGCGCCATGGTGAGTGCAGCATTGAGATGGGCTTTGTGCTGTCGGATGCGCTGACCAACTTTGAGCGTGTGTCCGACCACTGTTCCAACGTAGCGGTGGCCATCATCGAGACCGAGCACAACGCCTACGACATTCACAACTATCTCCACGGTGTCAAGCACGGTAACGAGGATTTTATTCAGGCCTTTGATATGTACGCGGATAAGTACTCTCTGGTATAATTAAAAAGAGCCGCACCCCGATGGGTGCGGCTCTTTTTTATTTATGGATATCGTTTGGTAGGTTTTCTTCTGTGTATAGAGTGATGCCATGCTTGCTGAGTAACCGGGCGGTGATCCCCATACCGGGGATTTTACGTCCTGTGTGGCTACCGTCCCGAATGCGGCATACCCCGCAGCTGGGACTGCCCTCTTTGAGGATGGCGGCGGTGATGCCGTGTCTCTGGCATAGCGCCAGGGCTCCCTCGGCGCCCCGGGTATACTCGGTGGTGCAATCGGCTCCCTCAGCGGTCAGCACCCGGTCTCCCAAAATCTCGCAGGGCTTGCGGGGGATGGGCAGACCGCCCTCGTGCTCCGGGCAATAGGGGAGGGCAACGCCCTCTTCCATCAACCGGCGCAGGGTGGGGTGGTCAAAGGTGCCCCCGTCATAGCGGCAAGCCTGCCCGCACAGGCAGGCGCTGACCAAATAGTGCGGCTTATTCATCAGAAATACCGCACCAGAGAGATCACCTTGCCCAACACCACCGCTTCTTTGACGATGATGGGCTCGTACTCCGGGTTTTCCGGCTGCAGGCGGATGTGATCCTTCTCTACGTAGATACGCTTGACGGTGGCCTCGTCACCGATCAGAGCCACCACCACGTCGCCGTTTTGGGCGGTGTTGGTGCGGCGCACGATCACCACGTCCCGGTCGAGGATGCCGGCGTTAATCATACTGGTACCGGTGACCCGCAGGGCGAACAGTTCTCCGGCGGGGTACTGACTGCCGCCGGAGAAGGGGACGTAATCCTCCACCTCTTCCACCGCCAGAATGGGCATACCGGCGGTAACCTTACCCAGCAGGGGGACCCGGGTGACGTTCTCACCGGGGAGACGGATGGCACGGTTAAGACCACTGCGGCGGTCAATATAACCCTCGTCCTCCAGCCGCTTGAGATAGGCGTGGACGGTAGAGGTGGACTTGATGCCGGTGGCCTCGCCAATCTCCCGCACCGAGGGGGGGATACCGTCGCCAAGGCGTTCTTTCACAAAGGCTAAGACTTTTTGCTGTTTTTCATTCAAGGGTTTCAAGGTAAAACCTCCTCTTTTCGCAGTTTTCACTACCTTCGTCCCCAGTATAGCACATATGTTCGGCAAAGTCAAACATTTGTTTGCTTTTTTTTGCAGAAAATTTTTAGTGTTCACAAATTTCTTACCGAGATTTCACGATTTCGACATAAAATATTCATACTTGTCCGTTATACTAAAGTCGTACTCAGGAGGGCCTACCGGAGCCGCAACCGGAAAGCCCCTGTTAGACCTGGGTACATCCTCCTCAAAACACCCCTCTAACAAAGGAAACCGTCCGATACCCGCGTATCGGACGGTTTTCTGTTTTTCCCTTGACATTTGCCGCAGAGTGGGGTATGATAGATATGTTAATTTAATATTACCTAATAAAGACGAAGAACGAGACAGTAGCGCAAGGGGGAGTTTCCCTCAGCGAGCCGGGGAGGGTGTAAGCCCGGCGGAAAGCCTTTGCGGGAAGATCACTCGGGAGTTGCCGGCTGAATGGACGATCCACTAGGCGCGGACGGGTTTCCTCCGTTATGGGGAAGGCGTATGATGGTACGCACAAATAGGTGGTATAGCGAGTGCACTCTCGTCCTGTTTTGTGGGGCGGGGGATTTTTTATTTTTCGGAGGTTTTGGCTATGTACAAGAAAGTATCCACCAATATGAATTTTGTACAGCGGGAAAAAGAGGTGCTGCAGTTCTGGAGCGATAACAAAGTCTTTGAGCAGTCGATGGAGCAGAGTAAGCAGGGGGAGACCTATACCTTCTATGACGGTCCTCCCACCGCCAACGGTAAGCCCCATATCGGCCACGTGCTGACCCGCGTGATCAAGGATATGATTCCCCGCTATCGGACGATGAAGGGCTATATGGTGCCCCGTAAGGCCGGTTGGGATACCCACGGCTTGCCTGTCGAGCTGGAGGTCGAGAAGCAGCTGGGCCTGGACGGCAAGGAGCAGATCGAGGAATACGGTCTGGAGCCCTTTATCGGCAAGTGTAAGGAGAGCGTCTGGAAATACAAGGGTATGTGGGAAGGTTTTTCCGGTACCGTTGGTTTTTGGGTGGATATGGATGACCCCTATGTCACCTATCACGACGATTACATCGAGTCCGAGTGGTGGGCGCTTAAGCAGATCTGGGATAAACAACTGCTGTATAAGGGCTTTAAAATCGTGCCCTATTGCCCCCGTTGCGGCACTCCGCTGTCCAGCCACGAGGTGGCTCAGGGCTATAAGTGCGTGAAGGAGCGCTCCGCCATTGTCCGCTTTAAGGTGGCGGGGGAGGATGCCTATTTCCTGGCCTGGACCACCACCCCCTGGACCCTGCCCTCTAATGTGGCACTGTGTGTCAACCCCGACGAAGCCTATTGCAAGGTAAAGGCCGCTGATGGCTATACCTATTATATGGCCGAAGCCCTGCTGGATCGCGTATTGGGCAAGCTGGCCACCGAGGACACGCCCGCCTATGAGGTGCTGGAGACCTATGTGGGCCGTGACCTGGAGCGCAAGGCCTATGAGCCGCTGTTCGCCTGCGCTAAGACCGTAGCCGACAAACAGCGCAAGGACGGCTTCTACATCACCTGTGACGGCTACGTCACCATGACCGACGGTACCGGCATCGTGCACATCGCTCCCGCTTTCGGTGAGGACGATGCCCAGGTAGGCCGCAAGTACGACCTGCCCTTTGTCCAGTTTGTGGACGGTTCCGGTCATATGACCGAGGAGACCCCCTTTGCCGGTCTGTTTGTCAAGGATGCCGACCCCAAGGTGCTGGTGGACCTGGATGCCCGCGGTCAGCTGTTTGATGCGCCCAAGTTCGAGCACGATTATCCCTTCTGCTGGCGCTGTGATACGCCTCTCATCTACTACGCCCGCGAGTCTTGGTTCATTAAGATGACTGCTGTGCGGGAGGACCTCATCCGCAACAACAATACGGTCAACTGGATCCCCGAGACCATCGGTAAGGGTCGGTTCGGAGACTGGCTGGAGAACGTGCAGGATTGGGGCATCAGCCGTAACCGCTATTGGGGTACCCCCCTTAATATCTGGGAGTGCTCCTGCGGTCATCAGCACGCCATCGGTAGCCGTGAGGAACTGAAACAGATGGCTGTTGACTGCCCGGAGAACGTAGAACTGCACCGTCCCTTTATTGACGGCGTGACCCTGCGTTGCCCCCAGTGCGGTGGCGAGATGAAGCGGGTGCCGGAGGTTATCGACTGTTGGTTCGACTCCGGTGCGATGCCCTTTGCGCAGCACCACTATCCCTTTGAGAATCACGACCTGTTCAACGCCCAGTTCCCCGCTGATTTCATCTCCGAGGGCGTGGACCAGACCCGCGGTTGGTTCTATTCTCTGTTGGCCATTTCCACCCTGCTGTTCAACAAGGCTCCTTACAAGAATGTGCTGGTGCTGGGTCACGTGCAGGATGCTGACGGCCAGAAGATGAGCAAGTCCAAGGGCAACGCTGTGGATCCCTTTGAGGCGCTGGAGACCTATGGTGCCGACGCCATCCGTTGGTATTTCTATTCCAACTCCGCCCCCTGGCTGCCCAATCGCTTCTCCGGTAAGGCGGTGCAGGAGTGTCAGCGTAAGTTCCTGGGTACTCTGTGGAACACCTACGCCTTCTTCGTGCTGTACGCCAACATCGACAATTTTGATGCCACCAAGTACAGCCTGGAATACGAGAAACTGTCGGTGATGGATAAGTGGCTGTTGTCCAAGCTGAACTCCTGTGTTAAAGCGGTGGACGACCACCTGGCGGGCTACCGCATCCCTGAGGCTTCCCGCGTGTTGCAGGACTTCGTGGATGAGCTGAGCAACTGGTACGTGCGCCGTAGCCGTGAGCGCTTCTGGGGCAAGGATATGCCTCAGGATAAGATCAATGCGTATATGACCCTGCACACCGCTTTGGTGACGGTGGCCAAGGCGGCCGCGCCTATGATCCCCTTTATGGCGGAGGATATTTACCGCAACCTGGTGTGCGAGAATGACCCCACTGCTCCTGCCAGCGTGCATCTGTGCGCTTTCCCTGAGGTGAACGAGGCCTACATTGACACCGCTCTGGAGCGTGCCATGGACAGCGTTCTGCAGACCGTGGTGCAGGGCCGTGCCGCCCGTAACGGCGCCGCCTGCAAGAACCGTCAGCCCCTGGGCAAGATGTACGTGCAGATGGACGGCTCTCTGGACGAGTATTGCACCGCCATCATCGCGGACGAGCTGAACATCAAGTCGGTGGAGTTTATCACCGATGCCGCCGCCTTTATGAGCTATTCCTTCAAACCCCAGCTCAAGACGGTGGGTCCCAAGTATGGCAAGCAGTTGAACGACATCCGCACCGCGCTGAGCGAGCTGGATGGCAACGCCGCCAAGGCGGAATTGGATGCCAAGGGTGCTATCACCTTGAATCTGGCCTCCGGTGATGTGACGCTGTACACCGAGGATCTGCTGATCGAGACCACCCAGACCGAGGGCTATTACACCGTGTCCGAACGGGGCATCACCGTGGCTATCGACACCCGCCTGACCCCCGAGCTGATCGAAGAGGGCTTTGTCCGCGAGGTGGTCAGCAAGCTGCAGACCATGCGCAAAGAAGCCGGCTTTGAGGTGATGGATACCATCTCCGTTTACGTGACCGGCAACGAGACCGTGGAGCAGCTGGTGTCCCGCAACTGGGCGTCCATCGGCTCCGACGTCATGGCCACCGCCCTGACCACCGGTGCTACCGCTGGCTACGTCAAGGAGTGGAACATCAACGGCGAGACCGTCACTCTGGCGGTGGAAAAGAACGCCAACTAACGAAAATCGGTTGCATTTTATTCAAAAAATGGTATAATAGCGTTGAACCAAACGAAAGGAGAAATCGTTATGATGATTACTAAGACCAGCATTATCGGCGACATTCTGGATGCCGACGCCACCACCGCTCCCTATTTCCTGGAGATGGGTATGCACTGCCTGGGTTGCCCCGGTGCCCGTAGCGAGAACCTGGAGCAGGCCTGCGCCGTCCACGGCGTTTCTGTGGACGATCTGGTGGAGAAGCTGAATAAGCACTTCGGTAACTAATGTAAAACCGGTAGAGGTATGCCCTCTGCCGGTTTTCTTTTAGGAGTAGTTATGATTACATTAGATAAACGCCTATCTGCCGTGGCGGCTCTGGTACGCCCCGGTAGCCGTTTGGCGGACATCGGCACCGACCACGCCTATCTGCCGGTGCACCTGGTACAGGCAGGGGTGTGCCCCTCGGCCATCGCCTCGGACATCGGAGCGGGCCCCTTAGAGGCGGCTCGGCACACGGTGACGGAAAACGGGCTGTCAAGTGAGATTGCTTTACGCCTTGGCGACGGCCTTGCCACCGTGAAATCGGTGGAGGTAGAGGATATCGCCATCGCCGGCATGGGGGGCGAGACCATCGCCGCCATCCTGGAGGCTGCACCGTGGGTGAAAAACAGCCGTTTACGGCTGATCCTACAGCCGATGACCCGTGCCGAAGACCTGCGTCGATGGTTGTTGCAGAACGGCTTTTCCGTTATGGAGGAGCACCTTATTGTGGATGGCCGTCACCTCTATCCGGTGCTGGCGGCGGAATATACCGCCGCCCCCGTTTGCAACGACGATTTGCTGATCTACGGCGGCTTTTTTGAAGAAAACGAGGGCAGACCCTATCGCCGGATGATGGGTGAGCATTTGGCGCGAAAAGCCATAGGTTTTGCGCATAGCGGCGACACGGAAACCGCAGACAAACTGAAAAAACTGAGTGAACAGTTAAAGGAGTGCTGAAAAATGGTTAAAGATCTGAAGATTTGGGAGAACGACATCCCTCTGTTTGATGAGAATATTCCCTTTGAGAACAAAATGACTGCCTACCTCCACGAGGACGACGAGATACGCCCCGCGATGATCGTGTATCCCGGTGGCGGCTATTGCATCCACGGTGAGTGGGAGTGTGACCCGGTGGCTCAGTTCTACTACGACAACGGCTACAATGCTTTCATCGTGTACTACCGCGTCCAGCCTTATGCCCATCCCGCCCCGATGCTGGATGCCCAGATGGCGGTGAAATCTGTCCGCGCCCACGCGGCCAAGTGGCACGTCGACCCCAACCGCGTGTTTGGCGTGGGCTTCTCTGCCGGCGGTCATCTTTGTGGCTGTGTGGCGGTGTTTGATGACATTGTGGGTCAGTATCTCCCCGACGCTCCCACCACCGATTCTCGTTTGACCGGCGCGATTCTGGGCTATCCCGTCACCTGCGCCGACCCGGACGCGGGTCATCAGGACTCCTTCCGCCATGTTCTGGGGGAGGATGCCTCTCAGGAACTCTTGGATACCCTTTCTCTGGAGAAACACATCACCGACAAGACTTCGCCCATCTTTATGTGGCACACCATTCCGGATACCCTGGTGCCCTTTGAGCATTCCATCCGCTTGACCAAAGCGATGGCCAAGGCCGGCCGATATGCGGAACTGCACCTATTCCCGGAGGGGGAGCACGGCAACGCCATGGCCGGCTGGCTTCCCGGTGCCTGCCAGTGGGGCAATCTGTCCCTGGATTTTATGAAGCGGGTAAAATAAGTGGAAAAGACCGAGATGTGAGCGGTGTCGTAGCTTAATTCACTTGGTTTTCTCTGAGAGCCGGTGAGAACTTTTACAAATTTGATGGGGCTATATTTTTTTCAACATGCCATAAACGCTTTGTTATGAACCAAATATGGTGCATGGTATCAGGTAAACTGTAACTTGCAAGAAGGTAAGAATCGTTTCGTTAATCATAGGAGAGGTAAATAATGTCCATTATAGTAAAAGGGAATAAACTGGTGTATTTTTCTCGTGATGATTGGAAAGTAGAGATTCCCGAAGAGATACTCTTTATCGGAGATAGAGCGTTCAATGGATTTGGTGGCTCCACCACATTGAGAGAAGTGATTCTTCACGACGAGATAAAAAGTATTGGTAAAGGTGCCTTTCAGTATTGCGAAAATTTAAGACAAGTGACGATCCCTAAAAATATCACTTGGCTGAAAGATAAAACGTTTTGTGGCTGTGAAAGGCTTTCGAAGGTAACGTTACCAGAAAATATTAGAAAAATTGGGAGCAGTGCTTTTGGTTGGTGCAGAGCTTTAGAGAGTATCAACCTTCCTCACAATCTTAGGGAACTAGGCAGTCACGCTTTTATAGACACAGGCCTTGTTGAGATTGTTTTGCCGGATAATATTCTGGAAATCAAAGAACTAACCTTTGCAGGGTGTGAAAAGTTAAAAAAAGTCACCTTCCCAAAAAATTTAACCAAAATATTCAGAAACGCATTTTCGGATTGCGAAAGTCTTACAGAGGTCATTTTACCTGATAGGCTTTTAATCATAAGTGAAAAAGCCTTTACGTCTTGCGGTATGCTTCAACACGTGGTTGTGTCGGATGGCACAACGACGATTGGGAAAGGTGCATTTAGTTTGTGCACCAAGTTAAATTGCATCGAATTACCCGATACGATTTTTGAAATAGCGGATGATGCTTTTTATGGTAGTGGTGCAGTGGTGATAAAAGCACCTGTTGGATCGTATGCAATTCAGTTTGCAAAAGATCATGGCATAAACTATGTTGAGGTTTAATTTGTTTTCTGCTCATCAAAGGAAAAGAAAAAATTAAAAGGAAGCACGAAACTTTCGTGCTTCCTTTTTCACTCCGGTCTTCTTGGTGGCACGTCCGGCAGGTCCAGGCAGGCCTTCCAACTGCCCGGGTTGCTCTGGCAACCCGAGTAGCCGATGGTGGGGAAGACGTTGTCGGTGTCGGTGGTGTCCTGCACCTCGTAGGTGCCGTATTTGTTGATTTGGTCCCACACGTCAATGGGTTCCCCCGGCACCGGCGTGGCGCGCAGTTCAATATCATTGGGGTGGGGCAGGGGACGTTTTTCTTCGTTCATTGGTTTCACCTCACTCTTAGGGTGCGGAAAAACACAAAAAATATACGGCGTGTGCCACACACGCCGTATCGGTTACTCTTGGGTCATATGATAAGAGAGGGTCATCAGGGTATCGCCCATGTGTACGTTCTCCACAATCACGTCGGGATAATCGTTGAGAATATCGTAGTGGGAGAAATTCCAGAAGCCCTTGACGCCGCAGTTTACCAAGGTTTCCACCAGGCGGGGTGCGGCCTCTTTGGGGATGCACAGCACCGCCATCTCCGGCTTGTGCTCCCGGCAGAAGATCTCCAGATCATCGGTGGAGCGAATGGTCATGTCTGCCCGGGTGTCGCCCACCAGGTCGGGGTTGTCGTCAAACAGACCGATGAGGTTAAAGCCGCGGGTCTTAAACTCGATGTGGTTGCCCACGGCGGTACCCAGGTTGCCCACGCCCAGCAGAATGGCAGGGGTCAGCTGATCCATCCCCAGGATACGGCCGATTTCATCGTACAGTTGGTCCACCAGATAGCCGTATCCCTGCTGGCCAAAGCCGCCGAAGCAGTTGAGGTCCTGCCGAATCTGGGAGGCGGTCAGCCGCATCTTTTGGGATAGTTCCCGGGAGGAAATGCGGGTGACACCCTTTTCTTTAAGGTCATATAAGAACCGGTAATACCGGGGAAGACGCCGGATCACCGGCAGAGAGATGTTGGTATCCTTAGCCATAAGAGGTACCTCGTCCTTTCTACATATCAATTCTCATTATGCTGGATTGCTACATTTTTGTCAAGACTTTTGCGAATTTTTTAACGAAAACTGAGTATAAAAAGATTGACACCGGCGGTGTCGGGTGCTATAATGTCTCTTGTTATAGGCGAGGGTGCTGGAATCGGCAGACAGGCACGTTTGAGGTGCGTGTGTCAAATGGCGTGGGGGTTCAAGTCCCCTCCCTCGCACCAAAATTGGGAGATAGGCTTTTGCCTATCCCCCAATTTTTATGCTCGGTCGGAGGACGTAGAACCCGAAAAGACCGCTGTGCGGTCTTTTCACAGGGTTTTGCGCTGTCGCAAACTTACGACTGGCACAAGCTCGGCGCAAAACCGGTTCAAAGTCCCCATTAATACCTCGTGAGTTCACACCAATATGGATAGAGCATCTATTTTATTCTACCTTTCCAAAATTGGGAGATGGGCTTTTGCCCATCTCCCAATTTTTATGCTCGTCCGGGGTTCAAAGTCCCCCGAGCCGCAGGCGCGACTTCAGCTGATGAGCAGAAACTCTGCGCAAAACCGGGGTTCGAGCCTTCTCCTCTTGACAAACTCGGAAAAATCCTTTACAATAAGATACGAACAAACGTTTGCTCTAAAAATCAATCGAAAGGAAGTACTACGATGGGCATATTAGATGCCATTTTTTCAGCAGCGTTTGAGGGAGACGGGTTTAACCCGGTTATGGGAACCAGCACAAATTACAAGCATTGGATCAGTGTAGAGGATTGGAAGAGGTGCATTGAGTGTGCAAAGAATCACGGAAAGATATGGTTGATGGCACAGCAACCGTATCCGGAACCACCGATACATCCGCATTGCCGTTGCATGATTGAATCAATGCAGTCAATTACAGCAGGAACAGCAACGATTAATGGGGTAAATGGTGCGGATTGGACATTAAAGTACAATAGCAAATTACCGGATTATTATGTGAAAAAAGAAGAAGCCGAGGTAAACGGTTGGAAACCGAGTAAATGGCTGTCAAATTTTATGCCAGACAAAATGATAACTAGAGGTCAATATTATAACGATGATGGCCATTTACCACAAGCACCGGGTCGCATATGGTATGAAGCGGATATTAACTACAAAACCGGAAAAAGAAATAATCAAAGAGTTGTTTGGTCAAATGATGGGTTGATATTTGTTACCTATGACCATTACGAAACTTTTTATGAAGTTGTATAAGGAGGAAACCATCTGTGAAAATAGTTGAATTGGATTTAACGGGATGTAAATATTTAGCTGAAATCCACGAGAGAATTCGTGTTGCGTTCGATTTCCCTGAGTGGTATGGAAAGAACTGGAGTGCTTTTTGGGACTTACTTTGGAGCGAGTGTGATGCGGATAAAGTGATTATTAAAGGCGAAAACAGTTTGTCCGGTGAATTTGATAACTCGCTTAGCAAAATGCATGAAATATTAGAGCGTAATAAAAAGGAACGAGCTAACAGTGATTATCCTTTTGATTATGAGATCGTTGACTGAGAATAGTTTCTCGTGAGTTCAGCCCCATACGAGTAGGGTAGTTATTTTATGCTACCTTTCCAAAATTGGGAGATGGGCTTTTGCCCATCTCCCAATTTTTATGCTCGGTCGGGGATGTAGAACCCGAAAAGATGATAATCTTGCATTTTCTTTTGCTTCATGCTAGAATATGTTACATAAACATTCAGGAGGATTTCTTAATGAAACGGATTTGCGGAGTTTTGCTTACCTTAGCCTTACTTTTAACGCTGGTGCCGATGCCCTCGGTGATCCCCCCGGTGGCGGCGGCAGAGAAGGAGACCGTCCTGATCGCCGGTTCGGACTTTCAGGTGGCGGCTCACAATACCAGCCGCATCGAGCAGGTGTTGGCAACGATGGAGATGCACGGCATCACCAAGGCGGACGGAGCCTTTTTCTGCGGTGACTATACCTTAAACTCGGTGGATGAAAACCAGGGCCAAAGTTCTTACGGCTTAGGCACGCTGAAACGGCTGTTCACCCCCATTGTGGGCAGCAATATGACCTTTGTGCAGGGGAATCACGACCCGGAGGATACGGTGGGGCTGAGCAAGGCCGGCAACAACGACCCCGCCTCGGGTAAATACGGTGCGTACGTCATTCACGAGGACCAGTATCTGCAGTATAACTGGGATTATAGCCTGGGCGTGGTTCAGAAGACCGCCGCCAATCTGAAAAAGTATCTGGATGAAAAGGTGAAGATCGGTTGGAACAAACCCATCTTCATACTTAGCCACGTGGGTCTGCATTGGGGCAACCGTACCATCAAAGAGGGCAGCGCCATCCACGGTAAGCTGCTGGTGGACGTGCTTAACGAGGCCGGTGCCAAGGGCCTCAACATCATCTTCCTGTACGGTCACGACCACTCCGGCGGGTACGCCGATTTTATGGGTGGCAGTGCGATCTATCTCAAAAAAGGGGATAAGATGGAGGTGTGCACCGGCGAAAAGAAAGGGCACCAACCCTGCGCCATCAAATTTACCTATATGAACGCCGGCTACATCGGCTATTACAGCACCTCGGAGGAGGCCTGTGACGCCACCGTGACCATGAGCGTGTTCCGCATCAAAGGCAACGAGGTGATCATCACCCGCTACGACGGCAACGTGAATCTGGCGAAAAACCAGTACGGCATCCATAATCTGAAATCCGCCGGTATCTGGCACCCGGATTACAGTCAAAAGGGGTATCACGCCGAACCGGACACCCGGGTGTATGCTTCCTCCCGCAAGGTGACCGCCACCGCCGACGTGGCGGTGGATCCCCCTATGCCGGGTCAGGTGACCAAGCCTACGACCACCACCACGACCACCGCTACGGTGGGCAGTGGCGTGGCGGTTAATAAGACTACCGGTACAAAGGCGCCTACGGCAACCAATGCCATCCCCAGTAGCGGGGACACCACAGCGGGGAGCGGTACGGACACCACCGCCGCTACTCAAACGGTGAGCAGTTCTGCCGATCCTTCCCAGACACAGGGGAGCACCCCGGTAAGCGGAGCCGTTCAAGACACGCAAACGGAGTCTGAGGAAGAAACCCCGGACGTGATCGTCGGAGCAGAGGAGGAGGGGCTTTCCGGACCTGTGTTGGCGCTGATCGGTGCCGGCGGCGTACTGGTGGTGTTTGCCATCGGTGTGGGTATTTTCCTGCTGCTGCGTAAAAAGAAGCAATCACCTTAATGAAAAAAGCACCTGCCAACGGCAGGTGCTTTTTTTCATTCTTTTAGCGTACTTGCGTGATGGTATAACCGGCGGCTTTCAGTTGATCCAGCATCCCGTTTTTGCCCATCACGTGGGCGGCACCCACACACACAAAGACGGTGTCGCCGGAGGCAACCGCCTGTTTGACAAACCGGACCATACCGGCATCCCGGTCGGTCATCATCGCCTTTTGGTATTCGGCGTAGAGAGCCTGCTCCTCTGGGGTGGAGAGAGAGTCGTCCTCGGCTTCCAGAAATTGGCGGAATCGGTCGGCATCGCCGGAGGCCCAGATATCCAGCATTTCCTCAACGGCTTCGGCAGCGTCGTTTTTATACCCTTCCACAGAGCTTTCCAGCAGCATCTCCTGCAACGGCTCAGAGTAGTTGGCCATCATCCCATACTGCAACGCGGCAGACTCCACGTCCACCACCGGCTTGTTGCTATCGTAGGCCATCTGGATCAGGTTTACGTCGATGCCCAGATCGGTGGCCCCCTCCGGAACGGTGTAGTTATCGATAAAACTGGACCAAATAGAGGGGTAGTAATAATCCAGCACCGCGGTGTATTCGCCGTGCTTGGTCATAATGGCGACGGCATCTTTGTATAGTTGCTCGGGGATGTGATCCTTGATGGTGGTGCCGTCCAGATACATCAGCTGGGTAAGGGCTTCGGTCTGGGCGGTAACGTCCTTTTCAAAGGCCAACACGTCAAATTCCACCGCCAGTTTATCCGATTGATGAAAGGCGTTGGTCACGTAGTCGGGGAGGGGATAGAAGTTCTCCCGTCCCACGTGGATGGAGCCGAACAGATAGGCCTCGTTTCCTTTGGCATCGGCTACCTTGTACAGCAGCGGCTGGATGGCCGACTGCGCGGTGCCGCTATTCTGAGACGGGGTGGAAGCATTTGCGTCAGGGTTCTCTACGTCAGACACGTTGGTGGTGCTACCGGAGGGAGCCGGTAGCTCTGCCCCCGGTGCCGGAGCCTCGCCGCATCCGGCGCAGAGCAGAAGCAAAGTCGCCAATAACAGTGCGAATAGTCGTTTGCATTTCATAGGGTCAACCTCCTTTTTGCTTATCATACCACAAGCGCGCAGAATTTGCAACCAAGGGTACTTGCCAAAAGTGACAGAATTTGATATACTGATAAGGATGTTTATTCCCGAAGGAGGGAAACGAATGAAATTATCTGTGGTAATCCCTTGCTATAACGAAGAGCTGAACGTGGCCCCGTTGCAGGAGGCGTGTGTCAAAGCCTTCTCCGGACGGGTGGATTCCTATGAGCTGGTGTTTGTCAACGATGGCAGTCAGGATCGCACCTGGGAGGCGCTCAAAGCCCTGCGTCAAGCGGGCTTGTGCCCTGTAAAGCTCGTTAACTTGTCACGCAATTTTGGCAAAGAGGCGGCGATGTATGCCGGTATTCAGAAGGCAGCGGGTGACTACGTGACTCTGCTGGATGCCGACCTGCAGCAGAGCCCGGATATTGTGCTTCAGATGGTGGAGTTCTTGGACAATAATCCCGATTACGACAGCGTGGCGGCCTATCAGGAGAACCGTATTGAGGGGCGCTTCACCTCCTGGTGTAAAAAGCGCTTTTACCGCATTATGGACCGCATTTGCGACATTGACCTGCACGAGGGAGCCAGCGATTTTCGCACCTTCCGTCGGTCGGTGGCGTTGGCGCTGCTGGACGTGACCGAGGTGCATCGATTCTCCAAGGGCATCTTTTCCTGGGTGGGTTTTCACACCCACTACATTCCCTACATGGCGGAACAACGCAAGCACGGCACCACCACCTGGTCTTTCTGGAAGCTGACCAAATACGCCCTCAACGGCATTATTTCTTACACCACCTTCCCGTTGAAGATTGCCATCGGTACCGGCAGTCTGATGGCGTTTTTATCCCTGGTGTATACCCTTGTGTTGGTGGTGGAGAAATACGCCTGCGGGAGGGCGTTCCCCAGTGGTTATCCCACCATTATCGCGTTGATTTTGCTGATTGGCGGCTTGATTTTGATTACATTGGGCATCATTGGCGAGTATATTGCCCGTATATACATCCAGGGCAAGCATCGCCCCATCTACATCGCCAAGGAATACCTCACCTACGAGGAGGGATAAGGTATGCAGGACATCCGTTGTGAGGATTGCGACAATTACGATTACGACGAGGAAACCGACACCTATGAGTGCCTGATGAATCTGGATATGGACGAATACGAGCGGTTTCTGCTGTCCGGACGTACCAAATGCCCCTATTACCGGGTGCGGGATGAATACCGCATCGTGCGCAAACAGAACTAAAAAAAGGCCGCCCCATTTGGGGTGGCCTTTTTTGCGTTGGGTTAGCGGGTGATGCTGACACCGGTCATTTCGGCGCTCTTATAGTTACCGCTGTAAGCGTAGACGATATAGCGCACTTTTTCCTTTGCCTTCACCTTGGTGTCGGTGTAGGTAACGCTTTTGGTGGTGGTCAAGGCGGTATACGCGGACCATTTGCCGTTTTTATACACGCTCTTGTACACCTTGTAGGTGGTGGCACCGGTCACCTTGTTCCAACTGATTTTGACGCCCTTGGTGGCTTTGGACAGCTTTACCGTAGGTTGGGACAGATAGGTGGTTTCTACGCCGGCTTTTTCGGCGCTCTTATAGCTGCCGTTGCAGGCGTAAACGGTATAGCGCACCTTGTCACCGGACTGTACCTTCGTGTCGGTATAGGTGGTGCCGGTGCTGGCCTTGTAGTAGGAATACTCCGACCATTTGCCGTTTTTGTAGGTGCTCTTGTAGATCTTGTACGAGGTGGCGCCGGTCACCTTGGTCCAGGTGATGGCCGCCCCCTTGGGGGCGTTGGTCACCTTGGTGGTGGGCTGCGCCAGATACAGGGTGCTCACGCCGGTCTTATAGGCACTCTGATAGCTGCCGTATTGGGCGTAAACGGTGTAGCGCACCTTTTTGCCGGAGGTTACCTTAGTGTCGGTGTATTCCAGCGTTTTAGTGGATTTGTAATAGGTGTAGTCCGACCAGTGGCTGTCGGAATAGGTGCTGCGGTAGACCTTGTAATAGCTGGCACCGGTCACCTTGTTCCAACTGATCTTGACACCCATGGGGAGGTTGGCTACCTGCACCGTGGGCTGATCCAGATAGGTGGTGATAAAGGTGAGACCACCCTCCATACGCTGACTGCCTTTGTAGGCGTACAGCTTATACCGCACCTTGGTGCCGGAGGTAATGTTCTTATCGGTGACCGATAAGACGGTTTTCGCCTTTTTCAGCAGTTCCGATTCAGACCATTTGCCGTTCTGATACACGCACTTATAAACGCGGTAGGAGGTGGCACCGGTCACCTTGTTCCAGATGATTCTGGGCTTACCGTCGTTGGAAGCCAGAGAGCCGGTGAGCTTGGCGTTTTCGGCGGTGACCGGCACGGTGAATAGGGTGATACCGTTTTTGGATTGCACCAGAATGTTGGTGCTGCCATCACCGACGGGGGTGACTACGCCGGAGGCGGAGATCTCCACCACACCGTTTTGCTCCGGGACAAAGGACAGCCCGGAGGGGTCCAGCAGATGCTCGTAACAGGGGAACCCCGGGTTGTTGTTTTTCACCATCAGGGTGGCGGTTTCGCCGGTTTTCAGAGAGAGAGAGGTGTGGTTGATGGACAGGTCCAGCAGACCGGCACGAGCCTCCACCACATGGGTTTCGGTCACCGGTTTTTTCCCTTGGGGGGGATTCGCCTGCTTTTTCAGGCCGTTAAACAGCTGGCACCAGTAATAGGTGCCGTTCACATAAAACACACCGATACCGACGGACTGATAGCCTATGTTGTTTTCGTCCAGAATGTTGCGCTTGTGACCGGGGGAGTTCATCCAGTCCTGCATCACCTCGGCGGGGGTGAGCTGGCCGGCGGCGATATTCTCGCCGGCGCCCTTGTGATTTGTGAGGATGGTGAAACAGGATTCGCCGGAGGGACGGATGTGGTCGTACCGCAGGGCGCACTCAGAGGCGCGTTGCATGGCGCATTCCAGCATCGTTTTGTCCATTTCCAGAGCGGGCTTCTTCACCTTTTTGCGCTCAGCATTCACCTTATCCAGCACCTCGTAGGCCAGTTTGTAGTTGCACTCGCCTTGGATGGCCGTTTTGATCAGCGGGCCGTAGGTGGCGTCCAGGTCAATGGGCTCGTCGTGGTTATGGTCGGCGCTGACCGACAAGGGGACAATCAGCGTTAGCAGCATAACCAGCGAAAGAGTCAGAGCCAGAGCGCGTTGCCGAAGAGGTTTGATTTGTGTTTCCATGATAATGGCCTCCTTTTTGTCGCGTGATACTGTATAGAGGGATTCCAAGTACTAATCAGCTGTGTTAGTCGTCTGCGGCAGAGGCGTTACCCAGAGTGTTGTTGGCCAGAGCTTGCAGATAGGCGTTGATAAAGCCATCGATCTCGCCGTCCATTACGGCCTGGATGTTGCCGCTCTCAAAGCCGGTGCGGGTATCCTTGGCCAGGGTATAGGGCATAAACACATAGGAGCGGATCTGGCTGCCCCAAGCGATCTGGGCCTGAGCGCCCTTGATGTCGCTGAGCTTATCCAGATGCTCTTGTTCTTTGATCTTCACCAGCTTGGACTTCAGCATTTCCATACATTTATCGCGGTTCTGGAACTGACTGCGTTCGTTCTGGCAGGCCACCACGATGCCGGTGGGGATGTGGGTCAGACGCACCGCCGAGGAGGTCTTGTTGATGTGCTGACCACCGGCACCGGAGGAGCGGAATACGTCCATCTTGATATCCTCGGGGCGGATGTCTACCTCGGTGTTGTTGTCCAGCTGGGGGATGACCTCCAGCGCGGCAAAAGAGGTCTGGCGGCGACCGGAGGAGTCAAAGGGGGAGATGCGCACCAGACGGTGGACGCCGTTCTCGCTCTTCAGATAGCCATAGGCGTTTTCGCCGATGATCTCGATCGAGGCGCTCTTGATGCCGGCTTCGTCGCCGTCCTGATAGTCCAGAATGTTGTATTGATAGCCGTGGCGCTCGGCCCAACGGGTGTACAGACGGTACAGCATCTCGGTCCAGTCCTGGGCCTCGGTACCGCCGGTGCCGGCCTGGAAGTTGAGGATGACGTTTTTGTTGTCGTATTCGCCGGACAGCAGGGTGGCCAGACGCTGGGTTTCCATAGAGCTTTGCACCTTTTCCACACCGGCCTTGCACTCGTCCAGCAGGTCCAGATCCTCGGCCTCGTCTGCCAACTCGATCAGGGTCAGGGTATCCTGATAATCCGCCTGCAGTTTTTCATAGGCTTCGATCTTACCTTTAACGCTGGCGGCCTTCTGGGTCATCTTTTGGGCAAACTCCATATTGTCCCAAAAACCGGGAGCGGAGGCCTGAGCGTCCAGCTCCTCCGCCTCACGGCGCAGCTGGCTCAGACCGATGGAGCCGGCCAGATCTTCAATGGCGGGGAACAGCCCCTCCAGTTTCAGTCGCAGTTCTTCGTATTGCAGCATTGTGTCTCTCTCCTATCTGCGCAAACTTTCCATATTACTACATATTACATTATATAGAATTTTTCCTCAAATGTAAAGCAAAAATTCACGAAACGGAGAATTCTGTAAAAACCGGGAAGGAATTTTGCTTTTCCCTTGCTTTATGGTCGAAAATTTCGTATAATAAAAGATGAATTTACTCGAAAGAGGTGGCCTTTGTGACCCTGCCGAAAACCAAAACCTTGTCCTCCCGTCAGGAGGGTGCTGTGTTGTATTATTCCTTCCCGGCGTTTGACGCGTTGGGTTTTGTTCGCCACGGCTTTTCCACCCGTTTGGGCGGGGTCAGCGAGGGCACCTTTGCTTCGATGAACCTCTCCTTTACACGGGGCGATGACGAGGCGGCGGTGCGGGAGAATTTTCATCGTTTTTGCGCCGCTATTCGGGTGAATGCGGAGGACGTGGTGATCTCTGCCCAAACCCACACCGCTAATGTGAAGATCGTGACGGCGCAAGACCGTGGCCGGGGCATCACCCGGGATAAAGAGTATACCGATATTGATGGCCTAATCACCAATGACCCGAACGTGGTGCTGTGCACCCAGTATGCGGATTGCGTGCCGCTGTTTTTTGTGGACCCCGTCAAGCGGGTGGTGGCCACCTCTCACGCCGGGTGGCGGGGTACCGCCGCCGGTATCGCCGCGGTGACGGTGGAGAAAATGGTAGCGGCGTTCGGTTGCAACCCGCAGGATATTCTGACGGGCATCGGACCCTCCATCGGCTATTGCTGCTTTGAGGTGGATACCCCGGTGTACGACGCGTTTTGTCAGGTTCCGGTGTTTGACGAGGGTTGTTTTACCGCCAACCCGGGCGACAAATTCCACATCAATCTGCAAGAGGTCAACCGCCGTTGGATGTTGAAATCCGGGATCAAGCCGGAGCATATTACGGTCACCGACCTGTGTACGAAATGTCACCCGGACGTGTTTTGGTCTCACCGTATCACCGGGGATGCCCGGGGCAGTCTGGCAGCCTTTATTGCGCTCGCCGACAAATAAATCCAGCGGTTTCGTGCATACTAACTCCGACTAAAACAAGGAGTGTATGCTATGACCTATCTGGAAATGGTGGATCGTCTGAAGCGCAAGCTGCGGGTGGATGCCAGCTTTGACCTAATGAGTCGGGCTGTCAACGTGGGACATCGCCCCGGCACGCTGTTTTTTGTGGACGGCTTTACCAAGGACGAGGTGCTGGAGAAGATGCTTCAGTATCTATCCAAGATCCCGCCGGAGGACCTGACCGGGGTCACCGATGCGGCGGATTTTATCGCCCGGTTTATCACCTACGTTGAGGTGGACCACACCGCCGATCTGGAGCGGGCGGTGACTCAGGTGCTGTCCGGTGCCACCGCTTTGGTGGTGGAGGGCATTGACCGGGTGGTGCTCATCGACACCCGTACCTATCCGGTGCGCGGGGTAGAGGAGCCGGAGACCGACCGGGTGCTGCGGGGCAGCCGGGACGGACTGGTGGAAACGCTGGTGTTCAACGCCGCCCTGATTCGCCGCCGCCTGCGGGATCCTGCCTTGTCGCTGGAGGTGGTGCCGGTGGGGAGCATTTCTGCCACCGACGTGTGTATCTGTTATCTGTCTGACCGGGTGGATAAGGAATACCTCAAGCAGGTGCAGGAGCGGCTCAAAAGCATCACCATCCCCACGCTGACCATGGGGCAGGAGAGCTTGGCGGAGTGTTTGCTCCGCCGCCAGTGGTACAACCCCTTTCCACGGGTGCGGTATACCGAGCGCCCCGATGCGGCTGCGGCCGCTATCGCCGAGGGGCAGATCGTGCTGTTGGTGGACAATTCTCCGGCGGCGATGTTGCTTCCCACTTCGATTTTTGATTTTGCCCAGGACACCAACGATTTCTATTTCCCGCCGATCGTGGGCAGCTATCTGCGGTTTGTCCGTGGCTTGATATTTGTCACAACGCTGTTCTTGACCCCGGTGTGGTACTGGTTGATGCAGAACCCCGACCGGATCCCTCCGGCGTTGGAGTTTATCCGTGTTGAAAAAATGGGGCCTATTCCCTTGATCGTACAACTGCTTTTGGTAGAGGTGCTCATCGACGCGATTAAGTTGGCGGCGCTGAACACGCCCTCTTCTTTGAGCAACGCCCTCAGCTTGGTGGGGGCGTTGGTGTTTGGCGAGTTCGCGGTGCAGGCGGGGATATTCTCTTCCGAATTGCTGGCCTATATGGCCTTTGTGGCGATTGCCTCCTTCACCCAGCCCAGCCACGAGCTTACCTATGCCTTTAAGCTGTTCCGCATCCTGTTTTTGTTAT
This sequence comes from Oscillospiraceae bacterium, assembly GCA_015066365.1. Classification (GTDB taxonomy): domain Bacteria; phylum Bacillota; class Clostridia; order Oscillospirales; family Acutalibacteraceae; genus UBA5905. Next base: position 42,166 of record SVON01000004.1, on the reverse strand, counting down.
GCACCTGGTTGCTTCACGGCTGGGGATTGCTGTTGGGGATGGCGGTGATGCTGGTGGTGCTATTGACCACCCGGACCGCCATTGGCGGGCATTATTTATACCCGGTGATCCCCTTTGACGGCAGAGCGCTGATGCGCTTGTTGTTCCGCCAGCCCATCAGCCGGTATAACGCCGCCAAAAGGCGGTGACACCCCTCTTGTCCTATGCATACACTGGGCTAGAATAGCCGGTGAGGAGGGCAAGGTATGGTGGTTGGTTGGACGGTGTTGGTGCTGTTGGCGCTGTACGGCTGTGTGGCGCTGATACGGCGGTTGTGCCTGTGGTTTGTGCGCTGCCCGGGGTGTGCGGTGTGTTGCCGGGTGGCGGTACCCCGCAATCGGGCGGCGTTGGCCCCTCTGGTGCGGTGCCTGCAGGGGCAGGCGGTGTGGGATGACCCGTCGGGATGCCGGTGCACGCTGGTGCTGTTGCCGGAGGAGGGGGAAGAGTCCCAAGCGGAAATGGATAAGATATTTGACGAGGCACCGGGCATCGTTCCGGTGACCAAAGAACAGCTGACCGAATTGCTGGATTGGCTGACGTAGGAAAAGAAAAGGAGTGAACCACCGTGTCTGAACTGGAAAAAATAACAACCGAAGAGGTGCTCACCGGCACGGTGGATCACGTTGTGTTTTGTAACGAGGACAACGGCTGGACCGTGTTGGAACTGGACACCGGTGACACCATTGAAACGGTGGTGGGGGTCCTGCCCCGGGTGCAGGTGGGGGAAAACCTCCGCTTGCAGGGGGCGTGGACCGAGCACCCCTCTTTTGGTAAACAGTTTAAGGCTACCGCCTGTGAGAGTACCCTGCCCACCGATGCTACCGCCATTCTGCGGTATCTGGCTTCCGGCGCGGTCAAGGGCATCGGCCCGGCAACGGCGGCCAAGATCGTGGATAAGTTCGGAGCGGATTCTCTGCGGATTTTGGAAGAGGATCCCACCGAACTGGCAAAAATCAAGGGCATTACCCTGGCCAAAGCCCGGGAGATGGGGCAGAGCTTCTGTTCCCAGTTCGGTCTACGGGAGGTAGTGATGACCTTTTCCGGCTACGGCCTGACGGTCAACGAGGCTCTGCGATGTTGGAAAAGGTTTGGTGCCGCCACCATCCATAAGATCAAAGAGAATCCCTATCTGCTCTGTTCGCCTGGGTTGTATATCGGGTTTGAGCGGGCGGATCAGATTGCGATGGCTTTGTCCGGTAACAAAATGGACGACAACCGCCTGGAGGCGGGGGTGCAGTACGTGTTGCGGCACAACCTGGGCAACGGGCATACCTGCCTGCCCCGGGACAAGGTGATTCCTGCGGCGTCTGCGCTGTTAGAGGTGGCGGAAGACGCGGTTGAGATAGCGGTGGACCGAATGATCGAGGGCTTTTTGCTCCGTCAGCAGATGCTGAACGGTCGACCTTTCCTGTTCCTGCCCCGCTTGTTTGAGGCGGAGAGTTTTATTGCGGTGCGGATGCGGCTGATGAGCACCACCTGCCCGGTGGAAGCCCAGGATATCGAGTTGCGCATCGACGCGATGGAACGAAATTTTCACATTGAATACGAAGAACAACAGCGCCGGGCAATGGTGGAGGCCATTGCCACCGGATCGCTGATTTTGACCGGCGGTCCCGGCACCGGTAAGACCACCACGTTGCGGGGGATCATCACTCTGCTAGAGAGCATGGGGGAGACGGTGGCGATTGCCGCCCCCACCGGGCGCGCCGCCAAGCGGATCTCTCAGCTCACCGGACGTGAGGCCAAGACCCTCCATCGGCTGTTGGAGGTCAAGTGGGATGATAGTGACGCCCCGGTGTTTGACCGCAACGAAAAGAACCCCTTAGAGGCGGATGCGATTGTGGTGGACGAGATGTCGATGGTGGACGTACTGCTGTTTGAGAGTCTGCTCAGAGCCACCAAAACCGGTTGCCGCCTGATTTTGGTGGGGGATACCGACCAGTTGCCGGCGGTGGGGGCCGGATGCGTGCTGCAGGATCTGATAGAGAGCGGCACGGTGCCGGTGGTGCAACTGACCCAGGTGTTCCGCCAGGCACTAGAGAGCCGCATTGTTTTTAACGCCCACCGCATTGTAGCGGGACAAGCTATGGAATTGGACAACAAGGGCGATTGCTTCTTTATGCCCCGTCCCTCTGCCACTGAGGTAAACCAAACGGTGCTGGACCTCTGCTGTCGGCGGTTGCCGGCGGCGTATGGCTACACCCATCTCAACGGCATCCAGGTGCTGTGCGCCGGACGTAAGGGCGAGATCGGCACCGCTGAGGTTAATCGCCGCCTACAGGCGGAACTGAACCCGCCGGATAAGAAAAAAGCGGAGGTAACGGTGGAGGGTGTCGTCCTGCGGGTGGGCGACAAGGTGATGCACAACCGCAACAACTACGACATCCCCTGGATACGGGATGACGGAGAGAATGGCAGCGGTATCTTCAACGGCGATATCGGCGTGCTGGAAGAGGTGCGCCTGCGGGAGGATATTCTCACCGTCCGGTACGATGACCGGGTGGCCACCTATACCAAGCAGGATGCTCAGGATCTGGAACTGGCCTACGCCATTACGGTACATAAAAGTCAGGGCAGCGAGTTTGAGGCGGTGGTGATGCCGGTGTTCCGCAACACCCCCCATCTGTGCTACCGCAATCTGTTGTATACCGCCGTCACCCGCGCCAAAAACCTGCTGGTTTTGGTGGGGAGCCGGGAGACGCTGAACAAAATGATCGAAAACGACCGCAAAACCCTGCGGTATACCGGTCTAAAGACCTTTTTGCTGGAAACCGGGGTGATCGGGCTGTGAGGGCGTGGCTGAAAACCGTGGTGGCGGTGGCGGGGCAGATGCTTTTTCCGCATCATTGCTATCTGTGTAACGAGATCCTTTTGCCCCGGCAGAGGCTGTGCCCGGATTGTGCCGCCCACGCTCCCTATATTCTGCCCCCGGTGTGTGATCGATGTGGCCGCAACGAGGACGATTGCCACTGCGGCGGCCATAGCCGCCACTATGCCCGCTGTGTCAGCCCCTTTTACCATAAGGATCAGGCACGCAGAGGTATTCTGTATCTGAAAGAGCAGAATATAGCGGTGACGGCCCGGGGCTTTGCCGAGGCGATGGCAGAAACGGTGCGGCGGGAATACGGCGGTATCACGTTTGATGGCGTGGTGTCGGTACCGATGCATAAAAAAGAGTGGCAACAGCGTGGTTTCGACCAGGCCGCCGCCCTGGCAAAGGCGTTGGCCAAGCGGTTGGAGGTGCCCTACACGCCGGTGCTGAAAAAACTTACCCACACCGTACCCCAGAAGGAGCTGACGGCGGTACACCGCCGGGGCAACCTGTTGGGGGTGTTTGACGTGGTGGGAGAGGTGGCCGGCGGCACCTATTTGTTGGTGGACGACGTGACCACCACCGGAAGCACGTTGGATGAATGCGCCAAAATGCTGAAGATTTACGGTGCCAAAGAGGTGTATGCCGTCACCGCGGCAGCTGCCCTCTTGAAAAAGGACGAATCCTGATGTATAATGGCGTTATTTGAACGTCCAAGGAGACTTGTGTATGAATTTAGGAATTGATTTGGGCACCTCCCGCATCGTTATCTACCAGCCGGGTAAAGGCGTGGTGCTGGACGAGCCGGCGGTGGTGGCGGTCACTCGTGAGGATGAGCGGGTTATCGCCTATGGTGCCGAGGCGGAGGCGATGCTGGGACGCACTCCGGAGTCCATCGTGGCGGTGCGTCCGGTACAGAACGGCGTGATCGCCTCCTACGACCTGGCGGAAAAACTGCTCCGGTGTTGTCTTTCGCAGGTCTGCTCCAACCGCATCACCAAGCCTTGCGTGGCGGTGAGCGTGGCGGAGCAGCTTACCGAGGTGGAGCGCCGTTCCTTTATCGAGGCGGTGATCTCGGCCGGTGCCCGTCGGGTGACGCTGGTGCCGGAGACGGTGGCGGCGGCTATCGGTGCCGGGGTGGACGTGAGCCTGCCCAAAGGGCAGATGTTGGTCAACGTGGGAGCCGGCACCGTGGACGCTTCGGTGTTGTCCCTTAAGGGGGAGGCGGTTTCTTCTTCGGTGCGGATGGCCGGCGCCGCTATGGACGAGGCCATCGTGCGGTATCTGCGGGCTCAATACGGCCTGATCATTAGCGAGCCCATGGCAGAACGCTTAAAAATTCAGATCGGTTGCGCCCTGCCGATGGAGCCGGTGCTGACCGATGAGGCCAAGGGGCGGGATTCCATGACCGGTCTTCCCCGGGTGGTAACGGTCACCTCCGATGAGATCTGTGCCGCTATTGCCGAGCCGTTGCGGACGCTGTTGGAGATGATCGCGCAGGTGCTGGAGATTACCCCGCCGGAGTTGGCCGGTGATATTATGGAAACCGGGATTCACCTGACCGGGGGCTTGGCGTGTCTGCGCCGTTTGCCGGAACTGGTAGAGCAGGCCACCGGTATCGCCTGCCGGGTGGCGCAGGATCCGGCGCTGTGTGTAGCGGTGGGGGCCGGTATGGCACTCCAGTACGCTTCCTCCTTCTCTAAGGTGTACGATTTGAGCAATTTCTCCTATCGTCTGTCGGATAACGTCACAAATTAACCTAACAACTAGGGGTAAAGCTTTTTGGCTTTACCCCTTTATCTTTGGCTTAACGGCGGGCTTTTTCGGGCGCCTGCGTTTGTCACCTTTGCTTGTTTATTACCTCTTGAAAAGTGCTGAAATTTTGTGCATTTTGCCCTTTGAAATTGCCGGAAAAGTGTGGTAAAATGATTTTATTATCCATTTAACGCGTGAAAGGGGTGAACACCAATGAGCCAATCGATAGCGGTGGGTAGCTACGTGCTGTACGGCAAGACCGGCGTGTGTCTGGTTCAGGAGAAGAAAACCATCGCCATGGGGAAGGAGAAAAACCAATACTTCGTGTTGTGTCCGGTGAGCGATGGGCGGTCATCCGTGTTCGTCCCTTGCGATAACGAGGCCTTGCTGTCCAAGATCAGCCCTCTGCTGACCCGAGAGGAGATTGACCTTCTCCTGTCGGACGCCGATAGTGAGCGGTTGCAGTGGATCGACGACCGCTCTGCCCGCATCGCGTTTTATCGCACCGTCACCACCGGTAATGACCGGCGGATGCTGATTCGGCTGATTTGCTGTTTGTTCCGCAAAAAAGAGGAAAGGCAAGCCCTGGGCAAGCGCTTGTCCTCGATGGACGATGCCACGTTGCAGGAGTGTATGCGGCTGATCGACGAGGAGTTTTCGATGGTGCTGAGCATTCCGCGCAAGGAAGTGGTCAACTACATACTCCAACGACTATAAAGGGTCGGGGCGGTTGCCCCGGCTTTTTTATTTTTGGTCTAGCCAAAACCGAAATTTTGTGGTATAATCATCCCATTCAACCGAAAGGGGAGGGGACGTTGTGGAGAAAACCTGCTGTTTTACCGGCTATCGTCCCCATCGTTTTGTCTTTTCTCCCGATGGGTTGCGCCCCGAGCAGGTGCAGGCGGCGTTGGGTGGGCAGATCCGCCGTCTGTACGACGAGGGGGTGCGCACCTTTATCTCCGGGATGAGCACCGGGGTGGATCTGTGGGCCGCCGCCGAGGTGGTGGCGTTGCAAAGCACCTGCCCCGACTTGCGGTTGGTGGCGGCGGTGCCTTTTATGGGGCAGGAGAGCCATTGGCCGATGACCCAGCAAAAGGAATACCGCCGTATTCTGGCCGCGTGTCAGCAGGTGGAGGTGCTGTTTGACGAAAAAACCGCCTCCGACGATCCTTCGGCCTGCTACCGCCAGCGCAACCGATGGATGGTGGATCGGGCCTCGGTGGTGTTGGCGGTGTGTGAGGTGGACGTGGCGGACAGCCGTACCGGCACCGCCGCCACGGTGCGCTACGCCCGTAAGCAGCAGCGGCGGATTTTGTATATTCACCCCCAGACCTTGGCGGTGACCGAGGAGACGGTGCAGCAGCTCCGGTTTGAGTTAGGGTAAAACCGGTAGGGGGCGACGTCCTCGGCGCCCCGCTTTAGCCGCGCTAACAGCGCACCTCCCTTGCATAGGGGGGCAAATTTTTGGATTTTTGACGGAGGGGTTGTTATAATCCACGTCTGTTAAGTAGGAGGTCAATACGATGCCATTACGCGATTTTCCCCTGCCGGGGATTCTGTTCTTTACCAGCGGCAACCCCTTTACCGGCAGTTATAAGGGGCTGAATTATCGGGTGGACCCGGTCAAGGCGAAAGCAGAGGAGGATAGCGCCGCCCATTTCAAGGCGGCGGTGTGGACCGGCGAGCAGTGCAGCGAGCTTTCCGAGATGCGCGCCATCGCCCAGTTCCCGCTGGACGAAGAGGGTCTTGCCGCCACCGAGAATTGGCTGCGGGAGCAGTATCAGGCTTTTGCCAACGAAGAATAAAAAAGAGCCGCCACCCAACGGGTGACGGCTCTTTTTTTGGAAAAATGGACGTTGCTTATTCCCAAACTCTATAAGCACGGAAAAGACAGGCATCCGAATGAAATGTTCCTGGCGGTAAATTCTCGTGTTCTCCTCCATATACCCACTCAAAAAAACACAGCCACCCAGAGGGTGACTGTCTTTTTTGGAGCAGGGTACGGGAGTCAGAACCCTGGAGTTCAGCAACGGGCAGGGTGTGCGCTGGCTTCGGGTGGTTTTATGCTGAACTCCTTGAATTTACCTAGCGGTAAATTCTCGTGTTCTCCTCCATATACCCACTCAAAAAAACACAGCCACCCAGAGGGTGACTGTCTTTTTTGGAGCAGGGTACGGGAGTCGAACCCGCCTTAACGGCTTGGGAAGCCGCTGTAATACCGATATACCAACCCTGCGTATTCGGAACAAGGGAAAGTATATCACACCAAATTGGAAAAATCAAGGGAAATTTTGTCGCGGAATCAAAGGAAATTTATTTCTCGGTAATTCCTAACAGATAATCCGCTGAGACTTTGAAATAACGGCACAGCGCGGTGATATCTTCGATGCCGGGTATCCACTCAATACATAAAACCGCGCATTAGACAGGTAGCGGGAAAAATAGGATTAAGCGCGCATAAGAAAAACCACCCGCTGGGCGGGTGGTTTTTATATCTTCTTAGCGCAAATCTCCCTCAGCGGACAAATTTCACACTTGGGCGTTCTGGCAGAGCAGGTATCTCGTCCAAACAGCACCAAGCGGTGGCAGAAATCGTTGCTCTCCTCCGGAGGAAGCACTTTGCACAGCTGCATTTCTACCTTGTACGGATCTTTACTGCCGTCGGTCAGCCCCAACCGCCCGGTAATGCGGATGCAGTGGGTGTCTGCCACCACCGCCGGCTTGCCGTAGACGTCACCGCACACCAGATTGGCGGTCTTACGACCCACGCCGGGGAGTTTGGTCAGCTCCTCCACCGTGTCCGGGATCACGCCGCCGTATTCGTCCCGGAGCATCCGGCACATGGCTACGATGTCCTTGGCCTTGGTCTTGTACAGACCGCAGGAGCGGATGTATGTGCCCACCTCATCCGCCTCAGCCTCGGCAAAGGCTTCCAGGGTGGGGAAGCGGGCAAACAGCGCCGGGGTCACCAGGTTGACCCGTGCATCGGTGCACTGGGCGGACAGCCGGACGGCGATCAGTAATTGTAACGGGTTCTCCGAGGTGAGGGAACAGATGGCGTCGGGGTAGGTGGCCTTGAGCCCCTCTACGGCAGCCAAAGCCCGTTGCTTCTTGGTCATAGCGGCACGTCCTTTCGTCTGGTTTCGACAGGTATCATACCACAATTCACCCCCTACTGTCAACGCAACGGAAATTCTTGACAGCGGGGCGTTTTCTTTGTATGATAGAGAGGATATGACGAAAGGAGGGATACCCCATGAATAAACCGTTAGCCGACCGCATCCGCCCATCTTCTCTGGAAGAGGTGGTGGGGCAACAGCACATCCTGGGCGAGGGTAAGGCTTTGCGCAATATTATGCAGTCCGGGCGTATCCCCAACCTGATCTTCTACGGCCCCTCTGGCGTGGGCAAGACCACGGTGGCCCGCATCATCGCCCAGCAGACGGATATGCGCCTGCATAAGCTCAACGGCACCACGGCTTCCACGGCGGATATCAAGGCGGTGGTGGAAGAGTTGGACACCTTTACGGGGATGAACGGCATCCTGCTGTATCTGGATGAGATCCAGTATTTCAATAAACGCCAGCAGCAAACTCTGCTGGAGTACATTGAGAACGGACAGATCACCTTGATTGCGTCCACCACCGAGAACCCCTATTTCTACGTGTATAACGCCATCCTCAGCCGCTCCACCGTGTTTGAGTTCAAACCGGTGTCTAACGCGGATATTGAAAAAGCGGTGGAGCGGGGCTTCCGTTTTCTGCAGGAGGAGAGCGGCAATCCCATCACGGTAGAGGAGGGCGTGTGCGCCCACATCGCCCGCTCCAGCGGCGGTGACGTGCGTAAATCGCTGAATGCGGTGGAGCTCTGCGCTCTGGCGGGGGAGACCACCCCCGACGGCGGGGTGTACGTATCCCTGGATACTGCCCGGCAGTTGGCTCAGCGCAGCGCCATGCGGTACGACCGGGAGGGGGACGAGCACTACGACATCATCTCCGCTTACCAAAAATCCATGCGCGGCTCCGACCCGGATGCCGCCATTCACTACCTGGCCCGGCTGTTGGAGGCCGGTGACCTGCCCTCGGCCTGCCGCCGCCTGCTGGTGTGCGCCAACGAGGATGTAGGTCTGGCCTATCCCCAGATCATCCCCATCGTCAAGGCGGCGGTGGACACCGCCCTGCAGGTGGGTCTGCCGGAGGCGCGCATCCCCCTGGCCAATGCGGTGGTGCTGGTGTGTCAGGCACCCAAATCCAATGCGGTGTACAACGCCATCAACCAAGCGATGGCAGACGTGCAGTCCGGCAAAAGCGGTGCGGTGCCCCGTCAGTTGCAGAACAAGCACTACGACGGTGACGAGGTGGTCAATAAGGGGCAGTTCTATCGGTATCCCCACGATTTCCCCGGTCATTGGGTGGATCAGCAGTATCTGCCGGACGCCATCAAGGATACCACCTACTACACCCCCGGCGATAACAAGACCGAGCAGGCTTTTGCCGCCTACTGGAAGGATATAAAGAAATGAGCCCCATCACCGAACGGTTGCTCTCATTGGCAGACGAAGGATACCGTCAGTTTCAGATTTCGCTGATGCCCATCGTTGACCCGGCGCGGGTCATAGGGGTGCGTACCCCTGTTCTGCGGAAATTGGCTAAGGAATTGGCCGGCACGCCGGAGGCTCAGGCGTTTTTGCGGGAACTTCCGCACACCTATTATGAGGAAAACAACCTCCACGCTTTTCTGGTGGAGCAGATAAAAGATTACGATGGCTGTATTGCCGCCATAGATGCCTTCTTGCCGTATGTGGATAACTGGTCCACCTGCGACGGCTGGTCACCCAAGGTGATCAAAAAGCACCCGGAGGACCTGCTGTGCAAGATACGGGAGTGGATGAGTTCCGACCACCCTTATACAGTGCGGTATGGCATCGGGATGCTCCAACGCCATTTTTTGGACGATCGGTTTTGCCCGGAATATCTGGAGTGGGTAGCGCGTGTTGATCGGGAGGAATACTACGTGCGGATGATGGTGGCATGGTATTTTGCCACCGCGCTGGCCAAGCAGTATGAGGCCACTCTGCCTTATATGCGGGAGCGCTGTCTGCCGGAATGGACCCACAACAAGGCTATCCAAAAGGCGGTGGAAAGCTATCGGGTGACGGATGAGCATAAAGAACAACTAAAACAATATAAATGCACAAAAGGCCGCTTATAAAGCGGCCTTTTGTTTACCATTTGTTTACAGTTACGACATAAACTGTGGGAACAAATGCGATAGAATAAAAACAAAAGAAAGGGGCGTATGACGATGAAGCGTTGGCTTAGTTTAGGGGTGTCTGCCTTGTTGCTGACCGGTCTGCTGACCGGCTGTGGGGAAACCCAGCCGAAAGAGGAGGACTCCCGGCCGGAGGGGAAATCGCTGATGGCGGTCGAGCTTGACCAGACGGCAGAAACCTATGCGGGCACACAGATCACCCTGTCCGATACCGCCATCACCGTGGATGGCGCGGCAATCGCAAAGGATGAAAATGCGGCGGTATATGCCGCCAACGATATCGTGTATTATGAGTCCGGCAAGGACTTTACCTACGGTGAGGGGGAGGAGAAAGACGCCCACACCAAAGAGGAGGCAGACGCTCATACCGTGGTGCATATCACCCAGCCCGGACAGTACGTGCTGTCCGGCAAACTGTCCAAGGGGCAGATCGCCGTAGACCTGGGTGAAGAGGCTGAGCAAGACCCCCATGCGGTGGTGACACTGGTGCTTAACGGCCTGGATATCACCTGTGAGGTGGCACCGGCCGTGATCTTTTACAATGTGTATGAGTGTGGGCAAAAGGAGGAGGCAACCGCCACCAAGGACGTGGACACCTCCAAAGCCGGTGCCCGGGTCATTCTTGCCAACAACAGCGACAACCGGGTGAACGGCTCTTACGTAGCCCGGATTTACAAACCCGGCACAGTGGAGCTGTCTGACGATGGCACCGAGGTGACGGACGCGAAGAAACTGCACAAATACGATGCCGCCTTTTACTCCAAGATGTCGATGGAGATACAGGGGGGCAACAAAGGCAACGGCAACGGAAAGCTGTCCATCAAAGCCGCCAATGAGGGTCTGGATTCCGAGCTACACCTGACCATTAACGGCGGAGATATTGCCATCGAATCCGGCAATGACGGCATCAATACCAACGAGGATAACATCTCGGTCACCACCGTCAACGGTGGCCGTCTGGTCATCACCGTCAACGGCGCCACCGGAGAGGGCGACGGCATCGACTCCAACGGTTGGTTGGTGATCAACGGCGGCATGGTGTTGGCGCAGGCCTGTGGGTTCAGCGGCGATGCGGGGATCGACTCGGATAAAGGCATTCATATTAACGGCGGCATTGTGGTGGCCACCGGCAATATGCTGGACCGTATTGAGAATGGGGGACAGACCCACGCGGTGTTTACCTGCCGGCAGTCCCGCAAGAACAGCGCCATACAACTGAAAAACGCCCAGGGAGACGTGGTGGTGTCCCACACCGTCGTCAATGCCTACACCTGCCTGGTGGTTTCTTCTCCTTCGTTAACCCCGGGGGACTATGCTCTGTGGGATGGAGCCGAACAACTGAAGGGTACCGCCACCCAGGGCGGTATGGGCTTCGGTGGCGCTCCCGGAGAATTAGGCGGAGAACGCCCCGAAGGAATGGAACCGCCCGAGGGCTTTGGCGGTCAGCGCCCCGAGAGGCCGGAAGGTCTTCCGGAGGGAGCGACGCCGCCCTCCCGTCCCGGTGAGGGTGCCCAATCGGTGGATGACAGCACGGCCTCCCACGTGTTTACCATCGTAACCGGGGCTAATTATTTCCAAATCGTCTAAATAAAAAGCCGCTGTCAATCGACAGCGGCTTTTTGTTGCCCTTTTTGGGAGATAAGCTGTTTCCAGTCCTCTTTGTTAAAGCATCCCAATAGAGGCATCAGTCCTACGTACACACCGGTAAACAGCAGGGCAGAGAGGATAAGGTAAGCGGTGCCCTCAAAGGGCAATAGAAGGCATATCCCGCCGGCGATCCCCGCCGCCAACAGAGGGCGCAGGATCCACCGGCTCCATTGCATCCCGGCTCCGCTGACCGTTAATAGCCGGGCGGTGCTCAGGGATCCGGTCAGCAGATTGCTCACCACCATCACAAACAGGAAGCCTGCCAGACCGTAATGGGGAAGCAGCACCACGATCAGCAGAATGCGCACCACCGAATCGGTTACCGAGAACCAGAGGGAGTGCACCTGCTGACCCAAGCCTTTCAGCATCCCCGTGACCACGCTGTCCAGATACATCACCGGGGTCAGCGGTCCCAATACCTGCAACAGCGTCCCCGCCAACGGGTCGTTGTAGAGCAACACCCCCAGCGGCTTGCCCAGCACGGTGAACAGTCCCCCCACCAAAATCGCTCCCAGGAGGGTGATCTGCAGGGATAATTCCACCAGACGGGTCACCTGACGGCGGTGGCCCAGAGCGTAGGCGTCGGATAATTCCGGGATTAGCAGTCCGGACACCGTCATCAAGAGAGCAGAGGGGAAGAAAATGAGCGGCAAGGCCATCCCCTTTACAGCTCCAAATTGCGCCAACGAGGCGGTTTCTGACCGGGTGTAGCGGGTTAACCTTGCCGGTACCAGAAAATTCTCTACCGTCCGTAAGGCAGTGGAAAGATACCGTCCGGCGGTAAGGGGCAGGGCAATATGCAACATGGGGCGCAGCAGCGGTGCTCCCGGCTGCCGGTCCTGTGGCAGAGTATACCGTCGTTGGTGACGGTAGGCGCACAGCAGATAGATACAGGCTACCGTTTCGGATAGGGCGTCACCCAACACAATGATTAGGCAGGCTCCGGCCAAACTGCCGTCCCAAAACTCGTTGAGCATCCAAAGGATGCTGCCGATGCGCACCGCTTGTTCCAGCATTTGCGCCAGACAGGGCGGCCACGCCTGCCGCTTGGCTAAAAAGTACCCCTTCAGACAACTGGAGATGCCGATAAAGGGCAGGGCGATACCGCTGTAAGCGATGGCCGGAACCGCCCGACTATCCCCCAGCAGACGACCGATGTAGGGGGCACCGCCGAACAGAAGCAGAGCCGACACCCCACCCACCAACAGACAGCAAAAGGCGCACAGACGCATCAGACGGATCACAGCGCCTGGGTTGCCTTTGGCCAGGTGCTCCGCCGCCAACCGGGTGACGGCGGTGATGATGCCGCTGGTGGCAAAGGTGGTGCCCAGCACGTACACCGAGAATACCAACTGATAGAGCCCCATCCCTTCGGCCCCCACCCGGTTGGAGATAAAGATGCGGAACACGATGCCCATCAGCCGTAAGACTAACGAACAACCGGTCATCACCGCTGTGTTTTTGTAGAAGACCCGCTTGTTCACGTTGTTCCCCCTTGATTGTAAAGCCGTACCACCGCATCCCACGTAGCCTTATCGGTGTTGCCGGTGACCGGCAGAAAGGCGCTCTGTTGCACCGCTCTTACCGCCTCTTGTGTGGCGGCGGTGTAGGCGGCATCTCCGAGCCCCAGCATAATGTTGAGAAACAGCACCGCATCCCCTTGGTCGCCGGGGATTAGCGTGGGTTGCCGCAATCCGCGTATGTATAATGGCGGCGCTTGACCCCGGCGCAGAGCCTCGTAGGCGGCAAACAGCGCCTCCCAAGTAACCCGGTCCACCGTTCCGGTGGCCGGCAGACCGGTGGATTGCTGAAATTGCAGTACCCCCGCCGTGGTGGCGGTGCCGTAAAATCCGTCTTGGGGCACCGCGGTGGTGCCGGTTTTCTCCCGTTCCAAGGCGCGAAGGTAGCTTTGCAGTTCCATCACGTAGGGACGGGAATCGGCGGTGACGTCGTTCTCCCAAAAATTCATTCTGCCACCCCCTCCTCAGATAGTTCGGTGCCGGGAAATTGTCCCAGGCGTTGGGTGTTGCCGGTGCGCAGGTCGGAGTACAGCGAGGCGATGGCGTCCCACGTGGTGACCCCCACCGTTCCGGTTTCCGGTAGCCCGAACTGACGCTGAAAGGCCTCCACCGCCTGCACCGTTTCCAACCCGTACACGCCGGTGACCGCCGGGGCGGGGATGGCGGGGTAGACGGTGGCGATATACGCCAGATATTCCTGAATGGTGGCTACGTCTTCCCCTTGAAAGCCCGCCTGCAATACCCGGCCGGGGAAGAGCACCACACCACCGTCGATGAGCTCGGTGGAGGTGCGGATGCTCTCATATACGTCCTCCAGTTTTTGCCACGTCTGCCGCCCTACGATGCCGTCCACCGGCAGATCAAAGGCCTGCTGAAAGGCTCGTACCGCCCCGTCGGTCTGTTGGTCGAACAGACCGTTCACCGCCACCTGTGGCACGGTGGCGTAATAGGCCGCCACCACCGCCAGATAGTATTGGATCACCCGCACGCTGTCTCCGGTATCCCCCAGAGCCAATAATCCCTCGTAGCGGCGGGGCAGATCCTCCAGTTTGATGCCCTCGGAATCCAGCTCGCTGAGCCGTTTGACCGCGTTGAACAGATACGTGATGCGGTACCAGGTGGCGTTACCCACGATGCCGTCCTCCGTCAACCGAAAGGTGCGTTGAAAGGCGCGTACCGCCTCCTCCGTATCCACGCCGAAATTGCCGTCGGCGGGGTTGATCTTGGGGATGGATGGGTAGTTGGTGGAGATGCGGTTGAGCCGGATCTGGATCTGTTGCACGTCGTTGCCGGCATCCCCCAGCCGGAGAGGCCGGCCGGGGTAGGAGGGTTGCCCGTTGCGCACGGGGGCGTCGGTGACGATGTCAATGTCGTCCCCGTAAAACCGGGTGAGGATATCGTAGGGGCCCAGCCCCTGCTGAGCCAGAGGGACGGTGCCCCATTGACTCAGTCCGTCGCAGGTGGAGGTAGTGCCGTTGCAGTATTGGGTAAAATAGGGCTCAATGCTGCCGCGCCGCACCACGTAGGAGTTGAAGATTTCGTCCACAATGTCGCTGATGGTGTCGTATATTTCCCGCCCCGGGACGAAGGACTGGTCAAATTGGGTGGAGTTGGTGATGTCAAAATCATACCCTTGACTGCGATACCATTCGGTGTAATAGCGGTTGAGGACGTAGGATATTTGCGCATAGATATTGGCTCTCAGCGCGGACTCCGGCCAGGTGGGATAGACCTCGCTGGACGCCACGTTTTTGATGTAATCCGGGAAATCCACGTAGATGTTTTCTGCATTGGAAGAGGGGGTGCCTAGATGCACCACCAGCGTTTTGGGGATAAACGGGGTTCCTGTCATAAGCACACCTCCCGGTTATAGATTGGTCGGACCGCCGGATACAAAATCCTGCATTTCTTCCGGGTTCTCCCCGGGCACCACCGGCAAGAGCGACACCGGCTGGGTAACGTAGGTGTTGCCGTATACCGGCACGTTTTCGTGGCGTACGGGACGGAACCCGTCGGCATTCACCAGAATGTCGTAGGTCACGTAAGGGGTTGTATTGCCGGGGGTGAGGGTCAATTCCGGGTTCACCGAGGGGAGGGGAATCACCTGTGTGTAGCCATCCCGGTCGGTGACGGTGTTGGCAAAGACGGTGTCCCCTCGGGTCACCGTCACTCGGGTCTCTGCCAGAGGCTCTGCCTTAGCCCCGGTGAACACAAACACCCGTAAATATCCCACGAAAGGGGTTTCGGCTATGGGCGGCGGTTCCGGAGCGGGGGGCTCCGGTGTGGCGGGGGGCTCCGGTAGGGCAACCGCTTCTCGGTCTCGTTCCGGGACCGGTTCCGGGAATCGGCTGTCCAACCAGTTTTCCTCTGCCACCGGTGCCGACGGCTGCTGTCCGTAGAGGGCCAGCATTTGCCGGCGGTATTGCTCCACCAGTTCGGGGGAGGGGGTGCGCTTGTTTTGTTCCATAAATCCAACCTCCGGTTTATCGTGATTTTGTGGACATATTTTTCGCTTTTTTTCAAAACCTATTGACATTTTGCTACAAAAATTGTTATAGTGGTAACTGTCATCTGCTAATAAAATAGAGATGCATCTGAGCAAAACCGTTTTGCACCAGCCAAACAGCGCCGCAATCGTTCGTGGGGATCCCGCAGAATGATTGTGAAAAACCCTTTGCGGAGGGCGTTGCCACAGCCGGTGCGCTGTCGTTTTACGGCAGATCTATTACCGCAAAGGGGGATGCAACCTATGAACGAAAACAAAATCATTGAACTCAAGGACATTGCTGTATCTTTTGATGGAGAACCGGTGCTCAAACACTTGGATTTGAGTATTTCCGACGGTGAGTTTGTTACCCTGCTGGGTCCTTCCGGCTGTGGTAAGACCACCACCCTGCGGATCATTGCCGGCTTTATCACCCCGGATCACGGCGATGTCTTTTTTGACGGCAAACGGGTCAACGACGTGCCGCCGTATAAGCGGACGGTGAACACCATCTTCCAGCGCTACGCTCTGTTTCCGCATTTGAATGTATATGAGAACGTGGCCTTTGGTATGCGGGTGCAGAAGAAGAGCAAGCAGGAGATTGACGAAACCGTCACCAGAATGCTGCAATTAGTCAACCTAAAAGGCTTTGAAAAGCGTTCGGTGGCGAAATTGTCCGGCGGTCAACAGCAGCGTGTGGCGATTGCTCGCGCCCTGGCGAACAATCCCCGCGTGCTGCTTCTGGATGAGCCTCTGGCCGCGTTGGACTTAAAATTGCGTAAGGATATGCAGACTGAACTGAAAAATATCCAGAAGAGTCTGGGTATCAGCTTTATTTATGTCACCCACGACCAGGAGGAAGCGCTGTCTATGTCCGACACCGTGGTGGTGATGGATGACGGCGTCATTCAGCAGATCGGCACGCCTCAGGATATTTACAACGAGCCCCAGAACGCCTTTGTGGCAGATTTTATCGGCGAGAGTAATATTTTGGACGGCGTGATGCTGGAGGACTACCTGGTGGAGTTCTTTGGCCGCAAATTCAGTTGTCTGGATGCCGGCTTTGATAAGAACGAGCCGGTGGACGTGGTCATCCGCCCTGAGGATATTGACATCGTAGAGCCGGTCAAGGGACACCTGACCGGCACCGTCACCAACGTCACCTTTAAGGGTGTGCACTATGACACCATCGTGGATTTCAAGGGCTTTAAGTGGCTGATTCAGACCACCGACTTCTATCCCGAAGGCTCGGTTATCGGCATCGTGCTGAACCCCGAGGACATCCACGTGATGAAAAAATCCGCTTATTCCGGTATGTTCGGCGATTACAGCTCCTATTCTGAGGAGTTTGACGAGCTGGGCGATGCCGTGGCTGCCGCAGAGGCAGAGGAGGCGGAAGAATGAGCAAACGTACTGCCGCAACCCCCTTTGCGCTGTGGATGGGCATTTTCACCGTGGTTCCTATGGCTATCGTGCTGTGGTTTGCCTTTACGGATGAGACCGGTGCCTTTACCACCGCCAATATTGCCAAGATCTGGCAGTTTGCGGGTACGTATGTGGATTCCATCTGGATGGGCGCTTTGGCAACGGTAATTTGTCTGGTGTTGGCTTATCCGGTGGCCCTGAGTATTTCCCGCAAGTCAGAGCATATGCAGCGCACCATGGTGATGATCGTGATGCTGCCTATGTGGATGAACTTCCTTCTGCGCACCTATGCTTGGATGACCCTGTTGGAGAACAACGGTCTGATCAATCAGTTTCTGCGGACCATCGGCGTGATCGGTCCGGACGCCACCTTATCGATGATCAATACCGATGGCGCGGTGGTGCTGGGTATGGTGTATAACTTCCTGCCCTTTATGATCCTGCCTCTGTATTCGGTGATGGCCAAGATGGATCACCGCATCATCGAGGCGGCTCAGGATCTGGGCTGTAACAGCTGGCAGGTGTTTCGCCGGGTGATTTTGCCGTTGAGTGCTCCCGGCATCGTGTCCGGCGTGACCATGGTGTTCGTGCCGGCGGTGTCCACCTTCGTGATTTCCAAATTGCTGGGTGGCAGTAAATATATGATGATCGGCGACGTCATCGAAACGATGTTTGTGGGCGATGGCTGTGACTACAATGTAGGTGCGGCTCTGTCTCTGGTTTTGATGGTGCTGATGCTGATTTGTATGTCCCTGATGCGTAAGGTCGACAACGGCGAGGACGAGTTAGGGGGTATGATGACGTGAAGACATTATCCCGTATTTATAACTTTCTCATCTTCGGTTTTCTGTATGCCCCCATCGTGGTGCTGATTGCCTACTCCTTCAACGATTCCAAAAACCGTGTGGAGTGGGGTGGCTTTACCTTTGACTGGTATAAAGAGTTGTTCAACAACGAGTTGATCATCGATTCTCTGTGGCTGACCCTGCAGATTGCGGTGTTGGCGGCGGTGGTTGCCACCGTGATCGGCACTATGGCGGCGGTGGGCATTTACAGTATGAACGGTCGGCTCAAGACTCTGATGATGGGCATCAACAACATTCCGATGGTGAATCCGGAGATCGTGACCGGTATCTCGATGATGCTGATGTTCGTGGCCATCTACCGGGCCACCGGCTTGCTTCAGCCCGGTTTTGCCACTCTGCTGATCTCCCACATTACCTTCTGCATTCCCTACGTGGTGTTGCAGGTGATGCCGAAGCTGCGGCAGATGAACCGCCACACCTACGAGGCGGCGTTGGATCTGGGCTGCCGTCCATTCCCTGCCTTTTTCAAGGTGGTGCTGCCGGAGATTATGCCCGGTGTCATCACCGGTGCGATGATGGCGTTCACCATGTCGTTGGATGACTTTGTTATCAGCTATTTCAACAGCGGCGCTTCGGCTCAGAATCTGTCGGTCACCATCTATTCGATGACCAAAAAGCCGGTGACCCCGGAGATCAACGCCCTGTCTACTTTGTTGTTCGGCACGGTGCTGATTCTGTTGGTGGCGGTCAACGTACGCCAGGTGCGGGATCTGAATAAGCAGAAAGAGAGGAGATGACCGGATGAAAAAGCTTTCCTTTCTTTTGGCGTTGCTTCTGATGGCCGGTTTGTTTTCCGGCTGCGATTTCGGTGACGACACCATCACGCTGAATGTCTATAACTGGGGTGAGTATATCTCAGACGGCAGTGATGGCCTGATGGATGTAAATGCCGAGTTTGAGCGGCGTTACGGGGTCAAGGTCAACTACCGGACCTACGAGAGCAACGAGTCGATGTACACCCTGCTGAAGAGTGGGGCAGCGGAATACGATGTGGTGATTCCCTCCGACTATATGATTGGCAAGATGATCCAAGAGGATATGCTGGCCAAGCTGAATTTCGACAACATCCCCAACTATCAGTACATTCACAAAGACTATAAGAATTTGGAGTACGATCCCAACAATGAGTATTCCGTTCCCTACACCTGGGGCACGGTGGGCATCTTCTACAATTCCAAGTATGTTTCTACCGAAGAGGTAGAGGCCCAGGGCTGGGATATTCTGTGGAACGAGAAGTACGCCAACAAGATCTTTATGTTTGATAATGCCCGGGATTCCTTTATGATCGCCTTAAAAAAACTGGGATACTCGATGAACACCACCAATACGGACCACTGGGAGGCTGCCTACAAGGAACTGGCCAAACAGAAGCCGTTGGTGCAGGGCTATTTTATGGACCAGGTGTTCCAGAAGATGACCAACGAAGAGGGGTGGCTGGCTCCGTACTATTCCGGTGACGGCGCTAATATGATCACCGGCGAGGATGGTAAAGAGTTCATTAAGTACCATATTCCGGACGAGGGCACCAACCGCTTTGTGGATGCGATGTGCGTGCTGAAAAACAGCCCCAACAAGGAGTTGGCAGAGAAGTACATTAACTTTATGTGCGAGACCGAGGTGGCCACCGCCAACGCGGAGTACATCTGCTATTCCACCCCCCACACCGAGGCGCTGAAAGAGCTGGATGCCGAGGTGAGCGAAAACCCCATGTTCTATCCGCCGGAGGAGAAGTTGAAGAACACTGAGGTGTTCATTACGCTGCCGGAGCACATCAATAAAAAACAGAAAGAGCTGTGGATTCAGCTTAAATGTCTGCGGGAACGACCAGAATGGTGGCCGTTCTCTAATTAGAACAGCGCAAAAAGCCGTTTCAACGAGAAATCGTTGGGACGGCTTTTCTTTCTGTGTCATAAACCTCACGTGTTCCTCATAAGTCTGTACAAACGACGAATGAGCGGAGGAACGACGTATGGAAACTGCCAGCAGCTTATATAGAGATATGGCCGCCAGAACCGGCGGCGACATTTATTTGGGGGTGGTGGGGCCGGTGCGCACCGGCAAATCCACCTTTATCAAGCGGTTTATGGACACCCTGGTGATACCCCATATGGAGAACGATTACCGCCGGGAGCGGGCCAACGACGAGTTGCCCCAATCCGCCGCAGGGCGCACCATTATGACCACCGAGCCGAAGTTTATTCCGGAGCAGGCGGCGGGGGTAACGCTGGATGGGGTGGCCAATATGCGGGTGCGGTTGGTGGATTGCGTTGGTTACATCGTTCCGTCTGCGTTAGGGTACATCGAGCAGGATCAGCCTAGGATGGTAAAAACCCCGTGGTATGAGGAGGAGATCCCCTTCAATATGGCGGCGGAGGAGGGAACCCGCCGGGTGATTACCGACCACTCCACGGTGGGATTGGTCGTCACCACGGATGGATCCATTACCGACATTCCACGGGCTGAGTATGCCGCCGCGGAGGAGCGGGTCATCCGGGAACTCAAGGCGCTGAATAAGCCCTTTACGGTTTTGCTCAACGCGGTGGATCCCTATGCAGAGACCACCCGGCAGATGGCGGCGGAACTTACCGAAGCCTACGGGGTGCCGGTGGTGCCGGTCAACTGTCAAACGATGACCGAGCAGGAGATTCGGCAGATCTTGGAGACGTTGCTGTACCAGTTCCCGGTGCGGCAGGTGGGGCTTTGCTTGCCCCGATGGCTGATGCGGTTGGATCCTGGTCACCCGGTACGGCAAGGGGTGCTGAGCACCGTCAAGGAGGCCTGTCGGGAGGTGCAGCGAGTCGGGCAGGTGGGGCATATTGCCAAAGCCGCACAAGGGTGCCGCTACGTAGAGACGGCGGCGGTGGATGAGATCGATCTGGGCACCGGGGTTGCCACTGTCACCGTGACGGTGCTGCCGGAGCTGTTTTATCAAATCTTGGGGGAGAGTACCGGATTGTCCATCCCGGATGAGGGTGCGTTGCTCACCCATATGACCCGGATGGCGGCTGTCTGCAAAAAATACGAGAAAATCCAAGGGGCATTGGAACAGGTGGAGGCCACCGGCTACGGCATTGTGATGCCGGAGATGGAGGAAATGACGCTGGAGGAGCCGGAAATCATCCGGCAGAGTGGCCGTTATGGAGTACGGTTGCGGGCTGCGGCGCCCTCGATCCATATGATGAAAGCCCAGATCCATACGGAGGTCAGCCCCATCGTGGGGACGGAACGGCAGAGTGAGGATCTGGTGAATTATTTGTTAGGCCAGTTTGCCGAAGACCCAAAGAAGATTTGGGATTCCAACATTTTTGGCACCTCCCTGTACGGGTTGGTCAATGAGGGGCTGCATAACAAGCTGGTACATATGCCGGAGGAAGCCCGGCTAAAGTTGAAAGAAACGGTGGAGCGTATCATCAACGAGGGCTGTAACGGGCTTATCTGCATTATTGTATAAGGAGAAACGTATGGTAGTACACGACCGGGACGCAGAACAGCGCTGGACTCAACAGCGGGTGATGCAGGAGGAAAAGAAAAAGAAGGGGGTGCTCCGCTGCCGGCGCTGGTCGGTGCTGGGGGTGCAGAGCCTGGCTTGCGTGGCGGTACTGCTCTTGGTGTTTGTGCTGAAATTGGCCGGGGGCGGTGCCTATGAGGAGCTGAAACAGAGTTTTCGCGGGGCGTTGGAGGAAAACCAACTGATGACGGTACTGTCTGGCCTGTTCGAAGAGGAAGAGGTGGATGTAAAGGAGCATAGCTTTACAACGCAAGAGACGCCTGAAAATCAAGGCGTTTCCGGAGTGAACGCCGCCTTTTTGGCAGGGCGGTGGCGCGGTGTTTGAGTTCCGGATCGGCGGGATGCGCTGTCGACTGAGTCTGTTGTTTCCGGCTCTGTTGACAGCGCTCCTTTTATGGCAGCCGGACGGTTTGGCGGTGTCCTGCTTGGTGGCGGCCCTGCTCCACGAGGGGGGGCATCTGTTGGCGATGCTGTGCGTGGGGGTGCCGCCGGAGGACTGCGTATTGGGGGCGTTTGGTGCCCGCATCCGGCTGGGACACCGCCTGCCGAGTTACAGAAAAAACCTCGTTATTTCTATGGCGGGTCCCGCCGCCAATTTTGTGTGCGCGTTTCTTCTGTTTGCGTTGGGGCGGGTTACTCCGGCGGTAGTGCATCTGGTGCTGGGGCTGCTGAATCTGCTTCCGGCCACGGCGCTGGATGGGGGAGAAATCTTGCGGTGCGGATTATGCTTTATTGGGTTGGAGGCTTTGAGCGGGGCGGTCTTACGGTTGACCTCGGCACTGACCTTGCTCCCGTTGGCAGCGTTGTGCTTTTGGCTGTTTTTACGGGGGCAGGGCAACGTCACCCTGCTGATTGTCAGCGGGTATCTGACGGTGCTTTTGTTTTTCTCGGACAAATTGCAAAAAAACTCTTGACAAAGGCGGTGAGGGCTGTTATAATCTTTGCGACGAATGAAGCAGAGCGTTGCCCGCTCTCACCCCCGGATACCGTTCCAAAGGGTTGATATAGACTGTTTCCTACCACACCATTGATGGGTTTCTGTTTTGTGCGGGCAGCTTGGCTGTCCGCTTTTTTTGTTTGCTAACCTACTCTAGGAGGTGTTTCCGATAGCAAAAAAAGAGATGCAGATCAATGAGCAGATCCGGGATGATGAGCTTCGTATCATCGGTGCCGACGGCGCCCAGTTGGGCGTGATGTCTGCGCGGGACGCCCAGAAATTGGCGGATGACGCCGGTCTGGACCTGGTCAAGATTGCTCCTACCGCCGTTCCGCCGGTATGCCGCATTATGGACTACGGCAAGTACCGGTTCGAGCAGGCCAAGAAGGAGAAAGAGGCCCGCAAAAACCAGCACGTGGTGGACATCAAAGAGGTGCGCCTGGGTCTGAACACCGACGTGGGTGACTTCAACACCAAGGTTGCCCAAGCCAAGCGGTTCATCCAGCATGGCGACAAGGTGAAGGTCAACATCCGCTTCCGCGGTCGTGAGATGGGCCACCCCGAAAAGGGTGTGGAGTCTATGACCCGGTTTGCCGAGGCCTGTGCCGAGTTTGCTACGGTGGAAAAGGCCGCCAAACTGGAGGGCCGGAATATGCTGATGTTCCTGGTACCCCGTAAAGACGGCAAGTAAGCCGTCCTAAAACACATTTCGTTGCGTTTCAGGCTTTGCCTGTTGACACAAACCAATTAAGGAGGACAAAACTATGCCTAAGATTAAAACGCACAGCGGTGCGAAGAAGCGTTTCAAGCTGAGCAAGACCGGTAAAGCGATCCGTGGTCATGCTTACAAATCCCACATCCTGAACAAGAAGACCACCAAGCGTAAGAGAAACCTGCGCAAGACCGTGGCGGCCGACAAGACCAACCTGGCCACCATCAAGCGCCTGATCCCTTACAAATAATTGATTGCTGAACGGAGGTAAATTAACATGGCTCGTATTAAAGGCGCTATGATGACGCGCAAGAGAAGAAAGAAAGTATTGAAGCTGGCTAAGGGTTACTTCGGTGCCAAGTCTAAGCTGTTCAAAACCGCCAAAGAAGCGGTGATGAAGTCCGGCCAGTACGCCTACATTGGTCGTCGGCAGCGCAAGCGCGATTTCCGTCGTCTGTGGATTGCCCGTATCAATGCCGCTGCTAAGCTGAACGGCATGAACTACTCCACCTTTATGAACGGTCTGAAGAAGGCCGGTATCGTGATGAACCGCAAGATGCTGGCTGAGCTGGCTGTGTCCGATGCCGCCGCTTTCACCGCTCTGACCGAGCAGGCTAAGGCTGCCCTGAAATAAGAATCTTACGTTGCACCCGGCGGGTTTCCGTCGGGTGCAATTTTGCTTTTCTAAACAGGAAAAACAGGGAAAAATCCCTATCAAAATGGGCGTTTTTCCGTGTTTTCCCTTTGCAAAGTTACCGGCATAGAGCGAAAGGAGTGTGCGGTATATGACCGTCACAAGCAAAGATAATCAGTGGGTCAAGGAGTGGCGTGGCCTGTGCGATTCTGCTAAAAAACGGCGGGAGAGCGGCCTGTTTGCGCTGGAGGGAGCCCGCCTCTGCGGGGATGCGTTGCGCTCCGGCGTGGCAATCAAGGCGGTGCTGTATACCGCTTCGGCGCTGGCTATTTACACCGACGTGGTGGGGGCTCTGCTTGCCGCGGCGGATACGGTGGTGGAGATCTCTCCGGAGCTTTCCCGGCATATGGGGGACACCACCAATCCGCAAGGTGTGTTTTGTATTGCAAAAACTCTTGACAATTCGCTTATAATAGATAAAATAAATATAATGGGTATATATGGTGCGTTAGAGGATGTGCAGGACCCGGGTAATTTGGGGACCATCATCCGCACCGCTGAGGCCTTTGGCCTGTCCGGCCTGATCCTGTCCGAGGGTTGTTGCGACGTCTATAACCCCAAGGTGCTACGCAGCAGTATGGGCGGCGTGTTCCGCTTACCGCTGATGCGGGTGCGGGATATGGCCGAGACGGTGACCGCCCTTCAGGCAAAAGGGCTCACCGCCAACGCCTGCGTGGTGGATGCCTCCGCTATGCCGATCACCGAGGCAGGTCTCGGTGCCGGGACGGTGGCGGTCATCGGCAACGAGGGCAACGGCCTTAAACCGGCGACGGTGGCGGCCTGCCGGCAGGCGGTGACCATTCCGATGAACGGTCGCGCCGAATCGCTGAACGCATCTATGGCGGCGGGCATCATTCTGTGGGAGATGACCCGACCCAAGTAACACAGATAGGGGGGCGGAGGATGGACAGCCGTTTGTACTGGATATGGTTACAGCAGGTGCTGCCCTACGGCAGTAAGGCTGTGGGCGATCTTCTGGATGCCTTCGGTCACGCCCGTACCGTTTATGAGGCTACCCCTGAAACGCTGAAAAAGTCCGGTATCAAGGATGATCTTTGCCGTCGCCTTTCGGATAAATCCCTGGACACCGCCCACCGGATCCTGGATCGGGTGTTGGAGATGGGGGATTGGGTGCTCACCCCGGAGGATGCGCTGTATCCTCTGGCTTTGCGGCATATGACCGGCTGTCCTGCGGCGCTGTATGCCCGGGGCACGATGCCGGATCTGGATACCACCCCGGCGGTGGCCGTGGTGGGAACCCGCCACGCCAGCCACAACGGATGCCAGGAGGCGTATGCTCTATCCGCCGGTTTGGCGGCGGGTGGTATGGTGGTGGTCAGCGGCGGTGCCGTGGGCATTGACGCTGCCGCTCACAGCGGAGCTTTGGCGGCAGGCGGTATCACCATTGTGTGTATGGCCTGCCCGCTGAACGAGAACTATCCGGTCGAGAATACCGACCTGCGGCGTCAGGTGGTGGAACGGGGCGGATTATTGTTGTCTGAGTTTCCGCCGGATGAACCCTATCAGTGTGATTTTCACGTGCGCAACCGCCTGATGGTGGGTCTGAGCCAGGCGGTGTGCCTGGCAGAAACGCCCAAACGGAGCGGTGCCCGTATCTCGGCCCGCTTGGCCCGGGAGCAGAACCGTGAGCTGTTCGCTCTGCCCGGTGCTTTGTCCGGTCGTTTGCACGACGGTGCCCACATCGAAATACAAAAAGGTGCCACCTTGGTGATCCGGGCTACCGATATCCTGCGGGACTATGCACCGCTGTACCCCGGCGTGCTGGATTTGGAGCAGGCAGAAACGGTGCAGCAGGAAATCGAGGGGCGTAAAACGGCACCGCCGAAAAAACCGGAAAAACGGTCAAAACTTCGCCGCAGAAAAGAATCCAAGAAGGAGAAAAAGCAGATCGCGCTGCCGGATCCGCCGGCAGAAGAAACAGCCCCTGTTCCTTGCCCGGATACCGCCTCTCCGGCGGCACGGCAGGTGTATGCGGCGCTGACCGATCGCTTTATGCCGGTGGATGAACTGGCGGTGGCGGCGGGGATGCCGATACCGGCTCTGCTGGCGGCGCTGACCGAACTGGAGATGTATGGCTGTGCCCAAAACGGGGCCGGTCAGCAATACAAACGTGGTGGATAATGAGTTTGCTCTTGACATAGAAAGGAAGGTTCCTAAATGGCAAAATTGGTGATTATGGAGTCGCCGGCAAAGGCGAAAACCGTTAAGAAATACTTGGGCGGTGACTTTGAGGTGGTTGCCTCGATGGGTCACATCCGCGATCTGCCCAAGACGTTGTTGGGCGTGGACGTGGATCACGGCTTTAAGCCGCGGTACGTGGACATCCCGGGCAAGACGGCGTTGATCCGTCAGCTCAAAGAGATGGCGGATGCCAGCGACAGCATCTATCTGGCCACCGACCCGGACCGTGAGGGTGAGGCGATTGCGTGGCATCTGGCCCAGATGCTGGAGGTACCCCCGGAGAAAGCCAACCGCGTCACGTTTAACGAGATTACCAAGACCGGCGTCACCGCCGGTATGGCCAATCCCCGGACGCTGGATATGAACCTGGTGGATGCGCAGCAGGCCCGCCGCATTCTGGACCGTATCGTGGGCTACAAGCTCAGCCCCTTCCTGTGGAAAAAGGTGCGCAAGGGCTTGTCTGCCGGTCGCGTTCAGTCCGCCACCGTCAGCCTGGTGGTGGATCGGGAGCAGGAGATTCGCGACTTTGTCAGCGAGGAGTATTGGACGTTGGATGCCAATCTGTCTGTGACAGAGAAGGGCCGCGTGTTCCCGGCCAAGTTCTTTGGCACCGCCGAGGGCAAGGTCAAGGTGTCCACCGAGGAAGACGCCAGAGCCATTCTGGATGAGCTGGACGGGGCCACCTACGTGGCCGAGTCGGTCAAGACCGGCACCCGTCGCGTGGCTCCCGCACCGCCCTTTACCACCTCCACCATGCAGCAGGAGGCTAACCGCAAGCTCAACTTCTCCTCCCGTCGGACGATGAAGGCGGCGCAGGAATTGTACGAAGGTGTGGAGATTGCCGGCATCGGTGCCACCGGTTTGATTACCTATATGCGTACCGATTCTCTGCGTATCTCGGATGAGGCACGGAGCGCCGGTAACGATTACATCCGTGAAGCGTTCGGCGCCGAGTATCTGCCGGCTAAGGCACGGGTGTTCAAGCAGAAGAGCAGCGCCCAGGACGCTCACGAGGCCATCCGTCCCTCCTCTCCGGCGCTGACTCCTGCTCAGGTCAAGGATTCCTTGACCGGTGACCAGTATCGGCTGTATAAGCTGATCTGGGAGCGGTTTATGGCCAGCCTGATGGCGGACCAGATTCAGAACACCTGCCAGGTGGATATTGCCGCCGGTCGGTATATCTTCAAGGCTTCCGGTTACACCGTCAAATTTGACGGCCATACCGTTCTGTATGTAGAAGGCAAGGACGAACAGGGCGACGAGAATAAGCCGTTGCCGGTCATCAAGCAGGGTGACACGCTGTTCTGCCGGGAGATCACCGGCAACCAGCACTATACCCAACCTCCGGCCCGCTATACCGAAGCCACGTTGATCAAGGCGATGGAGGAGAACGGCATCGGCCGTCCCTCCACCTATGCCCCCACCGTTTCCACCGTGCTCAACCGTGAGTACGTAGAGCGGGAGGGCAAGAGCCTGAAGCCCACCTCTTTGGGCGAGGTCATTACCCAGTTGATGAAAGAGCAGTTCCCCGAGGTGGTGGATCTGGAGTTCACCGCCCATATGGAGCAGCAGCTGGACGGCGTGGAAAGCGGTAAGCGTAACTGGGTCCGCGTGTTGGATAAGTTCTACGCCGACTTTGTGGTGGCGCTGAAAAAGGCCGAGGAGAACCTGGATAAGGTGAAGGTGCCTGAGGTGGAGAGCGACGAGGTTTGCGAGCTGTGTGGTCGCCGTATGGTGGTCAAGACCGGTCGCTACGGCAAGTTCTTGGCCTGCCCCGGCTACCCCACCTGTAAGAACACCCGCCGGATCGTGGAGTCCACCGACGGCGTATGCCCCAAGTGCGGCGGCGTAATCATCGCCAAGAAGTCCAAGGGAGGCCGTAAGTTCTTTGGTTGTGTCAACTATCCCAAGTGCGATTTTGCCACCTGGAACGAGCCTACCAAGGAGCTGTGCCCCCGTTGCGGCAAGACCCTGTTCCGCAAGAAGGGTAAAAGCACCGGGCTGATCTGTCTGACCCCCGGTTGTGGCGAAGAAAAATAAATCCAGATAGATTTGCGAGAAAGGAGCGTGACCGGTATGGTAACGGTAATCGGAGCGGGCTTGGCCGGCTGTGAGGCCGCCTGGGCGGTGGCACGGCAGGGCATCCCGGTGACTCTGTGGGAGATGAAGCCGGAGAAGTACACCCCGGCCCATCGCAGTACCGGCTTTGCCGAATTGGTCTGCTCCAACTCGCTCAAGGCGCGACGGATAGAATCCGCCGCCGGCTTGTTAAAAGAGGAGATGCGGCGGTTGGGTAGCCTGTGTGTGCCTATCGCGTATGACTGTGCGGTACCTGCCGGCGGTGCGCTGGCGGTGGACCGGGATGCTTTTTCTGCGGCGGTCACCGAGAGGATCAAAACCCATCCGCTGATCACGGTCAAACAGGGCGAGGTCACCGCCATCCCTAAGGAGGGGGTGGTGATCGTGGCCACCGGTCCCTTGACCAGCGAGCCGATGGCTCAGGCCATCGCTGAACTTTGCGGTGGCGGTCTTCACTTCTACGATGCGGCGGCCCCCATTGTCACCGCCGAGAGTGTGGATATGAACAGCGCCTTTCGCGCCTCCCGTTATGACCGGGAGGAGAGTGGGGAAGGGGATTACATCAACTGCCCCCTCAACAAGGAGGAATACGAGACCTTTCACCAGGCGTTGATCACCGCGGAGAGTGCCCCTCTCCACGAGTTTGATAAACTGACGGTGTACGAGGGCTGTATGCCCATTGAGGTGCTGGCGAAAAGGGGGAGCGATTCCATCCGTTTTGGCCCGATGAAGCCGGTGGGCCTGCGAGATCCCCATACCGGGCACCGCCCCTGGGCGGTGGTACAGCTACGGGCAGAGAATGCCGCCGGGACGCTGTATAATCTGGTGGGGTTCCAGACCAACCTGAAGTTTTCGGAGCAAAAGCGGGTATTCGGTATGATTCCCGCCCTGAAAAACGCCGAGTTTATGCGGTACGGTGTGATGCACCGTAACACCTTCCTAAACAGCCCGGAGCTGTTGGATGCCTCATTCCGGCTAAAGAGCCGTCCCACCCTGCTGTTTGCCGGTCAGATGACCGGTGTTGAGGGGTATATGGAGTCGGCGGCCTCCGGGATTTTGGCGGGTCTCAACGCATGCCGGATGGTGCGGGGAGAGGAACCGTTGGTGTTGCCCCGTGATACCATGCTGGGTGCCTTGGCGGCTCACGTGAGCACCCCCAACGCGGATTATCAGCCGATGGGGGCCAATTTCGGCATTCTGCCGAGTTTGGAGACCCACATTCGGGATAAAAAACAGCGCTACGGAGCCTTGGCTCAGCGAGCCCTGGAAAGTTTAAGTAAAGTGATGGCAGATATGCCGGAGTTAGAGAGAGAGGATGCATAAATGAAGATTATTGTCGATGCGTTCGGTGGCGACAACGCCCCGTTGGAAATTCTGAAAGGTGCCGCGATGGCGGTGACCGCCTACGGCTGTGAGGTGATTCTGACCGGTGACGAGCAGGTCATCCGTCAGGTGGCACAGGAAAATGCGATTTCTCTCAATGGGATGGAGATCGTGCACGCTTCTGACGTGATGACCATGGAGGATCACCCCAAGAGCATCCTCCGTGAGCATAAGGATTGCTCTATGGCGGTGGCTCTGCGGCTATTGGCCGAAGGTAAGGGTGACGCGGTGGTCAGCGCCGGCAGTACCGGCGCTCTGCTGATGGGCGGCACCTTTATCGTCAAACGCATCAAGGGCGTATCCCGTCCCGCTTTGGCCCCCATTATGCCCTCCGACGACGCTCCTTTTATGCTCATTGACTGCGGGGCTAACGCCGATTGCCGCCCCGAGATGCTGGTGCAGTTTGCCCATATGGGAAGCATCTATATGTCCCATATGTTCCCCCGTGAGGGCGGTCCCCGCGTGGGTCTGCTGAATGTGGGTACCGAGGATACCAAGGGCGGCGAGCTGCAGCTGGCCACCTTCCCGCTACTGAAAGAGAGCGGCCTGAACTTTATCGGCAACGTGGAGGCGCGGGATGTGCCCGCCGGTGTGGCCGACGTGGTGGTGGCTGATGGCTTCTCCGGTAACGTGCTGCTGAAGACGATGGAAGGTACCGTGGATATGCTGATGAAGAACCTGAAAGGGGCCTTTATGTCCTCTCTGCGGAACAAAATCGGCGCGATGCTGGTGATGCCCGGTCTGCGTAGTCTGAAAAAGAAGCTGTCCACCTCCGAGTACGGCGGGGCGGTATTGCTGGGCGTCAACGCCCCGGTGATCAAGGCCCACGGCAACTCGAAGGCGGAGGGATTCTGCTCGGCCATCCGCGTGGCGTCTGAGTTTGCCGCCAGCGGCGCGGTAGCCCAGATCGAAGAGTTTATGGGTAAGAAAAAGAGCGAGGACGCCGCCCAATGAGAGTGCTGGACGTCTTAATGCGGATGTTCTGCCTTCAGTTCGGCTGTGAGCCGGAGGAGGTAGAGCTGGCCGCCACACTGGATGACTTAAATATCGCTCCTCATGAGCGGGAGCATATGGCGCTGGTGCTGGAAGAGATGTACGGCATCGCTATTGATGGCGACACCCTGGACGGCTTTGAGACCGTCGAGGACGTGGTCGCCTACATTGAGGACAGACTAAACTGAGAGGAGTGGCAAAACGATGGATTATACCCCGCTGATGCAGGAAATCGGTTATATGTTCAAAAACGTCAGCCTATTGGAAAAGGCGTTGACCCACTCCTCTTATGCCAACGAGGGTCACGGTGGTGAGCACTATGAGCGCCTGGAGTTTTTGGGCGATTCGGTGCTTGGTTTTATCACCGCCCGGTATTTGTATGAAAAAGATCGCGGCCCCGAGGGGGAGCTGACCAAGCTCCGCGCCGCCGTGGTGTGCGAAAAGGCGCTGTGCTCCTATTCCAAACAACTGGGTATCGGTAAGTATATGCGCCTGGGTCGCGGCGAGCAGCATTCCGGTGGCCGGGAGCGTCCCTCTATTTTGGCGGATATGTACGAGGCGGTGCTGGCCGCTATCTATCTGGACGGCGGTATGGAACCGGCCGAGCAGTTTGTGCTCCGTTTCATCGTGCCGGAGGCGGAGACCCAGCGTCGCCGCCACTTCAAAGATTATAAGACCGCCTTACAGGAGATCGTCCAACAGAATCCCGGCGAGCGGTTGGAATATGTCCTGTCAGGCGCGTCCGGCCCGGATCACAATAAGACCTTTGTCACCGAGGTGCATCTCAATTCCAACGTCATCGGTGTGGGCCGTGGCCGCAGCAAGAAAGAATCCGAGCAGCAAGCCGCTCGGGAAGCCCTCAAGTTGATGGGCTATGAATAATTCCAAAGGAGGACAAAGCTTTGGTTTTAAAAGCACTGGAATTACACGGATTCAAATCCTTTCCCGATAAAACCGTATTGACCTTCAGTGACGGTATGACCGCCGTTGTGGGTCCTAATGGTAGCGGTAAATCCAACATCAGCGACGCTATTAAGTGGGTGCTGGGCGAACAGTCCAGCAAATCCCTGCGTGGTTCTAAGATGGAGGATGTCATTTTCAACGGTACCGCCCAGCGTCGTCCCATGGGCTACTCCGAGGTATCGCTGGTGATTGATAACACCACCCGGATGCTGGAGATGGACAACGACGAGGTGCGGGTCACCCGTCGCTGCTACCGCTCCGGCGGCAGTGAGTACCAGCTCAACGGTGCCACCGTCCGTCTGGAAGACATCCGTATGCTGTTTATGAATACCGGTTTGGGTCGTGACGGTTATTCCATCATCGGTCAGGGCCGCATCGATGAGATCGTCACCTCTCGCGCCAACAACCGTCGCGAGATTTTTGACGAGGCCGCCGGTATTGCCAAGTACCGTTACAAAAAGGATAAGGCGGAGAACAGCCTGCGTAAGACCCAGGACAACCTGGATCGTCTGCACGACATTCTGCAGGAGTTGGAGGATCGTGTGGGTCCTCTGGAGAAACAGGCGGAGAAAGCCAAGAAATATTTGGAATACGCCAGCGAGAAGAAGGAGCTGGAGATCGGACTGTGGCTGCGCACGATGAACGATTCCCGGGGTATCTTGCGGGATCTGGATGCCAAGCTGGAAAATGCCCGGATCCAGTATGAGTCGGCCGGCACCTCTATTGACGACTTTGCCGAAGAGGTGGAGCGCATTGCTCTGGAATCCCAGCAGTTAGAGGTGCAGATGGACGAGATCCGTCGTGCCGCCTCGGTGCTGGAGGAGCAGGCCGCTCAGTGCGATAGCCAGGTGGCGGTGCTGCGCAACGATATTTTCCACAATAACGAGAATGTTCAGCG
The DNA here is from genome assembly GCA_015066365.1 of Oscillospiraceae bacterium. Classification (GTDB taxonomy): domain Bacteria; phylum Bacillota; class Clostridia; order Oscillospirales; family Acutalibacteraceae; genus UBA5905. The sequence goes on along the minus strand of SVON01000004.1, from coordinate 9,977 downwards.
CATCGAGGGCGAAATCTCTGCCGCTGATGAGGGCAACGCTCACATTGACGAGGAGATTGCCGCTCGGTTCGACGAGATTGCGGGTCGTCGTCAGTCCATCACCGACGCCGAGCAAAAGCGTCTGGAATTGACCGAGCAGATGGAGCAGTTGGCTAAGAGCAGCGACGAGACCTCGGACCGTATCGAGGCGTTGTCCGCGGATGCCGCCGCGCTGGCGCTGGAGCTGTCCGAGGTGCGGGTCACCGGTGTGACCAACGAGTCCTCTCTGCGGGAGATCACGATGCGCCTGTCCCAGCTGACTGCCGCGGCTACCCTGCGTCAGTTGCAGGCGGATGCCGCCGCGGCAGAACTCAAAGATAGCGAAGAAGCCTATCGGATTTGCGCCGATAAGGTGGAGAGTCTGCAGAATACTCTGTCCGGTTATGAGTACCGCTATCAGAACCGTTCCGCCAAGGTGAACACCGCCAAAGAGGCTTTGGATAAGCAAAAACTGGACGTGGAGGAGAAACAGCGCCACGTGAAGATGCTGGAAGATATGGAGCGGAATCTGGAGGGTTTCCAGCATTCTGTCCGTACCATCATCAAGCAGGCGGAGCGTGGTGCCCTGCAGGGCATTCTCGGCCCGGTATCCCGCCTGATTCAGGCGGATGCCACCTATGCGCTGGCCATCGAGACCGCTCTGGGTGCCGCCGCCCAGAACCTCATCTGTGAGCGGGAAGAGGACGCCAAGAAGGGCATCCGTTATTTGAGTGAGACCAAGGGTGGTCGCGCCACCTTCCTGCCCCTGACCTCCATAAAAGGCAACGTCCTGTCGGACGTTCCGGAGAACGATCCCGGCTTTGTGGGTCTGGCCAGCGATCTGGTCACTTATGATAAAAAGTATGACGGCGTGGCCAAGTCCTTGTTGGGACGTACCATTGTGGCAGAGGATATGGATTATGCCGTATCGATGGCCCGTCGCCACGGGTATAAATTCCGTATTGTGACGCTGGACGGTCAGGTGATCAACGCCGGCGGTTCCATGACCGGTGGTTCCTCCGTCAAGGGAGCTGGCCTTCTGTCCCGTCGGGCGGATATTGACCGTCTGAAGGCGGAAACGGTGAAAGAGATGGAGAAGCTGGAAACCGCCAAGGTTCTGTTCCAGCAGTTACAGCAGGATGCCGTTAAGGTGGAGGCTCAGCTGACCGGTGCCCGGGGCGAGCTCACCACCGCCCAGGAGGATAAGATCCGCCTGGAGGGCGAGGTGCGTCGTCTGCAGGAGCAGGCGGAGCAGAACGCCGCCGCCGCCAAAGAGGCCGCCGACGAGATCGTCACCCTCAACGAGCGCGCCGCCGCCTGCCAAAAGGCGATGGAGGCCGCCACGGCTGAAACCGAAGCTTTGACGGCCAAGCAGCAGGAGATCGAAGAGAAACTGAACGAGTTGACCGGTGGTCGTCAGCAGTTGTCCGAACAGCGGGAACATCTGTCCGAGCAGATCGCCGAGCAAAAGCTGGCAGTGCTCAGCTTTGAGAAAGAAATTGAGGGTCTGGAGCAGACCATCGGTGAGCTTCGCTCCCGTCAGCAGGATTCGGCCGGTCATAAGATTTTGTTGGGTCAGCAGATCGATACGTTGCAGAAGGCCAACGAAGAGATCTCTGCCCGTATCGCCGAGCAGGAGGCACAGGCGCAGACTCTGCGTGAGCAGGCCGCCACTTCCGGCGATGAGATTGCCCGCTTGGTGCAGAAGCGTGCCGAGGGTGAAGCCCGTCAGACCCAGCTGCGCCTGCAATCCCGTGAGAAGAACGATGAGCGGGAACGGATGGGTCAGGAAGTGGCCCGTCTGGAAGAGAAGACCAACCATATCAAGCGCGAGGTGGACGATCTGTCCCGCCGTTTGTACGAGGAGTACGAACTGACCCGTATGGAGGCTGAGGCGGTGGCAAAGCCCATTGAGAATGCCGCCGAGGCCAACCGCCGCGTGGTAGAACTGCGGAGCAAGATCCGCGGACTGGGCAGCGTCAACGTGGATGCCATCGAGGAGTATAAAGAGGTCAACGAACGGTATCAGTTCCTCAAGGTACAGATTACCGACGTAGAGCAGACCAAGGAAGAATTGCTCAAGCAGATCAACGATCTGACCGTGCAGATGCGCGAGGTGTTTATCGAGCGCTTTAAGCAGATCAACTATCAGTATGGTATCGTCTTTGCCGAATTGTTCGGTGGCGGTAAGGGTGAATTGCGTCTCAGTGACCCGGATGACATTTTGGGTTCCGGCATTGATATGTTCATCCAGCCCCCCGGAAAGGTGATCCTCAATCTGGAGGCTCTGTCCGGCGGCGAAAAGGCGCTGGCCGCCACCGCGCTGTTGTTCGCTATCCTTAAGGTGACTCCCTCGCCCTTCTGCGTGCTGGACGAGGTAGAGGCCGCTCTGGACGATGTGAACGTGGACCGTTACGCCGCCTATCTGCGGCGTATGTGCGACCGCATCCAATTTATCGCCATCACCCACCGTCGCGGTACGATGGAAGAGGCGGATACCTTGTATGGTGTCACCATGCAGGAGCGCGGCGTTTCCAAGCTGTTGGAGCTGCGCGCCAGCGAGGTGGAGCAGAAACTGGGTCTGAAATTTGACGACGATACGAAGGAGTAACAGTATGGGTTTTTTCGGTAAAATCGGTCAGGGCCTCAAAAAGACCCGCGATTCGTTGATGAATTCGGTCTCTTCGGTGCTCAAGGGGTTCACCAGGATTGACGATGAACTGTTTGAGGAACTGGAAGAGATCCTGGTGATGGGCGACGTGGGTGCCAACACGGCTTCCCGCATCTGCCAGCAGCTGCGGGACGAGGTCAAGCAGCAGGGCATCACCGACCCGATGGAGATCCGCACCCTGATGCAAAAGATCGTGTCCCGGATGCTGGAGGGCGGTCAGGAACTGACCTTGACCACCAAGCCGTCGGTGATTTTGGTCATCGGCGTCAACGGTGTGGGTAAGACCACCACCATCGGTAAGATGGCCGCCAACTTTAAGGCGCAGGGCAAAAAGGTGATTTTGGGCGCCGCCGACACCTTCCGCGCCGCCGCCATTGAGCAACTGGAGGTTTGGGCAGACCGGGCCGGCGTGGACATTGTCAAGCACGGTCAGGGTGCCGACCCGGCGGCGGTGGTGTTTGACACCGTCTCTGCCGCCAAGGCCCGCGGTGCCGATATCGTTATCTGCGATACCGCCGGCCGTCTGCATAACAAGAAGAATTTGATGGATGAGCTGGCCAAGATCGGTCGTGTCATCGATCGTGAGTTGCCGGATGCCGACAAGGAGATCTTGTTGGTGGTGGACGCCACCACCGGGCAAAACGCCGTTAACCAGGCCCGCGAGTTTAAGTCTGCTGCCGGTATTACCGGTATTGTGCTGACCAAACTGGACGGTACCGCCCGCGGCGGTGTGGTATTGGCCATCCGTGAGGATCTGCAGGTTCCGGTGAAGTTTGTGGGTGTGGGCGAGGGCATTGACGATCTACAGCCCTTTGACCCTGCCGCCTTTGCCGCTGGTTTGTTTGAGGAGGAATAATGCGATGAAATACGTGATTGCCACCCATAACGCTCATAAACTCATTGAGTTGCAGCGCATTTTAGAGCCTCTGGGCATTTTGGCGGTGACCGACCGGGATCTGGGTGTGGAACTGCCGGAGGTGGACGAGACCGGCACTACCTTTGCGGAGAATGCGTATCTCAAGGCCGCTTCTGCCTGTGCATTTACCGGCCTGCCCGCCATCGCGGACGATTCCGGTCTGGTGGTGGATGCGTTGGATGGTCGTCCCGGTGTGTATTCCGCCCGCTACGGTGGGGAAGAGGCCACCGACGATGACCGTAACGTATTATTGTTAGGCGAGATGAAGGACGTGCCGAAAGGTCAGCGTTCCGCCCGTTTCGTGTCGGCGGTGTGCTGTGTGTTCCCCAATGGGGACGTGCTTCAGGCTGAGGGCACCTTTGAGGGCGAGATCGCCTATGCTCCCGCCGGAGAAAACGGCTTTGGTTATGATCCCATCTTTTTGGTAGGGGATCGTACTTCGGCGGAGATGTCTCCCGCCGAAAAGGATGCGGTGAGCCACCGCGGCAACGCATTGAAAGTATTTTCTAAGGATTTACAGGACTATTTAGCGAAGAATAAATGAGGTAAAAGTATATGACCAGTAAACAACGCGCCTACTTACGTGGGCTTGCCAATACGTTAGAACCTATCGTTCACGCCGGCAAGGGCGGCGTTTCCGATGCGATGATCAAGCAGGCGGATGACGCGCTGACGGCCCGGGAACTGATCAAGGGCAAGGTGTTGGAGACCGCTCCGGGTACTGCCCGCGAGATTGCGGAGGAGATTGCCGCCGCGGTGAACGCACAGGTGGTGCAGGTGATTGGCCGCACCTTTGTGCTGTTCCGTCAGAAAGAGAAGGATTCTCAGATCAAACTGCCTCGCGCTTAAGCCGAGGATAACCTTGTGAGAAAGGAGGGGCGTTATGAAGAAAATGGGCCTTTTTGGCGGTTCTTTTGATCCCATTCATCAAGGACATATCGAGATGGTACTGCGCTTGGCGGATACGCTGGGATTGGATGGCATACTGCTGATGCCCACCTTTGTACCGCCCCACAAAATACGGGAGTCTATGGCTTCTGCCGACCATCGCTTGGCCATGTGCCGGCTGGCGGCGAAGGGACACCCGAAGCTGCAGGTGTCCGACCTGGAACTGACCCGGGAGGGAGCCAGTTTTACGGTGGACACCCTCAAAACCTTGTGTGAGCAATACCCCGATACCAAGTGGTATCTGATCACCGGTGCGGATATGTTTGTCACACTGCGGACCTGGTATCGGTTTGATGAGATTGCCCGTTTGGCGGTGCTGTGCACCGTCCCACGGGAGGGCACCGACACCGTGGCGCTTTTTGCATACGCCGATGCTCTGAGGGCAGAGGGTGCGGAATGCTACGTGGATCCCAAACCGGTGCTGACCGTCTCCTCCACCGACGTGCGCTGTCGTGCGATGAGAGGGGAGAGCCTGACCGGTCTGGTGCCGGAGGCGGTGGCTCAGTACGTAGCGGAACAGGGGCTTTATCGGCAGGAGACCGGGATGAAGACCCGGACGCAGGACGAGCAATTTATCGAGATCATCCGCACCCGCCTCAGCGACTATCGGTTCCGCCATTCGCTGTGCGTGGCTAAGGAGGCCCGCCGTTTGGCTCTGCGCTATGGTGCAGACGCAGATAAGGCCTATACCGCCGGCATTCTTCACGACATTATGAAGGATACCCCCAAAGAGACCCAGCAGCAACTGTTGGCGCAGTACGGTGCGGTGTTAGACCCGGTGGAACAGAACAGCCCCACCCTGTGGCACGCCCGCTCCGGCGAGGTGTTTTTGCGTCACATTCTCGGCGTCACCGATGAGGAGCTGTTACGGTCGGTGCGGTATCACACCACCGGACGGGCTGGGATGACCCTGCTGGAACAAGTGCTGTTTGTGGCGGATTTTACCTCGGCAGACCGGGATTACCCCGATGTGGAGGTGATGCGCCGTAAGGCAGACACATCGCTGAGCGAGGCGATGCAGTACGGTGTGGAATACACCATTCGGGATTTGGTGGGGGCGCACCGAGCGGTGCACCCCGATACGGTAGCCTTGTATAACGACATTGTCTTGTCTGGAGATAAGGAGGCAAAATTATGAAACAGAACAACGGTCATAAGCAGGTGCGTCTGTCCGGTGCCGCCGGTAACGAAAAGAAGAAAAAGCCGTTCCCGTGGGAATGGGTGATCGTGGCGATCGTTCCGGTGATCGCGTTGCTCTCTGTGCTGGGCTTCTTATACGTGATCGGTACGTTTGAAAGCTCGGAGGGGCACTCCCTTTCCGCTAAGGAGATGGTCACCTACGAGGTGACACCGGAGAACATCCGCAAGAACGTTTCTTATTACGCCGTGGGCATCACCGGCGAAGAGTCCACCGACCAGATGGATGCGGTGGCGGTGCTTTGCTTTGATCGCAAAGCCAATGCGATTTCGGTGGTGCAGATGCCGGTGATCACCTATTTGGGTAAGGATACCGGCTTTGCGGTGAAGACCGTGGGCGACGTGTGGGGTAACCCCCAGTCGGTGCCATTCTGTTCCTCTCACCTGACCAAGCTGAAAGCCGAGGAGATCACCAAGGGCACCCACGTGGGGTGCGGTGCTGAGGTAGAGATGAGACCGGGTTCTGCCTCCGAGGATTTTATCCGTGTGTTCAACCAGTTGTACGGTTTGCCCATCGACAACTTTGTGGTGATTCCCCGGGCCGGTTTGGCTCAGTTGATCGACGAGCTGGGCGGCGTAGACGTTAAGCTCAGCAAAAAGGCTACGCTGGCGGAGGAAACCTATAAGGCCGGTGTGCAGACGTTATCCGGTAAGGCGGCGGTGGAGTACATCACCACCTATAGCTATAAGAAAACCGTGGCCACCGACCGGAGTCGGATGCTGCGTCAGCGGGAGGTGCTTTCTGCTGTGCTGCAGCGGATCTCTGCCCGGGATATTACTGAGTTGGTGCAGGTCAAGGACGACTCCACCACCGGTATTTTCGGCCGTTTGATGATCGGCAGTTCTCCCATCCGCTTCAATTCCACTTCGTTTGGTAAAGAGCAGCTGCTCAACCTGCCCAACAGCGAGGTGAGCAATATGAAGGCTACCGAAGCGATTGCTCGGTTCGTCTATCAGTTGGCGCAGGTGCCCCAGGAGAAGATAACCTTCAGCATCCTGCCCGGCCAGGGGGCAAAGGCCGGTTCCACCAAGGTGTATTCGGTCAACCGTCAGCAGACCATTGCGCTGCTCAACGACCAGATGAACCCCTATGGGCTGAAACTAAATGAGGATACGGTGACGGTCCAGCAGGTGGCGGAGAAAGCCAGTAAGGCAGATCTGGAGACCGCCACGCTGGCTTCTGTGGCTCAGCCTCAGACCGGCACTATTGAAACAGAGGAGGAAGCATCTTGACCGTAGAAGAAATTTGGCAGTGTGCCGTTCACACCTTAGATAAGCATAAGGCGGAGGACATCAAGGTGCTGGAGGTGTCGCAGATTACCTCCATCGCCGATTATTTTCTGCTGGCCAGTGGCGGCAGTGCCAACCAGGTAAAGAGCCTCTCCGATTACGTGGAAGAGGCATTGGCAAAAGAGGGCAAGGTTCCCCTGCGTAACGAGGGGTATCAGACCGGCGACTGGATCACGCTGGATTACGGCGACGTGTTGGTACACGTCTTCCGCCGTGAGATCCGGGAGTTTTATGATTTGGAACGTTTGTGGGTGGACGCCACCGAGGTGGACATCACCCCTTATATGATACAGCAATAAGGAGAATGCACTATGATTCGCTACAACCCCGCAGAAATTGAACCGAAATGGCAACAGTATTGGGAAGAGAAGGATACCTTCCACACCGACGTGTGGGATTTCTCCAAGCCCAAATACTACGTGCTGGATATGTTCCCGTATCCCTCCGGCGTGGGTCTGCACGCCGGTCACCCCGAGGGTTACACCGCCACCGATATTATGTCCCGTATGAAGCGGATGCAGGGCTATAACGTCCTGCACCCCATGGGCTACGACTCCTTCGGTCTGCCGGCGGAGCAGTACGCCGTTTCCACCGGCAACCACCCCAATGGTTTCACCCAGGAGAACATCAAGACCTTCTCCAAGCAGTTAAAGGAGCTGGGCTTTGACTACGACTGGTCCAAGATGACCGCCACCTCCGATCCTGAGTTCTATAAGTGGACCCAGTGGATTTTTAAGAAACTGTGGGAGGCTGGTTACGCCAAGCGCATTGAGATGCCGGTCAACTGGTGTGAGGAGTTGGGCACCGTGCTGTCCAACGACGAGGTCATCGACGGCAAGTCCGAGCGCGGCGGCTATCCCGTGGTGAAGAAGAATATGATGCAGTGGGTCATCGACCAGCCTGCCTTTGCCGAGAAGCTGCTGGAGGGTCTGAAGGACATCGACTGGCCGGAGTCCACCAAAGAGATCCAGCGCAACTGGATCGGCAAATCCACCGGCGTTGAGGTGGACTTCAAGCTGGTGGGTGGCGGTGAGTTTTCCATCTATACCACCTGTATTGAGACCATTTACGGCATCACCTTTATGGTGCTGGCTCCCGATGGTAAGATCACCGAGAGTCTGATGGATCGGGTGGAGAATAAGGAAGAGGTGCAGGCCTACATAAACGAGACGCTCAAGAAGTCGGATATGGACCGCACCGATATGAATAAGGGCAAGACTGGTTGCCCCCTGAAGGGCGTTTATGCCATCAACCCGGTTAACGGGAAAGAGGTCCCCGTGTTCATTGGTGACTTCGTGTTGGCCAGCTACGGCACCGGTGCCGTGATGGCGGTGCCCAGCCACGACCAGCGTGACTTTGAGTACGCCATCGCCCACAACATTCCCATGATCCAGGTCATTGAGGGCAGTGACGTGTCTGAGTGCGCGTTTGAGAAGCAGGATTATCTGGGCAAGGGCTGTAAACTGATGAACTCCGAGGAGTTCACCGGCTTGACCGTGGAGGAGGCCAAAGAGGCGATCACCTGCAAGCTGGAGAAGATGGGTATTGCCCGTCGCAAGAACAACTATCATTTCCGCGAGTGGATCTTTGCTCGTCAGCGTTATTGGGGTGAGCCGGTTCCTTGTGTGTATACCGAGGACGGCGAGACCGTGTTCCTGCCGGATGAGGAGCTGCCCCTGGTTCTGCCGGTGCTGGAGGACTATAAAGGTCGTGGCGGCCAGGCACCTCTGGAGAATGCTGAGGAGTGGAAGCACTACGATAAGAACGGCCTAAAGGGTCTGCGCGAGACCTCCACGATGCCCGGTTCTGCCGGTTCTTCTTGGTACTTTATGCGCTACATTGACCCCCACAACGACAAGGCTTTTTGCGATCCGGAGCTGCTCAAACACTGGATGCCGGTGGACTTGTATGTGGGCGGTCCGGAGCACGCGGTGGGTCACCTGATGTATGCCCGTATCTGGAACCGGTTCCTGTACGACCAGGGTCTCTCTCCCGTTAAGGAGCCCTTCCAGAAGCTGGTGCACCAGGGTATGATCCTGGGTGAGAACGGCATTAAGATGGGTAAGCGTTTCCCGGAATTCGTGGTGAACCCCAGTGACATCGTGCGCGATTACGGTGCGGATACCCTGCGTCTGTACGAGATGTTTATGGGCCCGTTGGAGGTGTCTAAGCCCTGGTCTACCGCCGCGGTGGCCGGTGCCCGCAAGTTCATCAACCGCGTGTGGAACTTCTTCACCGAGCCGGCCAATATCGTGGAGTCCGACGATGGCAAGCTCACTAAGATTTACCACCAGACCGTGAAAAAGGTGACCGGCGACTTTGAGAAGCTGGGCTTCAACACCGCCATCGCTCAGATGATGGTATTTGTGAATGAGGTCTACAAGGTAGGCACCTGTCCCAGAGAGTATGCGGAGGGCTTTATCAAGATGATCTCCTGCATTACCCCCCACGTGGGCGAGGAGATCTGGCAGTTGCTGGGTCACGATACCACCATTGCCTATGAGTCTTGGCCCACCTACGACGAGACCAAGTGTGCCGAGCAGGCCTTTGAGATCGCTCTGCAGGTCAACGGCAAGATCCGCAACCGCATTTCCGTGGCGGCGGACATCTCTGCCGCCGACGCGCTGGCCGCCGCTAAAGCGGATGAGAAGGTGGCACCGTTGCTGGAGGGTATGCAGATTATCAAAGAGCTGTACGTGCCCGGCAAGCTGGTGAATCTGGTGGTTAAGCCCCAGTAATCCAACGCAAAAAAATATTTTTGAAAAAAGCAAAAAAGTTCTTGACTGTTTCTGCTTTTTCGGCTATAATTGTTTGTGCATTTATGCAAAATTACCCCTGCTATATGGCGGAGGGAGGGAAATAAAGTATGTCTGAAGTTCGTGTAAAAGAGAATGAATCTCTGGACAGTGCTCTGCGCCGCTGGAAAAAGTCCTGCGC
>SVON01000029.1 GCA_015066365.1 Oscillospiraceae bacterium | reverse complement strand
CGGTCTGACCGACGAGCGCAAGAAGACCGTTGTTACCGGTATCGAGATGTTCCGCAAGATGCTGGATTACGCTGAGGCCGGCGATAACATCGGCGCCCTGCTGCGTGGTGTGGCCCGTGACGAGATCGAGCGTGGCCAGGTTCTGTGTAAGGTTGGTTCTGTGAACCCCCACACCAAGTTCCATGCCAACGTCTACGTCCTGTCCAAGGACGAAGGCGGCCGTCACACCCCCTTCTTCAACAACTATCGTCCCCAGTTCTACTTCCGTACCACCGACGTGACCGGCGTCATCAACCTGCCCGAGGGCACCGAGATGTGCATGCCCGGCGATAACGTCGAGATGGACGTGGAGCTGATCACCCCCATCGCTATCGAAGAGGGTCTGCGTTTCGCTATCCGTGAGGGTGGCCGTACCGTGGGTTCCGGCGTTGTTTCCAAGATCAACGAGTAATTCTCTCTTGAATTAAGCACTTGATGATCGAGTGGCTCACCCGTTTGGGTGAGCCACTTTTCTTTTGTCAGTTTTCCACAACGCCTGCACGGTTTGGGGAGGATTTTCTCGGCAAATCGTGGAAAGTAAAAAACCTTTACAATATAGCAAAAAAGCCTTGACAAATAAGGCTTTTTCGTGTATAATTGGTGTAAAGCAAAACACTTTACAAATCGGGTGATTTCGGCCCGATATTCTAGCAGAACGGAGGGGTATTATGGCAAAAAATCTGGAAATTTCTCTGCTCTTGGATTTCTATGGCGATATGCTGACCGATAAGCAGCGCGATATGGTGGATTACTACTATAATGACGACCTCTCTCTGTCCGAGATCGCCGAGAACGAGGGCATCACCCGTCAGGGTGTGCGGGACTCCATCAAGCGGGCCGAGGCCCAGATGCTGGAGATGGAGGAGCGGCTGGGGTTGGCCCGTCGCTTCCGCAAGATCAGCGCCGACATCGAGGAGATCTACCGACTGGCTCAGACCATTCGCCAGTACAGCGCCTTCCCCGGTTGCCCCAGCGAGGTGAGCGACAGCGCCACCCGCATTATGGCGTTGGCGGATATGCTGGAAAAGGCGGACTAACCAACGGACTACGACCCCACAGTGAAAGGCAGGTGACACCCCATGGCGTTTGAGGGACTCAGCGAAAAGCTGGCCGCATCGTTTAAGAAACTGCGCAGCCGCGGCAAGCTGACCGAGGCGGACGTAAAAGAAGCCATGCGTGAGGTGCGCCTGGCTCTGCTGGAGGCGGATGTCAACTATAAGGTGGCCAAGGACTTCACCAACAAGGTGGTGGAGGAGGCGGTAGGCGCCAAGGTGATGGAGAGCCTCACCCCCGGCCAGATGGTCATCAAGATCGTCAACGAACAACTCACCCAACTGATGGGTGGCCAGGCGGCTCCGCTGGCTCACGCCAACAAGCCTCCTTGTGTCATTCTGATGTGCGGTCTGCAGGGCTCCGGTAAAACCACCCACAGCGGTAAGCTGGCCAAGATGCTCAAGAGCAAGGGCCATCGCCCTCTGCTGGTAGCCTGCGATATTTACCGCCCCGCCGCCATCGACCAGTTGTGCGTGGTGGGCGAGCGGGCCGGCGTGCCGGTGTTCAAGATGGGCACCGAAAACCCGGTCAAGATCGCCAAAGAGGCGGTGGAGCACGCCAAGTTCCACGGCAACGACTACGTGATCCTGGATACCGCCGGTCGGTTGCACATCGACGAGCAGCTGATGGAGGAGCTGAAGAACATCCGCTCCAAGGTGGAGCCCGCCGAGATCCTGCTGGTGGTGGACGCCATGACCGGTCAGGACGCGGTCAACGTGGCCTCTTCCTTCGACGAGGCGTTGGGCATCACCGGTGTGATCCTGACCAAGCTGGACGGTGATACCCGCGGTGGTGCGGCTCTGTCTGTCCGGGCCGTCACCGGTAAGCCGATCAAGTTCGCCGGTATGGGCGAAAAGCTGGAAGACCTGGAGGTATTCCACCCCGACCGGATGGCCTCCCGCATCCTGGGTATGGGCGACGTAATGTCGCTGATCGAAAAGGCGGAACAGCAAATCAGCGAAAAAGAGGCTGAGGAACTGGCCCGCAAGATGCAGGAGAACAAATTTGATCTCAACGATATGCTGGACCAGTTCCGGCAGATCCAAAAGATGGGCGACCTGAAGAGTATGCTGGGTATGATCCCCGGCGTGGGCAAACAGCTCAAGGACGTGGAGATCGACCCCAAGCAGTTTCGCCGTCTGGAGGCCATCATTCTGTCTATGACCCCCGCCGAGCGGGCCAAGCCGGACTCCATCAACCCCAGCCGTAAGCGCCGCATCGCCGCCGGCTGCGGTCAAAAGGTGGAGGACGTCAACCGCCTGCTCAAGCAATACCGTCAGATGCAGGATATGATGAAACAGCTCCGCAAGATGAACAAAAAGGGTGGCCGCGGCATGCGCCTTCCCAACCTACCCGGTATGCCGGGGATGGGCGGTATGATGCCTCCGATGGGTGGCCGCCGCAAATAAATCGAATTCAGCCCGCGCACCGCGGATGAAGATATAAAATTGTACTAAAATTTTGGAGGTAATTTATTATGGCAGTTAAGATTCGTCTGCGCCGTACCGGCGCCAAGAAGGCTCCTTCCTATCGTGTGGTTGTGGCCGATTCCCGTTATCCCCGTGATGGCCGCTTCATCGAGGAGCTGGGCTATTACAACCCCCTGACCGAGCCCTCTACCATCAAGATCGACCTGGAGAAGGCTAAGAACTGGATCGCCAACGGCGCTCAGCCCACCGATACCGTTAAGGTGCTGCTGAAGAAGGCCGGCCTGGAATAATCTAGGTATCCGCGTTTATTGTTCTCAACCCACAGGAGGAAAGCAATGAAAGAACTTCTCATCACCATTGCCCAGGGCTTGGTGGAGGATCCTTCTGCGGTGGTCGTTGAGCAGGACGAGCCCATGGAGGACGGCACGGTGGTGTTCCACCTGCACGTTGCCCCCGACGATATGGGCCGCGTCATCGGCAAGCAGGGCCGTATCGCCAAGGCGATGCGCACCGTGATGCGTGCCGCTGCCACCCGGCAGGATGCCAAGGTCGCCGTAGAGATTGACTAACAACAAGAAAAACAGAGGCAGACCATGATGGTTTGCCTCTGTTTTCCATAGGAGGATAAACGTATGCCTCAGAAACCGTATTTAGAAGCCGGGCAGATCGTGGGCACCCACGGCGTCCGGGGCGAGGTGCGGGTACAGCCCTGGTGCGATAGCCCGGAGCAGTTCGCCGGCTTCAAGAAACTGTATTGGGACGACGCCGGCAAACAGCCGGTGAAAATAAAAGGCCGTCCCCATAAGAACATCGCTCTGGTGGTGCTGGAGAACGTCACCACCGTGGAGCAGGCTCAGGTGCTGCGGGGCAAGATGCTGTACGTGGACCGCAAGGATCTAAAGCTCCCCCGCGACCGCTATCTGGTGCAGGATCTGATCGGTCTTACCGTGGTGGACGTGGACACCGACCAGGTGTACGGCACCCTCACCGACGTGAGCCAAACCGGCGCCAACGCCGTCTATCATATGAAAACCCCCAAGGGCGAGGTGCTGATCCCCGCGATTCCGGACGTGGTGGTCAAAATCGACCTCAAAAAGGATATCCTGTATCTGCGCCCGATGAAAGGACTGTTGGACGACGATGAGATTTGATATTATGACCCTGTTCCCGGATATGTTTGACCGGGTGTTTGACCAAAGCATCATCGGTCGGGCCAAAGATAAGGGTCTTTTGGAATTGCACTGCCACCAGATTCGGGAATATACTAAGAATAAGCAGATGCAGGTGGACGATTACCCCTATGGGGGCGGTATGGGGATGGTGATGTTCCCTCAGCCCATCGCCGACTGCTTTCGGGCGGTGTGTGACCAGGCGGGGGCAAGACCTCACCTGATCTATATGTCCCCACAGGGCAAGACCCTGACCCAGCAGCGGGCCATTGAACTGGCTCAGATGCCCAACCTCTGCATCCTCTGCGGCCATTACGAGGGCGTGGACGAACGGGTGCTGGAGGCCATCGTAGATGAGCAGATCTCCATCGGTGACTACGTGCTCACCGGTGGCGAGATCCCCGCTATGGCGCTGGTGGACTGCGTATCTCGGATGATTCCCGGGGTGCTGGCAGATGAGGTCTGCTTCACCGAAGAGAGCCACTTCGCCGGTCTGTTGGAGTACCCTCAGTACACCCGCCCCGCCGAATGGGAGGGGAGAGCGGTGCCGGAGATCCTCTTGTCCGGCCACCACGGCAATATTGCAAAATGGCGACATCAGCAGTCGCTGGAGCGCACCTATCGTCTGCGCCCGGAAATGCTGGAAAAAGCCGATCTGACCGAGGCGGATCGAACCTACATCGAGAGCCTGAAAGCGGAAGCCGAGGGTGGGGAAGCCTAATCGACCCTATCACCAAAAGTTTTCCACAGGTTTAGACAAACTGCACAAACGGACACAGCGAACGGGCCGAAAATCGGGCACTCAAACAAAGTTCGACAAACCGGTTAGTTTCGCATTGACTTGTCCCAAAATTGTGGTATAATAACTTTGTTAAAAAGTGTTCTCTTGGGCGGGATACGCCCGCTACCATTTATGTAAAGGAGCAATCGTTATGTTTGTGAAAGATGTAGTTGTTCAGAATCAGGTGGGCCTGCACGCCCGTCCCGCCACCTTCTTCATCCAGAAGGCCAACGAGTTCAAGGCTTCCATCTGGGTTGAGAAGGAGGAGCGCCGCGTCAATGCCAAGTCCCTGCTGGGCGTTCTGTCTCTGGGCATCGTGGGCAATACTGCCATCCGCATCATCGCCGACGGCGCTGACGAGGAGGCCGCTGTTGAGGCCCTGGTGAAGCTGGTGGAGTCCGGTTTCGCTGAGTAATTCGCAACGAAAAAAGCCGAGGCTCACGCCTCGGCTTTTTGATTTTGCGGATTGTATTTTTGTTTGTTTTGAAGAATAGAGGGCTCCCTCTCCGAGGGAGCTGGCATTTGCGCAGCAAATGACTGAGGGAGTTAAGTAGAGTTGCGGTATATCTTCATCATACTCCCTCCGTCACGGCTGTCGCCGTGCCACCTCCCTCCAGGAGGGAGGCTATCCCTTTTCTAGGAAGTGATTTTATGTCTTACATTTTTGATTCTCACGCCCATTACGACGCCGAGGCCTTTGACCCGGACCGGGCAGAGGTGCTGGCGGGTCTGCCTGCCGGCGGTGTCTGCGGCGTGGTGCAGTGCGCCACCGACCCCGATTCCATCGCCCGTAGTCTGGAGATGGCGGAGCGGTACCCCTATATCCGCGTGGCGGTGGGCATCCACCCGGAGTTTGTCAGCAAGGCTACCCCGGATTGGTTGGACGCCATCCGTGAGGCGGTGAAACACCCCGCTGTCTGCGCCATCGGTGAGATCGGCCTGGACTATTACTGGGAGGAGAACGCCCCGCGAGAGGTGCAACTGGACTGGTGCCGGAAACAGATCGAACTGGCAAAAGAACTGGATCTGCCGGTGATCTTCCACGACCGGGAAGCCCACGAGGACACCCTCAACCTGCTGAAAGAGACCCGCCCGACGGGGGTGGTGCACTGCTTCTCCGGCAGTGCCGAGATGGCGCGGCAGCTCACCGACCTGGGGCTGTACATCGGCTTGGGTGGCGCCACCACCTTTAAGAATGCCCGCAAGCCGGTGGAGGTGGCGGCAAGCCTGCCGCTGGATCGCCTGCTGTTGGAGACCGACGCCCCCTATATGGCGCCGGTGCCGTTGCGGGGCAAGCGGTGCGATTCCACCATGATCGCCCACACCGCCGCAAGAATTGCAGAGATCCGGGGCATGGAGGTGGACGCCCTGTTGGATGCTACTAGAGAGAATGCCAATCGGCTGTTTGAATTGAGTTTATAAAAAAGAAGCCTCCCAAGTCAGATGACTTAGGAGGCTTCTTTTAACCGCAAGCGGGTTTATCAACCTTAATTCATAAGTTCGTGGGCTTTATCACGGATTTCTTCGTAACACTCGTCGCAGGTATCGTGGAAACCACCGGTTTTTTCGCCACAGTTAACACAGATAAGATCTACGCCGGGGATTTCGTTGTAACAGTCGGTGCAATAGTGCTTTCCTTCGTACTCGACTTCCCAGGTGTTATCGCAATTAGTACAGGTGTTGTCCTCCTCTTCGGCACAAGCGCATAGGCCAACACCCAAGCAGAAGATTAAGAGAAAAGCGATTACCTTTTTCATTTGTTGTTCCTCTTTTCTTTTATAATTTAGGGATTCCAAACAGTTTTTCCGTCGCCGCCGCACCAGACGCAGCTGCAATCATTCGCGCTGTCCCAGCCGTCGCCACCGCAGTTGGAGCAACGGGACTCGTTACTGCTGTTACTGCTACTACTGCTACTACTGCCGGAGGGACTATCGTTGCAAGAGCCGATTGCGGCTAAAATGACTAAGGCTAAAATGATGAGGCCCCATTTCAGATTTTTATCCATTGTTTTCTCTCCTCAAATTATGTTAGTTATCCTCTTTCTGTCGAATAAACTTCAAACCGTCATCGATGGATTCCAATATTTCGGTGCCGCCATCCATCGTGTAGTGGCGGAAGGTGGCGATGGTGCTTTCTCCGCCCATAGGAACGTGGGTGTACACAACGATTCTGTCGTTCTCGTCGATTCTATAACTGCAGTTCATATAACCGCCGGGATAATCTACGCTGACGCTATCACTTCCCGAGAACTGGTAGGAAATAATCTCTTCACCGTTGGTGGCAACCCACGTTCCGGTGATGTCCAGCGGCTCAGAGGGTGTTTGGCAGCCTACCGCCAGCAGGGCGACGATAAGCACTAAGGTGCATGCAAAAATTCTTCTCATTTTAATCATCCTTTCTTTTCGGTTAAAAATAAAAAGTGCGCCAACCGAAGTCGACGCACCGAAAAACGCAAACCCCGATTGTCGCCAAACAAAAACAAATCGATGGGATATACTCCAACCAACCTGTGGGATTTGCGTTTTTACCAAATTCCATAGGTTGGTCAGAAAAGGGCAGACTCCCCCCTTGGAGTATATTCCCGGATGAAAACTATTTGTTTTTGTTTGGCATATTCAGTATAAAACATTTTTTATATTTTGTAAACCCCGAGGAGAAAAACAAAAAACTTTTATAAAAAACCGAAAATACTCTTGACAAGTGAGGGGTTTTCCGTTATAATGCCACTTGCGCTATGGACAATTAGCTCAGCTGGTAGAGCATCCGCTTGACGTGCGGAGGGTCAGCGGTTCGAGTCCGTTATTGTCCACCAAAAGAAACCCGAACCTTTATGGTTCGGGTTTTTGTTTTGTCAAGCGAAGATCCGCTTGCAGTGGGTCGGGCGAGCGGTTGAGTCTGTTCTTGTCCACCAAAAGAGCAGTCCTGTCTACTGACAGGACTGTTTCCTTTTCTTTTTCTGTCAAAAATAACAGTTTCTTCGTCAAATTATGCGAAATGCATCGTAAAAAATCGCAAAAATCCAGACAATTCCCAAAATTTTGCAAGAAATCAAAATAAGACTTGCAAAACCGCCGCATATAAAGTATAATAGCAAACAGACTACATTTGGGGTGTTTTGCCCCGATGCACAGAAAGGATGGTGCCGTTATGAGCAGTCTCAAGCACCTTTCCAAAACCGAATTACAACAGCGCCTGCAGACCCTGCAACAGCAGTATCTGGCCTATCAGGCTCAAAATCTGCAACTGGATATGTCCCGGGGCAAACCGGGTGTGCAGCAGTTGGATCTGAGTTTGGAGATGCTGGAGTGCGTCAATCCCCGGGACGGATACACCGCCGCCAACGGCTTTGATGCCCGCAACTACGGCGTGCTGGACGGTCTGCCGGAGGTAAAGCGGCTGTTTGCCGACATTCTGGGCGTCACCCCCGACCAGATCATTGTGGGCGGCAACTCCAGCCTGAATATGATGTTCGACTATATTGCTACCTGTTACAGCAAGGGTGTCTGCGGACACACACCCTGGTGCCAGCAGGGCGAGGTAAAATTCCTCTGCCCCGTACCCGGCTACGATCGCCATTTTGCGGTGACCGAGTTCTTCGGCATCCAGATGATCCCGGTGAAGATGACCCCCTATGGCCCCGATATGGATAAGATCGAGGAGCTGGTAAAAGACCCCGCCGTCAAGGGTATGTGGTGCGTGCCGATGTACTCCAACCCGGACGGCATCACCTATTCCGACGAGACAGTACGCCGTCTGGCGGCGATGAAACCCGCCGCCGAGGACTTTCGCATTATTTGGGATAACGCCTATTGCCTGCACCATCTGGAGGACGAGGGCGACACGCTGCTGAACATCTATCCCGAACTGGAAAAGAACGGCAACGAGGATATGGTGGTGATGTTCACCTCCACCTCCAAGATCAGTTTCCCCGGCTCCGGTGTGGCGGCGCTGGCCGCCAGTCCCAAAAACGTGGCGGACGTAAAAAAGCGGATGACCATCCAGACCATCGGCCACGATAAGCTGAATATGCTGCGGCATATCCGCTTCTTCGGCGATATCGAGGGGGTCAAGCGGCATATGAAGCTCCACGCCGCGGTGTTGCGCCCCCGGTTCCGGGTGGTGCTGGACACCCTAGAGAGCCAGTTGGCCAATTTGGATATCGCTCACTGGCATCACCCCCGTGGCGGCTATTTTGTCAGCGTCAACGTGATGCCCGGCTGTGCCAAGCGCACCGTCCAACTGCTGAAAGAGGCCGGCGTGGTGATGACCGGTGCCGGTGCCACCTATCCCTACGGCAACGACCCTAAGGACAGCAACATTCGTATCGCCCCCTCGTATCCCTCGGTGGAGGAACTGTCGGTGGCGATGGAACTGTTCTGCCTGTGCGTGGAGTTGGCCTGTGTGGAGAAGCTGCTCAGCGAAAAGTAATCACCAACCCAAGAGCCGAGGCGTCAGCCTCGGCTCTTTTGCTTTACCTTGACAAACCAGGGGAGCAGATGGCATAATAAAGAAAAAACAGTAGGAGGGGTTTTAGTGAGAAGAAGAATAAGCGCATTATGGATGGGCCTATGCCTGCTCTGCGGTCTCACCGCCTGCGGTGAGGGCGAGCCGGTGCACATAAAAGAAAATCCTCCCTCCGATAAGACCATCGAAGGCTTGGAGGATATCCGCTGGGGGGTTGACATTACGGGTGGTGTGGATATTACCTTCGGGCCCAGTGATGCGAACATCCATCCTACTGCCGAGCAGTTGGAGGCGGTCAAAACCATCCTGGAACTGCGTCTAACGGCGAAAGATATCACCACTTACGAGGCCTATGTGGACACAGCGGCAGAGGAAGTGATCGTCCGGGTCCCTTGGGGTGACGAGGATGGAGACCCCGGCGAGGTGGTCAAGTATCTCAACCAAACCGTCAACGTCCAGTTCCGCATCGGTGACGATGTGGATGCGGAGGGGAACCCCACCGGCGCCCTGATTCTGGACGGCACCGGTATCGCCAAGGCGGAGGCGACGTATGGTCCGCTCAGCGGCGACGGCAGCGCAGAGTATTACATCTCCCTGGAGATGACCGAAGCCGCCACCACCGCTTTTGCTCAGGCTACCGAACAGCAGGCGGCGGCAGGGGGTTGTATCTCCATTTGGCTGGATAATGGCACCGCCTGGGCCTATGAGCACAACACCTCCCGGTACGAGTTTATCTCTGCTCCCACCGTGAATGAGAAGATCACCAACGGTGAGGCGGTGATCACCCTGCCCAACCAGACCTATGAGGAGGCCAAGACGTTGGCCGATATCCTCAGCGCCGGCTGTCTGCCCTTTGAGCTGACCGCCAAGTATACTAGAATCTCGCCCACGACCGCCCCTTAAGAGAGTTTAGGAACACCCTCGGCTTAGCCGGGGGTGTTTTTGCTCTTTCCTTTTGCAAAAAACTTACGAATTTTGCCGGAGAACTTACATTCTTTTCATTGACTTTTGTTTGCTATGCTAGTATAATAGATTAGAATTGCAGTTATTATTGATTGCAAAAGAGAACAGGAGGTCATTAACCTATGAAAAAGCGTACGCCCAAAGCGGCATTTTTCATTGTGGCTCTGTTGATCGTCGCACTGTGTTTTACCTCTTTCTTCGGTATTTATTCGCAGTACGGTGATCGTACCGACACCCACATCCACGGCTTGAACGATATCCGTTGGGGTATCGACATCAAGGGCGGTGTGGATGCCACCTTTGAGCCCAGTGATGAGAAGTACGAGGCCGATGCCGACGATCTGGAGGCGATCAAAACCATCATCGAACAGCGTATGATCGCTAAGAACATCACCGACTACGAGGCCTATGTGGATACCTCGGGCAAGGGTGCTGTGCTGATCCGCTTCCCCTGGACCGACGAGATCCAGGATCCCGAAAAAGCGGTGCAGTGGCTGGGTCAGACCGGCAACCTGCAGTTCCGCCTCGGTGACCGCAATCAGGTGGATGAGAACGGCAACCCCACCGGTGAACTGGTGCTGGAGGGTAAGGATGTTGCCTCTGCTTCTGCCGAGTACGGTGCGGTGGACGAGACCGGTGCCAACCAGTACTACATTAGCTTGGAGCTGGAGGATTCCGGCACCAAGAAGTTCTCTGAGGCCACCAAGAAGCAGGCTGCCAGCAACGGAGCCATCTCCATTTGGCTGGATTATGGTGAGTCCTGGGCTAAGGAGAATAACGCCCCCCGGTATGAGTTCAAATCTGATCCCGTCGTTCAAAACCAGATCACCAACGGTAAGGCGGTGATCACCCAGTCCAACCAGACCTATGAGGGTGCCAAGGAGTTGGCCGACATCATCAACGCCGGTTCTCTGCCCTTCAGCATCAAGGCCGGTTCTATTGCCTCTACCTCGGCCACTTTGGGCAACAACGCTCTGAGCGCCATGGGTATTGCCGCCATCATCGCGATGGTGCTGGTGTGTGCCCTGATGATCGTGCTGTACCGTCTGCCCGGTTTTGTGGCGGCTCTGGCCCTGTGCGGTCAGATGGCGCTGACTATCGCCTGCCTGACCGGTTACTTCGGTTTCATGGATCCCTTTACCATGACCCTACCCGGTATCGCCGGTCTGATCCTGTCCATCGGTATCGGTGTGGACTGTAACGTCATCACCGCCGAGGCGGTGCGCGACGAGCTGCGCGCCGGCAAGACCATCGATTCCGCCATCCGTTCCGGCTCTAAGGGCTCCTTTGGCGCCATCTTCGACGGCAACATCACCGTGCTGATCGTGGCTGTGGTTCTGATGGGTGTCTTCGGTTCCTCCGACGGTATCTTCGGCTGGATGTTCAGCTGGCTGCCCGTTTCCGCCACCGGCTCTGTGTACGCCTTCGGTTACACGCTGCTGCTGGGTGTGGTCACCAACTTCGTGATGGGTCTGTGGGCCTCTCGTCTGATGCTCCGTTCCATCTCCCGTTTCAAGATCTTCCGCAATCCTTGGTTCTATGGAGGTGAGCGCAAATGAAAAAGTTTGATTTTGTCGCCTTCCTTCCCAAGGCGTTGATGATTTCTGCCGCCATTATGGTGGTGGGTCTGCTGTGCAACGTGATCTTCGGCACCCAGATGGATATCTCCTTCAAGGGTGGTACTCAGGTTCGCTATCAGTGCGTCGAGAGTGTCGAGATGGATGAGAACAAGGTTGTTGAACTGGCTAAGAAGCATCTGGGCAACGATGTTAAGTGGCAGATGGATGAGCTGGAAGGCAAGGATATGATCACCATCTCCCGCGCCGGCGAGACCGATGCCGAGAAGATCAACGCGCTGAAAGCAGATCTGGAAAAACTGGATATGATCGAGCAGAGCCGCGACTCGCTGTCCCCCTCTAAGGGTACCAAGTTCCTGCTACGTTGTCTGTTGGCTCTGGGTCTGGCAGCGGTGCTGCTGATCGTCTACGTGGGCTTCCGCTTCCGTCGTATCGGCGGTGTGCCTGCTGGTGTGTCCGCGCTGATCGCGTTGGTGCACGACCTGTTGATCGTGTATTTTGCTTTCGTTATCTTCGGTCTGGAGCTGAACGATAACTTCGTGGCGGTTATGCTGACCATCCTGGGTTACTCGCTGAACGATACCATCGTGATCTTCGACCGTGTGCGTACCCTGCGCCGTCGTTCCAACGCGCCGCTGGCCGACGTGGTCAACGAGTCTCTGCACCACGTGCTGCGCCGTACCATCATTACCACCGTGACCACCTGCCTGGCCATTCTGGCCGTGCTGGTCGTGGCTTTGGTGATGAACGTGGACAGCATCGTCAGCTTTGCTCTGCCCATGCTGCTTGGTGCCATTTCCGGTTCGTATTCTTCTCTGTTCCTGTCCGGTCCCATCTGGGTCCGCTGGATGAACCGCAAGGCTGCCAAGAATGCCTGATTATTGCATCCGAACCGCCGGTAGTTGTCTACCGGCGGTTTTCCTTTGGCATTGTACCTAGGAAAGAGCGAAAAAATTGGTGCGTTTTCATAGTTTCTTACGACAAATGCAGGAAAACGCAAAAAATATCAAAAAACCCTTGCATTTTTCGGCCGGATGTGGTATAGTCTATCCGTTAATCTACAACTCCCGAAAGAGGTGACAAGAATGAAGGAGAGCATCCATCCCAATTACGAGCAGACCACCATCACCTGCGCCTGCGGTAACGTGATTGCTACCGG
>SVON01000028.1 GCA_015066365.1 Oscillospiraceae bacterium | reverse complement strand
GGATGTGGTATAGTCTATCCGTTAATCTACAACTCCCGAAAGAGGTGACAAGAATGAAGGAGAGCATCCATCCCAATTACGAGCAGACCACCATCACCTGCGCCTGCGGTAACGTGATTGCTACCGGTTCTACCAAGAAGGATATCCGCGTGGAAATTTGTTCCAAGTGCCATCCCTTCTTCACCGGCAAGCAGAAGCTGAACGATGCCGGCGGCCGTGTGGACCGCTTCAACAAGCGTTTCGGTCTGGGCAAATAAGTTTTTACTGAGTATAAGACAGTGCACTTGTGCACTGTCTTTTCTCTTCTCTCTGTGTAAAGAAAAGGAGGTGTCCCGGATGGCAAAGAAAAACTATCTCACCATCGCCAAAGAGGCGTCGGACGAATTTGTGGAGCGGAAATCCCGGTTTATGGGCTTCATTAAGCCGGTGACCACCGAGGAGGAGGCGTTGGCCTTTATCCGCGAAAAGCAAAAAAAATACTGGGACGCCACTCATAACGTGTATGCCTACGTGCTGGAGGGGGGCAATCTGTGCCGCTTTTCCGACGACGGAGAGCCGCAGGGTACCGCCGGCATTCCGGTGCTGGACGTCCTGCGCAAAGAGGGGCTCACCGACTGCGTGGTGGTGGTCACCCGTTATTTCGGCGGCATTCTGCTGGGGGCCGGAGGCCTGGTACGGGCTTATTCTCACGGCGCCAAGATTGCGGTGGATGCCGGCGGCGTGGTGGAGATGCGGCTGTGCCTGCGGGGCGAGATCACCTGCGATTACGGTCAGTACGGCTGGATCCCTGCCTTTTTGGCAGAGGAGGGGGCTACCGTCACCGACACCCGCTTTGGAGAAGCGGTGACCGTCTGTTTCTCTCTGCCTCAGGAGGGCAAGGGGCACTTGGAGGCCACCCTCATCGACCGGAGCAACGGACGGCTGTGCGCCACCTTCACCGGCGAGGAGTTTGCGGCCTTTCCGGTAGGGTAAGTCATAAACTCCACCTTCTGAAAACGGAGGTGGAGTTTCGCGACGTAACCCAAAAGATATGAATTTTTCGAGAAAAACCGATTTTTCTTTTAAAAGAAAAAGGGTTTTTTCCGTTTTTTGCGTATAACTTAGTATAAAGGTGTTAAACATGGGCAAAAGGAGGGATTGCTATGGCACAAAAAACCTGGGCAGAGATTGAGAAAGAGATTCTGTCCCCTTATGCGGCCTTGTCCGCCGAGACGCGGGGTCGCCAACGACCGGAGCCGGAGAGCCCCTATCGTACCGCCTATCAGCGGGATCGGGATCGGGTGCTGCACAGCAAATCCTTCCGCCGCCTAAAGCATAAGACCCAGGTCTTTTTGGCTCCGGAGGGGGACCACTACCGCACCCGCCTGACCCACACGCTCGAGGTGGCCCAGATTGCCCGGACGATTGCCCGGGCCCTGCGGCTCAACGAGGACCTGACCGAGGCGGTGGCGCTGGCCCACGACCTGGGGCATACCCCCTTTGGTCACGCCGGTGAACGGTGCCTGGACAAATGCGTGGAGGGCGGCTTCCGCCACTATGAGCAGAGCGTCCGGGTGGTGGAACGGTTGGAGAACACCGGTAGGGGGCTCAACCTGACCTACGAGGTGCGGGACGGTATGCTCCGCCACACCAAGGGGGAGGAAGCGGTGACCCTGGAGGGACGCATTGTCCGTTGGGCGGATAAGATCGCCTACGTCAACCACGATATGGACGACGCTATCCGCGCCGGAGTGCTGCAGGAGGCAGACATTCCGCTGGAAGTGCACCTGCATCTGGGGGATAGCACCTCCAGCCGCATTGACACGTTGGTGACGGCGATGATAGACGGCAGCCAAAACGGCGTGATCGCTATGGATCCGGCGGTGGAACCCTATTTTTGGGATCTGCATACCTATATGTACGATTATCTGTACTTAAACTCCGAAGCCAAGGTGGAGGAGAAAAAAGTGGACGGTATGATCTCCGCCCTGTTTGATCATTTTCTCAAAAATCCGGACAAACTGCCGGAGGAATACGCTCTGGTGCGGGAGCAGGACGGCACCGCCAGAGCGGTGTGCGATTACGTAGCCGGTATGACCGACAATTTCGCCTTGGAAATGTACCATGAGCTCTACATACCCAGAGGATGGGCGGTTGTTTTGAAATAAGCGATTACAACGATAAGGAAGGGAGGCGGCAAGATGGCTCTGCCGGATAGCTTTATCCAAGAACTTTTATCCAAAAACGATATCGAGAGTGTCGCCTCTAGTTACGTGGCGTTTAAGCGGCGGGGCCGCAACCTGGTGGGGCTGTGCCCCTTCCACGGAGAGAAGACCGCCTCTTTTAATCTTTACCCCGAGACCAACTCCTTCTACTGCTTCGGTTGCGGCGCCGGCGGCGACGTGATCACCTTTATTAAGCGGATCGAGAATCTGGAATACATCGACGCCATCAAATTCCTGGCGGAGCGCAGCGGGATGAGGATGCCGGAAAACCGGCAGGAGAACGATCAGGTATCCCGTCTGCGGATGCGGATCCTGGAGGCCAACCGCGAGGCAGCCCGCCTCTTCCACGCCACCCTCTACCGCCCCGAGGGCAAGGTGGCGCTGGATTATTACCACAGCCGTGGGTATACCGACGCCACCATCAAGCACTTCGGCCTGGGTTTTGCGCCCCCCGGTTGGGATTATCTGCGCAACGCCCTGCGGGCCAAAGGCTTTAAGGACGACGAGCTGGTGGCCGCCACCCTGGCCAAAAGGGGAAAAAACGGCGGCACCTACGACTTTTTCCGCAACCGGGCGATGATCCCCATCATCGACATCCGGGGCAACGTGGTGGGCTTTGGCGGTCGCGTACTGGACGACTCCAAGCCCAAGTATATGAATACCGAGAGCACTCTGGCTTTTAGCAAAAGTCACAACCTTTTTGCCCTTAACTTTGCCAAAAACACCGGACGGGAGCTGAACCTGTGTGAGGGTTATATGGACGTTATCGCTATGCACCAGGCCGGTTTTACCAATACGGTGGCGGCGCTGGGCACCTCGTTCCCGGAGGAGCAGATGCAGTTGGTTGCCCGGTACGCCGATCGGGTCAATCTGATCTTTGACGCCGACGGAGCAGGGCAGAAGGCCACCAAACGGGCGATTGAGAATCTGCGGCGTACCGGTCTGGACGTACGGGTGGTCACCATCCCGGATGGTAAGGACCCGGACGAGTTTATCAAGAATAACGGCGCCGCCGCCTTCAAGCGGTTGCTGGAGCGTTCCTCCAACGCGGTGGAACACAGCCTGCTGGAAATCGGCAAGACCCATACTCTCAGCACCGCCGAGGGTAAACTGGCCTATTCCCAAGAGGCCACCAAGGTGCTGGCAAAGATCGAAAGCCCCATCGAGCGGGATCTGTATGCGGGACGGTTGTCCCAACTGCTGGGGGTGTCCAAGGACGCCATCCTGCAGGAGGTGGAGCAGACCCGCCGGAAAAAGGAGCGGCAGGAGGTGCGGTATCAGCTGCCCAACCTGTTGCGACAGGAGCGCAAAGAGCTGCAGCAGGTGAACCCGGAGGCGGCGCAGAACACCCGGGCCGCCTCGGCAGAGGAGAGCCTGCTGGGCACCCTGATCCTGCACCCGGATTACATTAAGTCGGTGCGGCAGGCCCTGGCACCGGAGCAAATGGTCACCTCCTTTAACCGGGAGCTGTACCGCCGGCTGTTGGATAGAGAGCGGCAGGGTCTGTTGGTAGAGCTGCCCTTCCTGGCCTCTGACTACGATCAGGACGGGATGGCCTATATCGCCAAAATGGTGCGGGATATGGGGGAGCGGGTGGTTACCCCGGAGGAGGTGGCCCGGTTTGCCGCCATCATCCGTGAGGAGCACACGCTGCGTCAGATCCAAAACCCGGCCGAGGCCAGCGATGAGGATATCCAAAAGATGTTGGATACCCTGCGAGAAAGGAAATAACCCATTCACATAAACGAAAGGACGGAAACAAGCATGAGCAACAAGAAAGAGATGACCCCGGAGATGCTGGAGGAGCAGGCCGACCTGCTGTTGGCAGAGGCCGAGGCGGACAGCGCCCAGCCGGTGAAAAAAGATAAGGCCACCGTGGTGGCGGAGCTGGTGGAACTGGGTCGTAGCAAAGGCAAACTGGCTGAGCACGAGATCATGGACGTGATGGAGCTGTTCGACTTTGACCCCGAGCAGATGGACAAGCTGTTGGAGCAGTTAAAAGCCCACAACGTGGAAGTGGTGGACGATTTCTCCGACGTATCGCTGGACGATCTGGATCTGAATCTGGAGACCACCGAGACCGAAGAGCACGAGGAAGTGGCCCCCACCGAGCAGGTGGCCATTGACGACCCTGTCAAGGTGTATCTGAAAGAGATCGGTCGCGTGCCGCTGCTCACCCCCGAGGAGGAGACCGCTCTGGCAATGCGCATCGTCGAGGGCGACGAGGCCGCCAAAAAGCGTCTGTCCGAGGCCAACCTGCGTCTGGTGGTCAGCATCGCCAAGCGCTACGTGGGTCGCGGTATGCAGTTCCTGGATCTGATCCAGGAGGGTAACCTGGGTCTGATCAAGGCGGTGGAGAAGTTTGACTACACCAAGGGTTATAAGTTCTCCACCTACGCTACTTGGTGGATCCGTCAGGCCATCACCCGCGCCATTGCCGATCAGGCGCGCACCATCCGTATTCCGGTGCATATGGTGGAGACCATCAACAAGGTGAAGAAGGTATCCAGCCAGCTCCTGCACAAGAACGGTCATGAGCCCACTGCCGAGGAGATCGCGGAGGAACTGGATATGGCGGTGGATAAGGTGCGCGAGATTATGCGGGTTGCCCAGGAGCCGGTCTCTCTGGAGACCCCCATCGGCGAGGAGGAGGACAGCCATTTGGGCGATTTTATCCCCGATGACGATGCTCCCGCTCCGGCGGATGCCGCCTCCCACACCCTGCTGAAGGAGCAGCTGGAAGAGGTGCTTCAGTCTCTCACCGACCGTGAGGCCAAGGTGCTGCGTCTGCGTTTCGGCCTGGAGGATGGCCGTCCCCGCACGCTGGAAGAGGTGGGCAAGGAGTTTGACGTGACCCGTGAGCGCATCCGTCAGATTGAGGCCAAGGCGCTGCGCAAGCTCCGTCATCCCAGCCGCAGCAAGAAGCTGAAGGATTTCCTGGATTAAGAATAATAAAAAACGCCGGTGCATCAGCACCGGCGTTTTTTTATTTTGCAGACAGAATTAAGATCGGTAGGTGAGGGTTGTTGTTCAGCCGCCAGGGCAGGGAACTGTTGCCTAGCCCCCGGCTGACCACCATCCGGGTGGCACCCTCTTCATAAACGCCGTGGGTGTAGCGGGGAAAGAAGCCCTGATCGGGGGAGAACAGCGACCAGCGTCCCATACGGACGTGTCCGCCGTGGGCGTGACCGCAGACCACCACGTTCCAGCCCGCCTCTTTGTACAGCGGAAAGTACTCGGGGCGGTGGGACAGCACGATGGTGGGTTGCCCCTCCACCGCTAAGGGGGCAGGGGCCTGTTGCCCCATACCGTACAGCCGCAGAGAGCCGCTCCCCCGGTGCCAGTCGGCATAGCTGTCGCAGAGATAGTGTACCCCGCACCGAGTGAGGATCTCCCGGTATCGGGGCTCCCGACCCAGACGCCATTCGTGGTTGCCGGGCACCGCAAAGCAGGGAGCGATCTTCACCAGCGCTTTGGCCAGTTGCCTGAGCCCCGTCTCGTCAAAGTCGGTGTAGCTGTTGGTCAGATCGCCGGGCAAAAAGATGGCGTCCGGCTGTTGCATTTTGAGATATTTTACCAGTCGGGGCAGTGGGATCAGTTGGTCCGGCAGATGTACGTCTGCCACCACCGCCACCCGGGCCAGATGGAACTCTTTGGGCAGACCGGGGCAGGTCAGCGGCACCGGCTCCACCTGAATGGAGTG
Organism: Oscillospiraceae bacterium; assembly: GCA_015066365.1. GTDB lineage: Bacteria > Bacillota > Clostridia > Oscillospirales > Acutalibacteraceae > UBA5905. The sequence goes on along the minus strand of SVON01000028.1, from coordinate 6,744 downwards.
TCCCACCCGGTCAAAAGCCATCAAGCTATGAATGATGCGTTTGGTTTTACTGGGCTTTTCCATAGGTGGGCACCTCCTTTTCTTGTTGGATCAAAGGATGTTATTGCGGGTTAGGCTCGGTAGGCTCGGTAGGCGCGGCAGGGGCGACAGGAGCGACAGGGGCAGGCGCAACGGGCATAGCCGATACCGCCGGTGCGGTGGGCACCACCGGTGCAGGGATGGCGGCGTTGGCGGCGGCCAGGCGTTTGCGTACCACCGTGCATCTCAGCAGGATATACAGACCGATGAGCACCACGCCCAGCACCAGCAGGGGCAGGGCAAAGACGGCGATCAGACCCGCAAAGGAGGACAGCACCGCCTCGAGAATTTCCGGGTCGCCTTTATAGAACATTTCCTCCGCCAGATACTCTTTTGCAAGCAGGGCGGCACCCCCCATCAGGCCACCGGCCAGAAGGGCGTCGATCCCCAACCACAGGAATCCGCCAAAGCGGTAGGCGCGGCAGGCATAGATCAGCGCCCCCACCACCAGAGAGATCACCAGCAGGGCGATGAAGAAATTGGACAACAGTTCCATCGCCTCCCGCACCTCGCCGGCGTCCTGAGCGAACTCCTCTACCGGCATGGAGCCGATCAGATCTTCCGCGTTTTCGTCCACGTAAGACAGCAGGCTGGCCTTGACCGCCACCGGGTCGGCAGAGCGGTCGATGCGGCAGACAATGCTCACCAACTCACCGGCGTTGCGCTCCACCAAGTCCCGAAAGCGCTCCGGGGTCAGGATGGGGGTGGTCAGCGAGCCGGTCATGGCGGCGGCGGCATCTTTTGCATACAGGTCAACGATGGCCTCCATCGTATCCGATTCCATAATCTCCTCCGCCATTTTGGCCTCGTAATAGCGGTTGGGGCTCAGGCCCAGGCCCTCGGCCTCTCGGTGGAGAATCTCCTCAAAATCTACCTCTTGCAGGGCGTTGAGTAGCAGATGGCTGAGCACCTCGGGCTTGGTGAGGGAGCTGCCCAAGCCGGCTGTGCTGGTGCCCAGCAGGGTCACCACCAGCAATACGCTGAGCAGCGAAGCCAGAATGGCGGTGACAACGTTGGTGGCGGAACTACGGGTTTTCATAGGAATGCCTCCTTTGTTAGGTTGTTCTGTTACGCTCATTCTAGCATAGGTTGGCGGAAAAGGCAAGTTTTTCTAATTAGAGGTTGTGTTCTCTTAAAGGATGTGCTATACTGTAATTTAGAATAGGTAGATAGGGCCTATCATAAGACAGGAGGTATTTACGAATGAACGAAATTATGGCAAAATACGACCTGTGGCGTGCTCGTGCCATCGAGGATGCTGACGTGACTGCCGAGCTGGCCTCTGTGGAGGGCAACGAGGCTGAGATCCGTGACCGCTTTTACCGAGAGTTGGCCTTTGGCACCGGTGGTCTGCGTGGCGTGATCGGTGCCGGTTCTAACCGGATGAACATCTACACCGTCCGAAAGGCGACCCAGGGTCTGGCCGACTATCTGAACGACCGTTACGATACCGCTAAGGTGGCGGTGTCCTTCGACTCCCGTATCAAATCCGACCTGTTTGCCCGCGAGGCCGCCTGCGTGCTGGCCGCCAACGGCATCAGCGTCCATCTGTTCCCCCAGTTGGAGCCCACCCCGGTGCTCAGCTATGCGGTGCGCTATTACGGCTGTGAGGCCGGTATTATGGTCACCGCCAGCCACAACCCCGCTAAGTACAACGGCTATAAGGTGTACGGCGCCGATGGCTGCCAGATCACCGACGACGATGCCGCCGCTGTCACCTCCTTTATCACCAAGGTGGATCTGTTTGAGGACGTCAAGACCATGGCCTATGACCAGGCGGTGGCCGCCGGCAAGATCAACTTGATCCCTGACTCCGTGCTGGACAGCTATACCGATAAGGTGCTGGAGCAGCAGGTTAACCCCGGTATCATCGCCGAAAGCGGCCTGCGTCTGGTGTATACTCCCCTCAACGGTACCGGCAACCTGCCGGTGCGCGAGATGCTCCGTCGGGTGGGTATCCAGGATCTGACCATCGTCAAGGAGCAGGAGTTGCCGGATGGCAACTTCCCCACCGCTCCCTTCCCGAACCCGGAGATCCGTCAGGCCTTTGAGTGTGCCCTGGCTACCGCCAAGGCTCTGCCTCAGCCTGCCGACCTGCTGCTGGCCACCGACCCCGACTGCGACCGTGTGGGCATCGCCGTGTGGGACGGCAACGACTACACCCTGATGTCCGGCAACGAGGTGGGCTGCCTGCTGCTGGATTACGTGGTGTCCTGCCGTAAGCAGAACGGCACCCTGCCGGAGAACCCGGTGGTCATCAAGACCATCGTCACCACCAACATGGCCAAGTCCATCGCCCAGAAGTACGATTGCGAGCTCCGCGACCTGCTGACCGGCTTTAAGTATATTGGCGAGCAGATCGGCTTGCTGGAGAAAGAGGGGCAGGAGCACCGCTACGTCATCGGCTTTGAGGAGAGCTACGGCTATCTGGCCGGCGGCTACGTTCGGGATAAGGACGCTGTGGTGGCCTCGATGCTGATCGTGGAGATGGCCTCCTATTACCGCAAGCAGGGTCTGAGCCTGCTGCAGCGGATGGAGCAGCTGTATCTGGAGCACGGCTTCTACCGCAACGCCCTGGTCAACGTGGCCTTTGAGGGCGAGCAGGGTATGCTGGATATGCAGAAGCTGATGGCCGGTCTGCGGGAGTGCCCCCCCAAGACCATCGCCGGTATCCCGGTGGTGGCGGTGGCCGACTATGGCCAGCGGGTGGCCACCGATCTGTTGACCGGTGACAAGACCCCCTTGACCCTGCCCAAGTCCGACGTGCTGGCCTACACCTTAGAGGGTGGCGCCGGTTTCATCGTCCGTCCCTCCGGTACCGAGCCCAAGGTCAAGGCTTATATCACCGCCATCGGCGAGACCCCCGCCGCTGCCGCCGAATTGGAGCAGAAGCTCTGTGCCGAGGCAGAAAAAATTCTGACGGTGTAAGGTTTTTCTAAAAACCGAAAAAATTTTTTAGCTAAAAAAACGGCTGTTCCCGTCCGGAACAGCCGTTTTTCTCTTATAAATATAGGTATAATAGAAGGGTGCTGAAATTTCTCTCAGCACCCGAACAAGACTATTATAGCACACTTTTCCGGAAAGGTGTTAGTAAAAGTTTTGGCGTTTTTCTTAGGCATTTTGCCCATAGACAAAGACGTCTTGCATCGGTTATACTGTAGCCAGAGGGAAGACCAAGAACAAATAACCGTGAAGTAGACGGGAAAGAAAGGACTGATTCCAATGGCATTTGGTGATACCCCGCCCAACTACGAAAACCGAATTGATGCAGAAAGGAATGAGTCCAAAGATCTAGTTAATGAAGCAACCTAAAAACGATAACTACTGAAAGGACTGAGTCCAAAGACCTAGTCGTTTATGAGGCGAGAGCCTCCGGATAAAAATTCACGAAAAGGAAACGGTATAATCCAATGCACTAACTTGAAACGTGCCTATCATATGAGTATGAAGAAACCGTGATGACCTAAAGGTGAATTCCAATGTACTAATAATCAATCTTATACGCCATAAAAACTGTGACCTATAAGGTGAAGACCAATGTACAAGTAAATGTTTCCACCGGCAAAAACCGGTGATATATGCGTAACCAACCCGCCGACAGAGTTCTGTCGGCGGGTTTTCTGTTATTTTCATCGCCTTCCTTGAAAAAAGATTACAGGTTTGTTACTTTTCTTGACAGATATTTTCGTGTATGTCATAATGTAAAGCAACAAAGCTGCGAAAAGGAGACCCTATCTATGAAGTTGCGCCTCTTAATAAAACTGGTAGCCATGCTGTGTGCGGTGGTGTTGCTGGTAGGCCTGGTGCCCGCAGCGGCAGTGTCCCCGGCCCCTGCTATGGGGGAGGGCTTTCCCTACACCCCGGAAGATAAGCCCCTGCTCATCGAGCAGATCTTGGAGCGGGACGGCTTTATCGACGGCATTTGGTTCCCCTGGTTTGACGGGGGCAACGTGGGCCATTCTCTCACCGGCAACGAAACCATGGTGAAGTATCAGGGAAGTTCTTGGTCCACCGTGGCGATGGATACCGTGGGGGCCCACAAGATCTATCGGGAGATCTACAACCTGAAGGCGATGGGCTATAACCTGCTGGGTTATGGTGCTTCTATCTATGACGAGGGCGTGATTCACAACGAGTACGGCGACGTGATGGGCATCAAGCAGGAGTTTCTCGACAATTCCCGCCGCCTTCTGAATATGTGCCGGGAGATCGGGATGCCGGTGATGTGGACGGTGTGCTTCCACTCCTCTTCTGCCCCCGGCTATTACGGCATTGAGGCGTATGATCTCTTTTCTCAGAAATACTGCAACCCCACCGTCACCGAGCACTATGTGGAGCGGTTTGTGCGCCCCATGTGTGAGATGCTGGCAGAATATAAGGATATTCTGGCGATGGTGGCGATTGCCGACGAGCCGGAGAATGAGATCAACGACTCGGAAAAGGGCGATCATTTTGACGAGCGGGAGATGTACGGCGTCAATCTGGACGATATGGTGCATTTTATGAGCCGCATCAACGATGTGGTAAAAGAGGAACTGCCGGACGTGGCCCGCACGGTGGCCTCCAACGACAGGGACAAGACGATTTATGGTGGCTTTGACCTGGATCTGATGGGGCACAACGTATATCACAACAATTGTTACACCTACGACGTGGAGGATTTTAAGACCGATGCCCCCGTCATTCTGACCGAGTACAACGTGGGTCACGACCTGCACGGCAACAACGATCCGGACTATGACCTGTATACCAAGCGTCTGATCGAATGGCGTGAGGTGATGATGGAAAAAGGGTATAAGGGCGGTGTTCAGTGGGCCTGGATGTCCCACGGCACTCACTGGAGCACGGCTTATTACCTACTGGATACGGTCAGCTGGGACGGTAGTCCCAACACGGATTTCGTGCCCTCGGTGGGGGATCTGCGCCACTTTATCGACGATTACCGGGCAGAATACCGGGGCGAAAAGATCGTGCTGGACAAGCCGGTGCTGTACTGCAACGAGGGGAGCGGCTACGTAGAGTGGATTCCCTCCCGCCAGGCTACCGAGATGGATATTCTCCGTTCCACCGATGGCGGCAAGAGTTGGACCTATGTGCTGAAGGATGCGAATCAGGACGCCTACGTTAGCAAGAATAAGGGTCGGTACATCGATGCGGTAGTCCCCCATTCTATGTATAAAATCGTGGTGCGGGACGACGAGGGCAACACCGCCGAGAGCGAGCCGAGCAACGTGGCCGGCGTGGAACTGAAGTATCGGAAAGACACCACCTATGTAACCATCAATGGGCCTACGGGGATCGGTCGTCATTACAATACCAACAGTTGGTATCGGCTGTATTCCTTCGGCGAGGTGAACAACCGTCCCCTGACCAGCGACGAAAATCTGCTGAACAACGGCAGCTTTGAGTCCGCCGGCGGTCAGTGGAGCTCCGGCAGCTTTCGTAACGCGGCTCAGGTGGTGAGTGACCCCACCGCCCCGGACGGAAACAAGGTGCTGTATTTTGATGCCACCGGCGTCGGCGCCGGTAAATGGTATACCTTCTCTGTGCCGGTGCAGCCGTATACCGATTACATATTCTCCACTTGGGTCAAGGGCCATTTCTTGTCTGCTACCAATGCCGGTAACGCCAGCATCGGTGTGGTGGCGCCGGATACCGGCAAGTTTATGTATTGCTCCGGACAGAACGCCTCGTGGGACACCAACCAGATCTATCCCCCCGCGTGGGATGGGGATTGGCACCTGCGCTCGGTGGCCTTTAACTCCCGGGATATGACCCAGGTGACCATTGCCCTGTATGGCGTGAATTCCCACCTATACGTGGACGATATGGCGTTGTTCCAAAATGGCGATGGTCACAAATACGTGGGCAAAAATCTGGTGTCCTCGGTGGGCATCAGCCACGACGTGCGGTATAGCGCCTGCCTGCCGGGGGATAGCCTTACCGGCGACGTGACGATGGACGGCGAGGATTACTGGCAGACCGGTTACGGTTGGCGGAATGGCTTTTTGCGTGTGGAAAAAAGCCGCCTGAACTATGGCTATTCGCTGAAATACACCGGATCGGAGGATTCGTATGGCCTCTACTACATCAAATGGCTGGATGTAAAGCCTGACACCCGGTATGTATTCTCCTTTGATATGAAGGTGCTGGAGGAGGGCGCCGGCAAGTTTGTGCTGATGGACGATTGCATCACTCTGCCGGTGGAGGCGGTGGCCTTTGAGATGGACCAGGATAACTATGGCACCGATTGGAAACGGTACAGCCTGGAGATCAACCCCCGGAACTTCTCCCGGTTGGGCATCGGTTTCTGCGACCTGGGTGGCTCCTGCCTGCTGGATAACATCCGCTTGTTCCCGGTGGAGGACGGCGTGGACATCCAGGATCTGTACACCTATTCGGTCAAGACCACCAACAAGGTGGCCTATGGTGCCAAGGCCACCGTGGAAGCCCGGGCTAAGGGCGACGGCCTGACCTATCAGTGGTACTATAAGGACAAGGGAGCCTCCAAGTTTACCCTAACCACCTCCTTTAAGACCAAGACCTATTCGGTGGAGATGAACAAGGCCCGGGACGGTCGGCAGGTGTACTGCGTGATCACCGACAAGTACGGCGTCAGCCGCCGCACCGCCACCACCACCCTGAGCGTTAAGCGCTCCACCCCCC
>SVON01000027.1 GCA_015066365.1 Oscillospiraceae bacterium | reverse complement strand
TGTACTTAAGCACTAATTCCTCACTTGCACCCGCAATTTTGTCCTCAAAAGGTAGCCATGCCATATAAAGAACAAGAATGCGACCATTTGGTTTTAACATACGGTAAAGCTTCGGCATAATTTTTTCATGATCGAAATACCAAAAGCATTGGCAAGCTGTAATCACATCAAAGGTGTCATCGGGAAAATCCAGCGTTTCCGATGGAATAGCGTAATAGTCAATATCCATACCTGCGGACAGTTTCTTTGCCTGCTCAATTTGATTCTCCGAAATATCCGTTCCTGTCCATTTTGCACCGTAATGGTAAAGATTTCTTGGCAGCACACCCGTTCCCGTACCAAGATCAAGAACGGACTGTTCATCAACGCACAGTCCTCGACTTATAATCTTATCGTAAAACTCCCGTGGATAGATGTCACGGTATTTGGCGTAATCCTGCGAGGTGCGTCCCCAATCAAATGCTTTGCCGCCATCTATTTTTATATCCACTATTTTCATAATAAACCCCTACAAATTCTTATTTAGCTAACTGATTATACCATATAAATATGAAAAATTCTACACACTAGAGCGAAAAAACGGCGAGGCTCATTACTGACAAAACAAAAAGTCTATGGATGGAACATACGCCTGCGCAAATTAGCAAAATTTTGCTAAAAATCCCATTAGCAGGCGATTCGCAAAACGCCGATTTTCTGCTAATCGCAATGAGCAAGTAATCGTGCCTCCCTCGTCAGAGGGAGCCGAGAGGGCAAAAACCTTTGTTTATGCGGGTTTTGAAGAGAAAAAACCGCCTCTTTCGAGACGGTTTTTGGCGCGCTTGCCCGGATTCGAACCGGGGGCGTTCCGCTTAGGAGGCGGACCCTCTATCCTGCTGAGGTACAAGCGCATATACGATACAATTCAAACCAATGACCATTTCCTTTTGCAAAGGCGAGCGTTAAAACACCCCCTTAGGAGGGGGCTGTTAGATCCATTGAACTATGGGAGCCTATTTGATTTCCTGTACTAGTTTACTCACAATCGGGGGAAATGTCAAGGTTTCCCAAAAATTTGGTATTGAAAACAGCGCCGGGGAATGCTACAATAAAAGGTAGAGTATACAAAAAGGAGCGACTGTTTATGAACAAGACTTATACCCGACTGTTGGCTCTGGCTCTGGTGCTGTGCATGGCGCTGGGCGCCGTCGCCTGCGGCAAAGATCCCGCCCCCGCCAAGCCCAAGGCCACCACGACCACCACGACCACCACCGAGGCGACCACCACGACCACCACCGCTCCCGAGCTGCCCCGTGATCCCCTCACCGGTATTAAGAATTTTGACACCAAAAACAACCGCCCCGTCGCCTTTGCGGTGCCGGACGAGTCCTCCACCATCGTGCAGGTGGGTATCGAGCACGCGGATATGTATTTTGAAGCCGAGACCGAGGCGGGTATCCCCCGTCTGCTGGCCATCTTCTCCAGCGTGGATCATCTGCCGGAGCGGGTGGGCCCGGTGCGCTCTGCCCGTCCCCACTTTATCAAATACGTCAACGCACTGGACGCCATCTATTGCCACATCGGCGGCTCCGGCGATGCCCGCAAGGCCATTAAGGAGCAGCGCATCAACGACATTGAGAACGCCTCCGAGATCGACCCCACCCTGCAGGCCAGCGATAACTTTTCCTGGAACCGCAAGGCTTTTATCCGCAGCAAGGTGATGAACGCCATCAACCGGATGGGCTATAAAACCACCACCAAGACCAAATCCCCCTTTGCATTCGGCGAAAAGGTGGGCGACAAGAACGCCGCCACCGTCAACGTGCGGATCTCTCAGGGCTACCACATCGGTTTCTCCTATAACCCCGACACCGGCAAATACGTCAAACACCGGGTGACCACCAAGGGCGCCGACCAGGCCATGAAGATGCCGGTGCACAAGACCGGCTCCGGCGGCACCATCACCGTCTCCAACGTGATCGTGATGTTTGACCAGCGCAACGTGCTGGATTATAAGGGCGGTGGTGCCTATCACATCGACTTTACGCTGAAATCCGGCTCCGGCCTGCTGGCCAGCGGCGGCAAGGCCCGCGAGATCCAGTGGAAGCGCACCAACGATCAGCTCTCTTTTTACGAAGCAGACGGCAAGACCCCCTTGGTGATGGCCGAGGGCAAAACCTTTGTGTGTCTGACCGATAAGAACCTCAAGAGCAAGACCATTGTGGAATAAATCCAGCGAAAAACACCCCGGAAGGATTACTCCGGGGTGTTTTTTTGTTGTTTTGCTCCTGCCCCGCCCTATTTCACCTCCACCTTGGCTTTGGGGATGCGCACCACGTATTCTATGTAGTCCTCGCCATCCCGGCGATGACCCTCGGCAGGGATGCCGCCCCGGCGCATAATGTCCAGCGCGTGGTTGACGGTGTTGAAGAAGATGCGCACGTCCCGCACCAGCGGGCGGGCAGGCCGGCGGCGCACCCGTCCGGCCAGCAGATCCTCCACCATCCGCTCGGTCTGGGCCACCGTCAGCTTTTGCTCCACCACCCGGCGCAAAAGGCCCAGCCGCCGTTCGTGATCGGACAGCCGGATCAGCGCCCGGGCGTGGCGCTCGGTCATCCCCGCGGCGATCAGCATCTCCTGCTCCTCCTCGGTGAGCCGGAGCAGCCGCAGCTTGTTGGCCACCGCCGACTGGCTAAGCCCCAGTTGCCCGGCGGCCTCGCACTGGGTCAGCTCGTGGGTGTCGATCAGCTCCCGGATGCCCCGGGCCACCTCAAAGCAGTTCATATCCTCCCGCTGCAGGTTTTCAATAAGGGTCAGCGCCTGCCGTTGCCGGGCCTCGGCCTGCACCGTCACGCAGGGCACCGCCGCCATCCCCGCAATACGCGCGGCTCTCAGCCGCCGCTCCCCGGCGATCAGCACCGGCACCCCGGTGTCCATACTGACGGTGAGGGGTTGCAGAATGCCGTTTTCGCTGATGCTCTGAGCCAATTCCACCAGTTTTTCCAACGAGAATTCCCGCCGGGGCTGGTGAGGGTTGGGGCGGATCTCCCCGGTGGGGATCATCAGCACCTCCCCCTCGGCGGGATAGGGGGACTTTCGCTTTTTCATACGGTCATCTCCTTTCGCGTTTATCGCAAGCGGGTGCTTCTCGCCAATGTTTCACGTGAAACGCGGCGCACGAATGACGGAGAGGATCGTCCTACAAAACAACCCTCTTCTACTATCCGTGGGCTTGTCCTAGACACAGCATACCACATATAGTAGAAGAGGGTTGTCGCTTTTGGTTGTCGGGAAATGAAACTTTTTCCTATCTTCTGCCGTTAGAGCGGCTTTTTCGCAATCTTGGCGCCGTGGCGGGGGTACGTGGCCGGGGTGCTGCGCACCTTGTCCACCACCACCAGACGGCGCTCCATGGGCTCGACGCCCTCGATCGGCGCGGCGGGCAGGGTCAGGGCGGTCACGTGGGCGATCTTGCCGCCCAGCACGCCGATGCCCCGGGCCGCCTCGGTGCGCTCCCGGTCCGCGTCGGGCCCTTTAAGGGCGATAAACCGCCCACCCACCTTCACAAACGGCAGGCAATACTCCGAAAGCACCGGCAAATTCGCTACGGCGCGGGCACAGGCCACGTCGTATTGCTCCCGCAGACGGGGGTTTTGTCCCCCCTCCTCCGCCCGGGCGTGGATGAGGGTGGCGTTCAGCCCGGTCTGCTTGCACACCGCGTCCAGAAAGGTGAGCCGTTTGTTCAGGCTATCCAGCAGGGTCAGACGGCAGTCGGGGCGGTACAGCGCCAGCGGCACGCCGGGAAATCCCGCGCCGGTGCCCACGTCGATGAGGGAAAAAGCCCCCTCCGGTAACAAATTCGCCACCGTCAGGCTATCCGCAAAGTGCTTCACCGCAATCCCCTGAGGGTCGGTGATGGCGGTCAGGTTCATCTTTTGGTTCCATTCCACCAGCAGGCGGGCATACATGGCCAGTTTTTCGGTTAGTTCCGGGGTGACCTCCACCCCAAAGGGCTCCGCCACCCGGGCAAACAGGTCTTTTTCAAACACGCTCCGCACCGTCCTTTCCCCATTGGGTGCTCCAAACAATCAAAACGGAGATATCCGCCGGGCTGACACCGCTGATGCGGCTGGCCTGACCGATGCTCCGAGGTCTTACCTTTAATAGTTTCTCCTGGGCCTCTTTGCGCAGGCCGTGGATGCGGTCATAGGGGGCGTCCGGAGGTAGCAGTCGGCACTCCAACCGCCGCATCTCGTCGATCTGAGCCTGCTCCCGGCGGATATACCCCTCGTATTTCAGCTCCACCTCCAACTGCTCCACCACCAGCGGCTCCAACGCCGGACGATCCGGGTCGATGGGAGCCAGGGCGGCGTAGGTCACCTGGGGGCGGCGGAGAAGATCCACCATTTTGGCGCCGTCCCGCACCGGGGTGGTGCCACAGGCGGCGAGGATCTCGTCCAATTTCTCCGAGGGGGGCACACCAAGGGTCTCCAGACGCGCCCGTTCCGCGGCCATCTGCTCCTGACGGGCGGTGTACCGGGCCCAACGGGTGTCGTCCACCAGCCCGACCCGCCGTCCGATGGGGGTCAGCCGACGGTCGGCGTTGTCCTGGCGCAGCACCAGGCGGTATTCGCTGCGGCTGGTCATCATCCGATAGGGGTCGGTGCACCCCTTGGTGGTCAGGTCGTCAATCAGGGTGCCGATATAGCTGGAGGCGCGGTCCAAGATCAGCGGTTCCGCACCCTTGAGCTTCAGGGCGGCGTTGGCACCCGCCACCAAGCCTTGCGCCGCGGCCTCCTCATAGCCGGAGGAGCCGTTGAACTGCCCCGCGCCGTACAGACCGGGGATGTCGAGAAACTCTAAGGTCGCCCCCAACTGCAGGGGGTCGATGCAATCGTACTCAATGGCATAGGCAGGGCGCATCACCTGCACCTGCTCTAAGCCGGGGATGGTGCGCAAAAACTGCATCTGCACGTCCACCGGCAGGCTGGAACTCAGCCCCTGCAGGTACATCTCGTCGGTGTTTTTGCCGCAGGGCTCGATAAACACCTGATGCCGCTCTTTCTCCGCAAACCGCACCACCTTATCCTCAAAGCTGGGGCAATACCGGGGGCCCACGCCCTCGATCTTACCGCCGTAGAGGGGGGAGCGGTGCAGGTTCTCCAAAATCACCTGCTTGGTGGCCTCCCCCGTCCAGGTAACGTGGCAGGGCAGGGTGTTGTGCAGGGCTTCTGTGGTCTCAAAGGAGAAGGGGGTCACCGGCTCCTCGCCATCCTGCTGCTCCAAACCGGAGAAATCGATGCTCCGGCGGTTGACCCGGGCCGGGGTGCCGGTCTTAAACCGGCGGGTGGCCACCCCCAGCCGAAGCAGGCTGTCGGTCAGAGCGGTGGCGGCAAACATCCCGTCCGGGCCGCCCTCATAGGACACGTCCCCCACGAAGATGCGCCCCCGCAAAAAGGTGCCGGTGGCCAAAATCACCGCCTTGGCGGTGTATTGCGCCTCCAGCCGGGTGGTCAGCAGAAAGGTGCCGTCCTCCTGGCGCTGAAGGGCGGTGATCTCCGCCTGGCGCAGCTCCAGGTTGTCGGTGCGCTCCAGCACCGCCTTCATATAGGCGGAGTAGTCCCGCCGGTCGATCTGAGCCCGCAGAGAGTGGACCGCCGGGCCCTTGCCCCGGTTGAGCATCCGGCTCTGCAGGAAGGTGGCATCCGCCGCTTTACCCATCTCGCCACCCAGGGCGTCGATCTCCCGCACCAGGTGTCCCTTGGCGGTGCCGCCGATGGAGGGGTTGCAGGGCATATTGCCCACCCAGTCCATATTGATGGTGAACACGGCCGTCTTACAGCCCAGCCGGGCCGCAGCCAAACCTGCCTCGATGCCGGCATGGCCGGCACCGATCACCGCCACGTCAACGTGACCGTCGTAAAACAGCATCGGAGGCACTCCTTTCATCATTTTTTCTTGGGCGGGAGGGCGTAAAAGCACGCCCCCACGCGCTGGGTTTTTTGGGGGGTGATACCCCCTCGGAAAAGGGCTCTGCGCAACGCAAAGATGCATCAAAACTCCGTATCGTTGCGCCAAATTTCTACATAACGGCGGTTTTTGGTGGAAAAATCCCCATTTTGTGGGTTTTCCACCAAATCTTCCACTTTTCCACCGGGATTTTACCCCGCGAAAGGGTAAATTGGGGGAAAACCGAGGGTTTCACCCCGTTCACCCCTTGAAAAGTCGAGCAAAGTTTTCACATTTTCAACGGGCTTTTCCACCAAAAAATCCGCCTAAACCCTTGATTTGAGTGGGTTTTCGCCGGTTTTCGACCAAATGTTCTTTCCACCAAACGCCCTCGTTTGAGGGGGTCCCTTTCGTCTCTTGGAAGCAACTTTTTCGGACCGTTTTGGAGGTGATTTTTCCTATCACTTTTGGGATAAGAAAAAGACACCCCATGCGCGAAAGCCCCCCTTAGAAAGGGGGCCTTGCTTAACGTGGAACCTAGGAAAAACTGACCGGGTTGCCCCGGTCAGTCGGATGGTTTATTGCTCGGTGGCGCCCTCAGCGGGGGACTCGGCGGTGTTGTCCGCCTCCGCCTCTTCGGCACCCTCGTCGGCGTTTTCGGTTTCCTCTGCGTGGGCGTTCACCTGCTCCTCGTCGTGCTCAGCGCTGGCGATGGAGACGATGGCGGTGCCCTCCGGCACCCGCATCACACGCACACCCTTGGAGGTACGGCTGCACAGACGGATCTCGTCCATCGCCATACGGATGATGATACCGCCGGAGGAGATCAGAATCAGGTCCTCCGCCTCCGGGTCCACGGTCATAATGCCCACCACGGCACCGTATTTCTCGGTGTGGTAGTTGGTCAGACCCTTACCGCCACGGGACTGGGTGCGGTAATCGGAGAAACGGCTCAGACGACCAAAGCCGGTCTCGGTGACGGTGAGCAGCAGACGGCTCTCGTCCACCAGCTCCATACCCACCACCAGGTCGTCGGCGGCCAGGTTCAGCGCCTTGACGCCACGGGCGGTACGGCCGATGACGCGGGCATCGTTCTCGTCAAAGCGGATGGCCATACCGTTTTGGGTGGCGACCAGCAGCTGACGGCTGCCATCGGTGGTCAACACACGGCACAGCTCGTCGCCCTCATCCAGGTCGATGGCAATCAGACCGCTCTTACGCACGTTGGCATAGGCATCCAGACGGGTGCGCTTGATGATGCCCCGCTTGGTGATCATACACAGATACTGTCCCTCGGTCTGATCCTCCAGACGGATCATGGCGGAGATCTTCTCCTCCGGCTGCAGGGGCAGCAGGTTGACGATGTTCAGACCCTTGCTCTGACGGCTGCCCTCCGGCACCTCAAAGCACTTGAGCCGGTATACGCGACCCAAACTGGTGAAGAACATCACGTAGTCGTGGCTGGAGCAGACGAACATCTGCTTGGTCACGTCCTCCTCCCGGGTGGTCATACCGGTGATACCGCGACCACCGCGGCGCTGGGCGGAATACACGTCCACAGCCTGGCGCTTGATATACCCCATATTGGTCAGGGTCAGCACGCACTGCTCCTCGGGGATCAGATCCTCGATGTCCACCTCGCCGGACACGATGGAGATCTCGGTGCGGCGCTCATCGCCGTACTTATCCCGCATTTTCAGGCACTCTTCCTTCACGATGGCCTTGACCTTGTTCTCGTCGGCCAGAACGCCCTCGTATTCGGCAATCTTCATCATCAGCGCGCCCAGCTCATCCTCGATCTTCTGACGCTCCAGACCGGACAACTGGCCCAGACGCATCTTCACAATGGCATCCGCCTGCACGTCGTCAAAGGAGAACCGCTCCATCAAGCGCTCTTTGGCGGAGTTCTGGTCTTTGGAGCCGCGGATGATGGCAATAACCTCGTCGATAAAGTCGCTGGCGGTCTTGAGCGCCTCAAAAATGTGGGCGCGATCGCGGGCCTTACGCAGGTCGAAGATGGTGCGGCGGGTGATGACCTCCATCTGGAACTTGACATACTGCTCCAGCATCTCCTTCAGGGTGAGGATGCGGGGCACGCCATCCACCAACGCCAGCATAATGGCGCCGAAGGTCACCTGCATCTGGGTATAGGCGTACAGCTGGTTGAGCACCACCTGGGGCACGGCGTCCCGCTTCAGATCGATGACCACCCGGATACCCTCTTCGGAGGAGTGGTCCACCACGTCGGCAATCCCCTCCACCCGCTTTTCATCCGCCAGGTCGATGATGGAGGCCACCAGGTTCTTCTTATTGACCATATAGGGGACCTCGGAGATGACGATGCGGGTGCGGGTGCCCTCCTCCTCGATCTCGGCCCGGGCACGGACGGTGATACGGCCGCGGCCGGTGGCGTAGGCGGCACGGATGCCGCTGCGACCCATGATCACACCGCCAGTGGGGAAATCGGGACCCTGGATGTGCTCCATCAGGTCCACCAGCTCCGCTTCGGGGTTGTCGATGAGCAGACAGATGGCGTCGATGACCTCACACAGGTTGTGGGGCGGGATATTGGTAGCCATACCCACGGCGATACCGGAGGAACCGTTCACCAGCAGGTTGGGAAAGCGGCTGGGCAGCACCACCGGCTCTTTGGTGGTGTCGTCAAAGTTGGGGATAAAGTCCACCGTCTCTTTTTCGATGTCCGCCAGCATATCCAGGCTCATCTTGCTCATACGGGCCTCGGTATATCGATAGGCGGCGGCAGGGTCGCCGTCGATGGAACCGAAGTTACCGTGCTTATCGATCAGCGGATAGCGCAGAGAGAAATCCTGCGCCATACGCACCAGAGCGTCGTATACAGAGGCGTCACCGTGGGGGTGATAGTGACCCAGCACGTCACCCACGGTGGTGGCACACTTACGGTGAGCCTTATCCGGGGTAAAGCCGTCCTCATGCATGGTATAGAGAATGCGGCGGTGCACCGGCTTTAAGCCGTCCCGCACGTCCGGCAGGGCACGCGCCACCAGCACGGAAACCGAATACTCCAAAAAGCGTTTCCGCATCTCCTTATCCAAATCTACTTCTATCAGTTTCGCCTGGGGGACAATCTGCTCCTCCATATCGCTCACCTGACCTTTCCGATTGAATGATAAACAAACCTTTTGTTGCGTTGATGGCCACCGTCGGTGGCGTGCCTCCCTTTGCACAAGGGGGCCAAGCCGACTGCGTCGGCAAACACACGGCAACAGCACATTTTCTTATACTGTCCGTATATTTTATTCCTTATTATACTCTGTGTTCGCTAATTATCCGCTTATTTCTGCCGACAGCGGGTGACGATGGCGTCAAAAGCCTCCAGATCCTCGATGCACCGCTTAGGGATGTGCAGGGTGGCTTTCTTGTTGTGCACCACTTCCACAAAATCGTCCTTATCGTAGACGTGGTCCACATCGCACCACAGCACCCAGTTCTCCGCCCCCTTGGGCAGCTTTAACCGCAGCGCCATGGTATCCAGGCGCACCTGCATGGTCCGGTCGTGGGCGGTGGTATAGGGCACCTGCCGCTTGACCCGGGCCAGGGGCAAAATCAGATTAAACAGCAAAAAGATGCCGCACATCACCAAAAACAGCGGGATGCAGGAGGTCAGATCCCCCTCCATCGGGCGAAACAGATAGGACCCCACCAGGGCGGTGCCCATCAGCAGGGGCGCCATCCGCCAAAAGTGCTGGATCAGCACCCCTTTGAGCACGGTGGCGTATTCCTCGGGGGTATAGGTAAAGGTGGACACCCACAATTCTTCGGGCTTTTCCTCCACGGGAGGGGCCACCACCTCTGCCCCGGTGCGCACCCGCGCAATAAACCGGCGGTTGTGGGGGGGCAAGCGATCCGCCGTCTGGCGGATCTGCGCCGCCTGCGCGGCGGTGAGACACCGACCGGGGAGCACCAGCGCCGGGGTTCCGGCGGCGGTGAACACCATCATATCGGCGGTCTCGATAAACAGCGTGCCCTGATCCATCACCGCGCTGGTGGAGGCGGACACCCCCACCTTATCCACCCGGTCGGGATAGATCTCCAGCCGACCGCAATAGCTCATACCGGACCGAACGCTCCGGTCGTAGTGCTGCCCGGCGGTCTTTTTCATCTTGGCGGGCACGTAAAACCAGGTATAGAAGCCGGGCAGTAGCACCAACGCCGCCGTTACCAGCAGAGTGGGATCCGGCCAGCCCTGTTTGCCGGCCTCCAGCCAATCCACCACCGCCAGCGCCGCCACGCCCACACAGCATAGCGCCGCCATAATCATGGTGGGGATGCGCAGCCGCAGCGGGCCCTGCAACCGGGCCAACAGCATCCGAAAGGCGATAAACTCCTCTCGGGTCAGGTCTACGTACCAGTCTTTTTGTTCCTTTTGCGGCAGGTCTTGGCCCTCTCCCTCAGAGAAGGGGGCTTTGCTCTTTTCCACAGACTCAAACAACTCTTCTTGCATAATTGGCTACCTATCAAACGTCCAGATTCTCAACGTACTGGGCGTTTTTCTCAATAAAGTCGCGGCGGGGCTCCACCTTATCCCCCATCAGGATGGAGAAGGTCTCGTCCGCCTGCTGGGCATCGTCCAGACACACCTTCAGCAGGGTGCGGGTGGCAGGGTCCATGGTGGTCTCAAACAGCTGCTTGGGATCCATCTCACCAAGACCCTTATACCGCTGGATGTCGGCGTTGCCGCCCAGCTGAGCGATGTACTGGTCACGCTCCTCGTCCGAAAAGGCGTAGAAGGTCTGCTTGGCCCGGCTGACCCGATATAGGGGCGGCTGAGCGATGTATACGTGACCCTCTTCGATCAGCGGCCGCATATAGCGGAAGAAGAAGGTCAGCAGCAGGGTGCAGATGTGAGAGCCGTCCACGTCGGCATCCGCCATAATGATGACCTTGCCGTACCGCAGTTTGCTCACGTCGAAGTCCTGTCCGATGCCGCAGCCCAGAGCCGCCACCACCGGAATCAGCTTTTCGTTGGTGTATACCTTATCCATCCGGGCCTTTTCCACGTTCAGCATCTTACCCCACAGGGATAGGATGGCCTGATAGTTCCGGTTACGTCCCTGCTTGGCAGAGCCACCGGCGGAATCACCCTCGACGATGTACAGTTCGGTGCGCTCCGGATCACGCCAGATGCACTCCGCCAGCTTATCCGGCATACGGAAGGAAGAGAGCTTCTTGCTGTTACGGGCGTTGTCCCGGGCTTTTTGAGCCGCCTCACGCACCTTGGCGGAGTTGATGGATTTCTCCAGAATGACCTTGGCCACCGCGGGGTTTTCGTCCAAATAGGCGGTCAGCTTGTCGGTCAGCAGCTGGTTGACCAGCGTACCGATGGCGGTATTACCCAGCTTCGCCTTGGTCTGGCTCTCAAACTGAGCGTCCTCCAGCTTGACCGATACCACCGCCATAATGCCCTCACGGACGTCGTCGCCCTTCAGGCGGAATTTTTCGTCCTTGAACATCTTATACCGCACCGCGTAATCGTTGAAGATACGGGTGATGGCGGTCTTAAAGGCCACCTCGTGGGTACCGCCGTCGATGGTGTTCATATTGTTGGCGAAGGACACGATGTTCTCGTTATAGCTGTCGTTGTACTGGAAGGCCACCTCGGCGGTGGAGCCGCCGCTGGTGAGGGTCAGGTGGATCACCTGCTCGTGCAGGGGGGTATAGCCGCGGGTCTTGTTAAGGAACTCCACAAACGAGGAGATACCGCCCTCATAGCAATAATTCTCGCTACGCACGTTATCGGCGTCCCGCAGGTCGGAGAAGGTGATGGACAGACCCGCGTTCAGGAACGCCTGCTCCCGCAGACGCTTCTGCAGGGTCTCATAGTCGTATTCGGTGGTTTCGGTGAAGATGGCGGGATCCGCCTTAAACCGCACGGTGGTGCCGGTGGCTTCGGTGTCACCGATCACCTTCAGGTCGGTCACCGTCTTGCCGGTCTCAAACCGCTGATGATGGACGTGACCCTCACGGCTGACCTCTACCTCCAGCCACTCGGACAGGGCGTTAACAACGGAGGAGCCCACGCCGTGCAGACCGCCGGCCACCTTATAGCCGCCGCCGCCGAACTTACCGCCGGCGTGCAGCACGGTCAGCACCACGGTAACGGCAGGCAGACCCAGCTTTTCGTTGATACCCACCGGGATACCACGGCCGTTATCCTTGACCTCGATGATGTCGCCGGGCAGAATGTTCACCTCAATGTGGTCACAATAGCCGGCCAGCGCCTCGTCGATGGAGTTATCCACGATCTCGTACACCAGATGGTGCAGACCCCGGGGACCGGTGGAACCGATGTACATACCCGGACGCTTCCGGACCGCCTCTAGGCCCTCCAGCACCTGAATGTCGCTTTCGTTATAGGATACTTCTTCTTCTACCTGCTGTTCTAAGATCTCATTTTCGTTCATAGCTTCATTCCTCCTCGGAATTATAAACTGGTGATACTGCGCTTTTTCAGCGTAGATGGGGCGATTTGGGATACGTAGACCTTATCCCGGCGCCGTGTGCCCGGTTCGGCGCACACCGTAAAAGAGCGGGGCAGATCGTAGCTGACGTAAGCCACCCGACCCTCTTTTTCTGCTTGTTTCAGATACCCACGGGTGTGGGGGGAGATGGTGGTGTTATCCATATCGAACACACCGATAATATCCCGGTGGCGTACCACCACCTCTTGACCTAAATGTAGGTACATACAATCATTTCCTTTGAAAAAAGCTTTTGTTTTTGCTTTTTTTGGTTAGGACAAAGCCTCCCTCCACGAGGGAATAGGCGCTCTTTTTAATAATGTTTCTAAACTATTTGTATAGTTTTACTCGCTTATTACGCCCTGTTTAACAGAAAACACCTTTGCGGCGGTATTTTTCAGGGCGGGAGAGGGCTCACAGCAGGTGATAAATACCTGCCACCCCTCGATGTGGTTGAGCAGATAATCCTGCCGGGAGAGATCCAATTCGCTCATCACGTCGTCCAAAAACAGCACCGGCGGCTCGTCTAAAATCTCCTGCAGCAGCCTTGCCTCCGCCAGCTTCAGCGCCAGCACCGCCGAGCGGGTCTGCCCCTGAGAGCCGTAATTTTTGACCGGGTTGCCGTCGATGGTGATCTGCAGATCCTCCCGATGAGGACCGACGGTGGTAAAGCCGGCGGCCAGATCCGCCTGCAAGGAGTCGTGAAACAGCCTTTGCCAATGCCGCGCCGTTTCCTCCACCGTTTCTGCCCCTGCCGGGGTATCCAAGGTCAGATGGATCGTTTCTTTTCCTCTGGTCAAGCCGTGATAGATCTCCCGCGCCACCGGAGCCAACCGACGCACGTATTGCTGTCTGGCCCTGGTGATCTTGGTGCCGTTCACGGCTAAGGTGTAATTCCACAGCTCCAGCATCTCTTGCGCCTGGGTAGGAGTATCGCTGTACTGC
>SVON01000026.1 GCA_015066365.1 Oscillospiraceae bacterium | reverse complement strand
ACTTTACATTGTTAGCCATCTGTACATTCCTCCTTTATTATTCTTCACGGGGGTCAATGTACTTCGCCGCATTGTCGAAGCGACCATACTGACCGATGTTCTTCTCATAAGCCTCGGTGGGGTTGACACCGTGACGGATGTCCTCCATCATCTTGCCCAGCTTCACGAACTGATAGCCGGTAACCTCGCCGTTCTCGTCCAGAGCGATCTTGGTGACGTAGCCCTCGGCCATCTCCAGATAACGCACGCCCTTGACGTTGGTGGAATACATAGTACCGATCTGAGAACGCAGACCCTTACCCAGGTCCTCCAGGCCGGCACCGATGGACAGACCGTCCTCGGAGAAAGCAGACTGGCTGCGGCCGTAGACGATCTGCAGGAACAATTCGCGCATAGCGGTGTTGATGGCGTCGCACACCAAGTCGGTGTTCAGGCACTCCAGGATGGTCTTGCCGGGCAGGATCTCGGCAGCCATAGCGGCGGAGTGGGTCATACCGGAGCAGCCCAGGGTCTCAACCAGAGCCTCCTCGACGATGCCCTTCTTGATGTTCAGGGTCAGCTTGCAAGCGCCCTGCTGAGGGGCACACCAGCCCACACCGTGGGTCAGACCGGAGATATCGCCGATCTCTTTGGCTTTCACCCACAGACCCTCTTCCGGGATCGGGGCGGGACCGTGGTGGGGGCCCTTAGCCACGACGCACATTTGCTCAACTTCATGAGTATAGTTCATTATTGGTACTCCTTTCGGTTTTTACTGTACGTGTCAAAACACATAATCGTACAGATACTATTATAAACAAAATTTCCCGTTTTGCAATACCTAACCGTGAAAAAATAGATAAATTTTTCACAACCTGTCAAACCGGCGAAAAAACCTTGAATTTCGGGGTTTCTACCAGCAGTAGAGTGGCTGTATTTTTCTCTCCTTCCCCCTATTGATACCGGAGAGCAACCGAATACGGCGGTAGGTTGCCCTTTGGGTCCCCTCCCACTATAATAGCAGGCAGAGACGGGCTGCAACGCCCACAGAAACATCCACGGAAAGGAACCTGACCAATGAAACGAACCAAATTAAAAGACCGGTTGCTCCCGACCTATTCCCGGGGCGAAGAAATCGGCAACACCGTGACCCACATTATTGGCGGTGGCTTCGGCGTGATCGCACTGGTATCCTGCGTATTGGTGGCCGCCCTAAATGGCGACGCCTGGGCGGTGGTGGGGAGCAGCATCTACGGAGGATCGATGATCCTGCTGTATACGGTATCCAGCGTATACCACGGTCTACACCACCCCACCGCTAAAAAAGTGATGCAGGTCATCGACCACTGCACCATCTACCTGCTTATCGGAGGTACCTATACCCCCATTCTGTTATCCGCTATCCGACCGGTTTCCTCCGGTTGGGCATGGACCCTCTTCGGCATCGTGTGGGGCTTGGCCGCTATGGCCGCCACCTTTACCGCCATTGACCTGAAGAAATACTCCGTTCTGTCCATGGTGTGCTACATCGGCATGGGATGGTGCATCGTCATCGCCGCCGACATCGCCATCGCCGCCATCCCCCTGCCGGGACTCCTGTGGCTGTTAGGAGGCGGCATCGCCTACACCATCGGCGCTATCCTATACGGCATCGGCAAGAAAAAACGGTATATGCATACGGTGTTTCACCTATTCACCTTAGTGGGAAGTATGATGCAGTTCGTGTGCATACTGTGGTATGTTTTGCCGTAAGTTTTCAATTCCTGTCGCAGTTGCTGCGGCAGGAATTTTTTATTTGCATTTTCCCGACAAAATGGGTTGGATTTTTTGTAAAAACGTGCTATACTGTATTTTGGAGTAATTTTATGAAACCCCACTTCCTGAAAGGAGTTTTTCGATATGATTTGGCACAGCAACAACGCAGAGGCGGTTTTACACGAATTGCAGGTGGACCCGGCTACCGGTCTGACCTCCGAAACCGCCGCTATCCGACTGAAAGAATACGGAGAAAACCGGTTAGAGGACAAAAAGGCTCTGACCTTTTTCCAGCGATTTATCCACCAATTAAAGGATACGATGGTCGTCATTCTGTTGGTGGCGGCGGCTCTTTCCCTGGCCATCTGCTTGTACGACCAATTTTTTAATAATAAGCCCGGTGAATGGGTGGAGCCCATCGTGATTGTGGCTATCGTATTGCTCAACGCCGTTTTGGGCGTGATACAGGAAAGCCGGGCCGAAGCGGCGCTGGCGGCGCTGAAAAATATGTCCGCCCCCGATGCCCGGGTACGTCGGGATGGGGCGGTTGCCACCATCCCCGCTCACGAGTTGGTCCCCGGCGACATCGTGGAGCTGGAGGCCGGGGATCTGGTGCCGGCAGACTGCCGTATACTGGAGGCATACAGCCTGCGGAGCAACGAATCTGCTCTCACCGGCGAATCCCTGCCGGTGGAGAAATTCGCTACCGGCGAATTCGCCGATATTACCCCCCTGGCGGAGCGCACCAATATGCTGTACGCCAGCTGTGAGATCACCGCCGGTAAGGCGGTGGCGGTGGTGGTAGCCACCGGTATGCGCTCTGAGATGGGCCATATCGCCGCCCTGCTGGAGGGTGAAAACGAGACCACCACCCCCCTGCAGGAAAAAATGACCCAGTTGGGCAAGCTATTGGGTGTGCTGGCATTAGGCATCTGCGTCATCATCTTCCTCATCGGTCTGATCGCCGGGTTGGGATGGATGGAGATGTTTATGACCGCCGTTTCTCTGGCGGTAGCCGCCATCCCGGAGGGTATGCCCGCTATCGTGACCATCGTACTGTCGTTGGGCGTGCAACGAATGGTGAAGAAAAACGCCATCATCCGCCGTCTGCCGGCAGTAGAGACCTTGGGCAGCGCCTCGGTAATCTGCTCGGATAAGACCGGCACCCTGACCCAAAACCGGATGACCCTGCGCCGCGCCTACGTCAACAATCAAATGGTGGATCTGGAGGACGACAAGCACGTGCCCGGCTTGGAGCAGCTCATCCGCCTGGCCGCCCTGTGCACCGACGCGGATATTGCCGTAGAGAACGGGAAAGAGGTGCTGATCGGTGACCCTACCGAAACCTCCATTCTGGCACATCTGCGTAAGATGGGCTACGATAAAGCCGAACTGCTGCAGGATATGCCCCGCATCGACGAGCTCCCCTTTGATTCGGAGCGCAAGCGAATGTCCAGCATTCACGTGGTGGATGACCAGACCATCGTGATCGTCAAAGGGGCACCGGAGATGGTGCTTCCCTTATGTGTAAAGGGCGACACCGAAAAAGCCGCCCAGGCCAATGCCCTGATGGCAGGCGATGCACTGCGCGTGTTGGCGGTGGCCTATAAACTGATGGACGTGGACAATGCCGTCTACGACGTAGATACCCTCGAATGCGATCTGACCTTGGCCGGTCTGGTGGGTATGATCGACCCGCCTCGCCCGGAAGTAAAAGCCGCGATCGCCGACTGCGATACCGCCGGCATCCGCACCGTGATGATCACCGGCGATAACGTCATCACCGCCGCCGCTATTGCCCGCGAGTTAGGGATTCTCCACGAGGGAGAGCGGGGCATCACCGGTCAGGAACTGGAGCAAATGTCCGACGAGGACCTGGAACGGAACATCACCAACCTGCGCGTCTATGCCCGTGTCACCCCGGCGGATAAGATCCGCATTGTCAAGGCGTGGCAAAAGCGGGGCGACGTGGTCGCCATGACCGGCGACGGTGTCAACGACGCCCCGGCCTTAAAGGCCGCCGACATCGGCTGTGCCATGGGCATCACCGGCACCGACGTGGCTAAGGGCGCCTCGGATATGACCCTCACCGACGACAACTTTGCCACCATTGTGGATGCAGCCCGGGAGGGACGCGGCATCTACGACAACATTCGCAAGGCTATCCGCTTCCTGCTGTCCTGCAACTTAGGTGAGATTCTCACCGTATTTATTGCGATGTTGTTCTGGCAGAAGTCTCCCCTGCTCCCCATTCAACTGTTGTGGATCAATTTGGTCACCGACAGTCTTCCTGCTCTGGCTTTGGGGATGGAGGCCCCCGAGGCGGATATTATGAAACGCAACCCTCGCCGTCGCGGCGAGAGCCTGTTTGCCGGCGGTTTGGGCCTGCAAGCACTGTGGCAGGGCGCTATGTTCGCCGTACTGACCCTCATCGCCTTTGCCATCGGCGGAGAGGCGCTGGGCGGTACGATGGCTTTCGCCACGCTGGCTATTGGTCAGCTGGTGCACGCGATGAACGTGCGCTCCTCCCACTCGCTGTTCAAAGTAGGATTCCACACCAATAAATATATGGTGGGTGCCTTTTTCGGCTCTTTGGTGCTGTTGCTGGCGGTGCTGCTGATTCCTGCCCTGCAGAGCGTATTCTCTCTGGTGGCGATGGATGGCACGGCTTGGCTGACCGTCATCGGTCTGTCCCTGGCTCCGCTGGGAATTATGGAAGTGTATAAACTGATTGTCTCCTTATGGAAACGCTAACTGGAAAGGACTGTGTGCTATGTTTGCCGGTCTAAAAAGTATGGGCCTTCGTGGTATCGACGGCTTTATGGTAGAAGTGGAGGCAGATCTGTCCCAGGGTCTGCCCGGCTTCGACGTAGTGGGTCTGCCGGACACAGCGGTGCGGGAATCCCGTGACCGCGTCCGGGCTGCACTGAAAAACGCCGGGTTCACCTATCCGGTGAGCCGCATCACCGTCAACCTGGCCCCTGCCGACGTTAAAAAAGAGGGTTCGGTCTACGACCTGCCGTTGCTGCTGGCCCTGCTGTGCGCCAGCGGTCAGCTAAAGGCCAATATGAAGCGCCGCGCCTTTGTGGGCGAGCTTTCTCTGCAGGGGGGAGTCCGCCCTGTGCGGGGTGTATTGCCAATGGTGATTGCTGCCCGTGACGCCGGAATGGAAGAGGTGTACGTGCCTGCCGAAAACGGACCGGAAGCCGCGGTGGTGGAAGGAATCGCCGTTTATCCCGTCAAGGATATTGCTGAGTTGCTGGCCCATCTGCAGGGAGAACGGGAACTGAGCCCTTTGACAGCAGAGGCGTTCACCCCTTCTAACGCCGATGCCCTGGTGGATTTTGCCGACGTGATGGGGCAAGAGGCGGCACGCCGGGCCATGGAGATCGCCGCTGCAGGCAGCCACAATGTGCTGCTCATCGGCCCGCCCGGCTCGGGTAAGAGTATGCTGGCCAAACGCCTGCCCACCATCCTGCCGGATATGACCCGGGAGGAGTCGTTGGAGTGCACCAAGATCCACTCCATTGCCGGCACGTTAGCCGGCGGGGCGGGGCTGCTCCCCTATCGTCCCTTCCGTTCCCCTCATCACAATATTTCCCCCCAGGGCTTGGCCGGCGGTGGTATCACGCCTCGACCCGGCGAGGTTTCGTTAGCCCACAACGGCGTGCTGTTTTTGGACGAGTTGCCGGAATTCTCCCGCCAGGCGATGGAGTGCCTGCGTCAACCGTTGGAGGATGGAAAAGTCACCATCTCCCGAGTCAGCGCCTCACTGGCCTACCCCTGCTCTATCATGTTGGTGGCGGCTATGAACCCCTGTCCCTGCGGCTATTACGGTCATCCCACCCGTTCCTGCACCTGCTCTCAGCAGGCGGTGGGACGGTATCTCAGCAAGGTTTCCGGTCCTCTGTTAGACCGTATTGATCTACATATTGAAGTGCCGCCGGTGGAGTTTGACCAGCTCTCCGCCCGGCAAAAGGCAGAATCCTCTGCCTCCATCCGCCAGCGGGTCAACGCCGCTCGTGCCAGGCAGCAGGCTCGGTTTGCCGGCACCGACATCGTCAGCAACGCTCGCATCCCTACCAGCAAGCTCAAAGAATTCTGTCCCCTCACCGAGGCGGCTGCAACACTGCTGAAGGGTGCTTTTGAGCGGATGGGATTGTCCGCCCGCGCCTATGACCGCCTATTAAAGGTGGCCCGCACCATCGCAGACCTGGACGGCAGCGACATCATCGATACCGCCCATATTGCCGAGGCTATCCAGTACCGTAGCCTGGACCGGAAATACTGGCAGGCGAGGCAGAACCTATGAGCAAACTGAACGAACTGCGCAAGCAGGCCATGGCTTTGCCCTTGGAGCCCGGTGTATACATTATGAAGGATGCCACCGGCACCATCATCTACATCGGCAAGGCCAAAAAACTGAAAAACCGGGTGAGCCAGTATTTCGGCTCTGACCAGAACCACACCGAAAAGGTGCGGCAAATGGTCAGCCGGGTAGATACGTTTGATTACATCGTGGTGGGGAGCGAGTTTGAAGCGCTGGTGCTGGAGTGCGCCCTCATCAAACAGCACACCCCTAAATACAACATTCTGCTGAAAGACGACAAGGGTTACCACTACATTCGGGTATCCCCGCCCCCCTATCCCCGCCTATCCGAGGCGAAGCAGAAAGCGGAGGACGGAGCCCGGTACATCGGTCCCTATATGAGCAGTTACGCCATCAAACAGGCGGTGGATGAGGCCAATAAGATCTACTGTCTCTCCACCTGTGCGCGGCCTCTTGCCTACGGCAAAAAGGGCGGCGAACGCCCCTGCCTAAATCACCACATCGGTCAATGCTGTGCCCCCTGCACCGGCAAAATTAATCCGGAAGAATACCAAGAACGGGTCAATGAGGCCGTAGAGTTTCTCACCCAAGGCAGTGCCAAAACCATGACCACTCTGCAAGAACGGATGGAGCAGGCCGCTGAACGGCTGGATTTTGAGCAGGCGGCACGCCTGCGGGATCGCATCAACGCCATCAAGCGGATGAGCGACAAGCAAAAGGTGGTGCTCTCCCGCATCCCGGAGCAGGACGTCATCGCGCTGGCGCAGGGCTCCGGCCACGCTTGCTTTGAGGTGTTCCGTTTTACCGGTGGGCAACTCAGCGACCGGGAGCACTTCCTATTGGAAGAGCAGGACAACGTCCCCGAGGCCTATCGGGAGTTTTTGGAGCGGTACTACACCCTACGGGACCGGATACCGCCCCAAATCACCGTGGCACAAACCCCGGAGGATACCGAATTACTGGAACAATGGCTGGGTGAAAAAGCGGGACGGCGGGTACACATCGTCTCCCCCCAGATCGGCGAGCAAGCCCACCTCACCGAGATGTGTAAGAATAACGCCGCCGAGCGCATCGCCAGGCAGGTAGGTATGACCGGTCGGGACACCACCGCCCTGGAGGAGCTGCGCCAGTTGTTGGGGTTAGACACCACCCCCTCGTATATCGAGTGTTACGACATTTCCCACACCGCCGGCAGTAACCCGGTAGCGGCCATGGTGGTGTTTGAAAACGGACAACCTCTGCGGAGTGCTTACCGGAAATTCCAAATCAAAGAAGCCCCCGGCGGTGACGACTACGCCGCCATGGAAGAGGTGCTCACCCGCCGGGTGGAGGAATACCTCAAACATCAAGAGGAAGGCACCGGTTTTGGGCGTAAGCCAGACCTGATTTTACTGGACGGCGGCGCCGGACAGGTGGCCGCGGTAGCACCGGTGTTGGCAAGGTATGGCCTTGCCATTCCGCTGTACGGCTTGGTCAAGGATGACCGCCACCGCACCCGTGCCATCGCCATGGAGGGCGGCGAGATCGCCATCCACCGCAAACGGGCAGCGTTCACCCTGCTGGGGACTATTCAGGAGGAAGTGCACCGCAGCGCCATTCGCTACCACCGACAAAGGCGTAAAGGTCAAAGCCTTTTCACCACCCTGTTGGAGATCGAGGGCATCGGCCCCACCCGTGCCAAGGCGCTACTGCGCCAGTTCGGCTCGCTCAAGGGGGTACGGAATGCCACCACCGAAGAACTGCTCACTGTCAAGGGGATGACCCGGCCTGCTGCCGAGGCCATCCAACGTTATTTCAAAGCAAAGGATGAATCAAATGAATAACATTATTTTAGTAGGTATGCCCTCCTGCGGTAAATCCACCTTGGGTCGGATGCTAGCCAAGGAGTTAGGCTATGACTTTATCGACACGGACGAGGTGATCATTCGGCAGAACGGTTGCCCTCTGCGGGATATTCTGGATGCCCAAGGCGTAGACGGCTTTATCCGAGTAGAAGAGGCTTCCGTCTGCACCGTCACCGCCGAGAACACCGTGATCGCCACCGGCGGCAGCGTGGTCTATTCAGAAAAAGCCATGGCCCACCTGAAAGCCCAAGGAAAGGTTGTGTACCTCAACCTGAGCTTTGACGAGATGGAGCGGCGGCTGGGCGACCTGCACGCCCGGGGCGTGGCCATCGCCCCCGGCTCCACCCTGCAGGATCTCTATGATGAGCGCACCCCTCTATACGAAAAATACGCCGACATCACGGTGAACATCGTCAATGGCAACAGTGTGCGCCAATCCCTGCAAAATCTGCTGGGTCAACTGTAATCAAACAACCCCTCTCCCCCATACAATGTGGGGAAAGGGGTTGTTTTTTTATGGCAATCAAAATTTTTATCGACCAAGGGCATAACCCAGAAGGGGTCAACGCCGGGGCCGAGGGGTTTGGCTATCGGGAGCAGGACATTAACTACGCGGTGGGCACCCGTTTAGGGGAACTGTTAGAGCAAGACGACCGGTTTGAGGTGCGGCTATCCCGCAACTCACCCATCGATTCTCTTGGCACCAGCAACGCCACCAGTCTGGCGGCGCGAGTAAACGCCGCCAACAGCTGGCCGGCGGACTATTTCATCAGTATCCACGCCAACGCCAGCACCAACCCCGCCCAAAACGGCACAGAGGTGTACGTGTACCGTGAGCCCTCCACCGCGGCAGAGCTGGCAGAGGACGTGCTGGAAGGCATCGTGGAACGGATGGGCACCCGGGATAACGGGGTGCGGGTGAACCCGGCGCTATACGTCCTGCGGCGCACCACCATGCCGGCGATTTTGGTGGAGCTGGGGTACATCACCAATGCCGAGGACGTGAAGAAAATGACCGAAGATCCCTGGGGGTTTGCCCAAGGAATTTATAATGGAATGTTGGAGTATTTCGATTTTGATGAAGACTAAAGGAAAAGGGAGCAAGCAAACGCTTGCTCCCTTTGTTATACGTTAGTCATCAACCAATACATTTTCATTATCATCAACATGGACGGTGCCGTCGGCGTTGAGTTTTACCCAATCAAACCAACCGCATTTTTTAATCTCTAAAGGCAGAGTGACATACGCCTGGTTCGTAATGTGGAAAATGACGCCCTTGCCATCTTCTTTATAGGTGCACTCATACCCCATCTGCTCCAGCTTCTCTTTAATTTGGGTGGCGTTGTGCTGTTGGGCAGCGTCACAAGCCTCTTCATACAACTTAATGGCTTCCTCCCGCTCCTTCTCAATCGCCTTCAAATCCGCCTGAGCTTTTTCTTTCAGGAATTTGCCGTCCACGATGTATTTGGTCAGCATATCCCCATAATATTTCACATAATTATCATAGGTTTGCTTTGTAAAGGGTTCACCGCAGATGTCCGGCCAGGGATTGCCGTTGGGGTCCTTGGTCAAATACCGGTCCCTGCCCATTTCCAGCAATTCCCCCTCCTCATGGATCAAATTATAGTATTTCGTCTCCAAATTATAATAGTAATATCTCCATTGGGCATAATGCTCATCCACCGTTTTACCCTTGTAGACGAAATCCCTATTCAAATACCCAACAGCCTGCATCGGTATGGGTTCGGTGGCCAGGTCGTATTTCCAGTTATTATATTCTTCTACGCCCAAGTTAAACGAGACAAACTCCTCTTCGGTAGCAAAGAACAAGAGATACTCATCCCCCTCGGTATAGTAGCAGTCAAAGCCTTTCTGCTCCAGGATGGGCTTGAGCTGTGCTGCCGCATAGCGCTGATAGGCGCGGCAGGCCTCATCATAGGCTACTCGAACTGTGCGGTCGTTCTTCAAAGCGGTCAGATCCTCTTGGGCCTTCTCCGCCAGGAATACGCCATCCACCACATATGTATCTACCAGTTCTTTGCCAAGCCATTCATATGTGTTCTTATAACTCGACTGGGAGATGTAGGCATCCTTGCCAATAGCCAAGTCCTCGCCTTCGCCTCCCACCAGCCGCTCCATTTTCTGCAAACGGGTTTGGTATTCTTCCACATCCTGCTGATACTCTGCTACGGTTTTTCCGTTGTGCAGAAACTCAAACAATGCGGTCTCATAGTCATAGGAGCGGACAAACAGAGCAATCTTTTCGGTCTTCTCATTATTTGAAAGAAAGTCACCTAATTGCATTCCGCATATTTTTAAGTATCGTCTGACATACGAATTATTTGCACCACCAATGGTAGCATCGACCTCTATATACTCTCCATCCGTATATTCCTTATAGGTGACGTACTCCTCCGTACCCCACAGGATGGGGTACGACGGCATGGTGGGTGGTGTGGTTTCTCGGGTTGCTCCGTCCCCTTCTTGCGGGCCGGTGACAGCCGGAGACGTCATCCACCCACTCTGCCACAGGGCAACACCCATCAGCGCCACCACACACAGAGAGGCGGTGGTACTCAGCAGGATCTTTTTCTTCTTTTTCTGCGCCGCCAGGTACTGCTCACGGCGCTCAAATAACGAGTTCATCATTTCATCACAGGTTTTCATACACAAAGCCCTCCTTTTCCAGTTTTGCTTTCAGGGATTGCTTGGCTCGGTACAGGAGATTCGCCATTTGCCGATCGCTCTTCTTCAATATATTGGCCACTTCCTTGCTGGAAAAATCCTCGAAATAGGTAAGCCAAAGCACCGCTCTGTATTCGGCGGAAAGGGTCGCCAGCGCCTTGTGTACCGTGCGCTTTTGCTCTTCCCTTATGTAAAGGTCTTCCAAGCTTTCTTCCTCGCGAAGACAGCGCTCTGCCTCTTCCAGAGAAAGGGTGCGTTCCTTAGAACGATGGCGAATATGATCCACCGCCACATTGTGGCCAATAGCATACAACCACGTTTTGAAAGAACTCTTTCCCGAAAACTTCGGTTTTCTGGTCATCAGGCGAAAAAAGGTATCCTCAGCCAATTCTTCAGCAACGAAAACGTTGCTGACGTAGTAGTTGATATAGAGAATCAGACCATCCTTGTACTCTCCTACAATTTCAGCAATTCCCTGGTCATCGCCGTCAAGGAAACGGCGGTAGCTACTGGCACCGTTATCCATTGGCAGTTCTCCTTTCCGAAAGGGATTCTTTCCCTTTCACCTATTAGTCGCTATAAGAGGGCAACTATCTCACCCACATTTTACCATCTTTTGAAAAATTTGTACACAAAAAGGGAGCAAGCATCCCTTGCTCCCCCTTTTTGTGTTTATTTTGTGCCGGTAGAGCCAAAGCCACCCGCTCCCCGGTCGGTGTCGGATAGGTCCTCGGCCTGCTCGTAAGCGGCGGTGAGATAGGGCACCAGCACCAGCTGAGCCACCCGCTCACCCTGGTCGATGGTCTGGGCCTCGGCGCTGTGGTTGTGCAGCGCCACCATCACCTCACCTCGGTAGTCGGCGTCGATGACCCCCACCTTGTTGGCCGGGGCCAGGCCCCGCTTGGTGGCCAGGCCACTGCGGGCACAGACCAGGCCCACAAACCCGGCGGGAATCTCCACCGCCAGACCGGTATGCACCAGGGCGGTCTGGCCGGGTTTCAGGGTCAAGGGGGCATCCATAATGGCGTACAGATCCGCGCCTGCCGCATCGGCGCTGCCGTATTTGGGCTCCACGGCACGGCTGTCCAGTTTCTGATAACGTACTTTTTGGGTCATTGCAACCACTCCTTACACTCAATGGATCTATTATATCACAGGAAATTCTCTCTGTCTACTTGAAGAAGAGCGAAACTTGTGGTAAAATGGTGAAGAATTTTTGAAAGGAGAGTAAGCTATGCCCTTTTTGCCCATCACAAAACAGGATATGCACGAGCGAGGCTGGGAACAAGCCGACTTTGTGTTGGTGACCGGTGATGCCTATGTGGATCACCCCAGCTTTGGCACCGCCATCATCTCCCGTGTGCTGGAAAGCCACGGCTATCGGGTATGCATCCTCTCCCAGCCCCAATGCGACCAGGACTATCGCCGGTTTGGTATGCCCCGGTTGGCATTCCTGGTCAACGGCGGCAACATCGACCCTATGGTGGCCCACTATACCGCCGCCAAGCGAAAACGCAGTCAGGATGCCTATTCCCCCGGCGGCAAGGCGGGTCTGCGCCCTGACCGGGCCACCATCACCTATTGCAAGGCAATCCGCCGGGTATGGGGGAACGTGGCCATCGCCATCGGTGGTCTGGAGGCCTCTCTGCGCCGCTTTGCCCACTACGACTACTGGGACGACAAGGTGCGCCCCTCTATCCTCATCGACAGCGGTGCGGATATTTTGATGTACGGTATGGGCGAGCGACACATCGTGGAGATCGCCCAACGCCTCAACGAGGGCGAGCCCATCTCCACCCTGACCGATATCCGCGGCACCTGCTATGCGGTGGATGCCGCCGACTACATCCCCACCGCCTGCGCGGAGTGTCCCTCCTATGAACAAGTGTGCCTACCCACCGACAGCGGCAAAAAACAATACGCTATCTCCACCCGCATTCAACAAGAGGAGCACGACCCGGTACGGGGTAAGACGGTGATCCAGCGCCACGGGGATAAGATCCTGGTGCAAAATCCGCCCTCCCCCGTTCTTTCCACCGAAGAGATGGACGCGGTGTATGCCCTGCCCTATATGCGGGATTATCACCCCTCTTATGAGCCAATGGGTGGTGTACCCGGCATCGAGGAGGTAAAATTCTCGGTCATCCACAACCGGGGGTGCATCGGTGCCTGCAACTTCTGCGCCCTGGCCTATCACCAGGGACGGATCATCGCCTCCCGCAGCCACGACTCGGTGGTTGCCGAAGTGCAGAAAATCGCCAAAATGCCGGACTTTAAGGGCTATATCCACGACGTAGGCGGTCCCACCGCCAACTTCCGTCACCCGGCCTGCGATGCGCAACTGAAGCGTGGCGCCTGCAAGGATAAAAAGTGCTTGGCGCCCCAGATGTGCCCGGCGGTGAAGGTCAGCCACGACGATTATCTGACCCTACTGCGCCGGTTGCGACAGGTACCGGGGGTTAAAAAGGTGTTCATCCGTTCCGGTATCCGCTTTGACTACGTGGTCGCCGATAAGGATGAGCGGTTCTTTAAGGAGCTCATCCGCCACCACGTCAGCGGTCAGCTGAAGGTAGCCCCGGAGCACGTGTCCGACCGGGTGCTGAAATACATGGGCAAGCCCTCTTTTAAGGTGTATGAACAGTTCAAAGACCGCTTCTATGAGCTGACCAAAAGCGAAGGCAAGAAGCAGTACCTCGTGCCCTATCTGATGTCCTCGCACCCGGGCAGCACGGTGGACGACGCCATCAAGCTGGCCCGTTTCCTTAAAAAAGAGGGACTGCACCCGGAACAGGTACAGGACTTCTACCCCACCCCCGGCACGGTGTCCACCTGCATGTTCTACACCGGGCTGGATCCCAACACCCTCAACCCGGTGTACGTGCCCCGCACCCCACAAGAAAAAGCGGAACAGCGGGCTCTGCTCCAATACTACAAGCCGGAGAACCGCCAGCTGGTATTGAGCGCCCTGCGCAAAGCGGGCCGCCACGACCTGATTGGCACCGGTCCGAATTGCCTGGTAGCCCCGGACAAGCCGGCGGGCAAGCCCGGCAACAGCCGCGCTCCGGTAGGAGCACGACGTCCCAACGCAAAGCCTAAAAAGGACAAATTCAGCCGCTACAGCCGCAAGAAAAAATAACAAAAGCCCTCGTCTTGTCAAAAGCAGACGGGGGCTTTTGTTTCTTTATTTTTCCGGGAATTATTCCAATTTGCGACAAATAGCAAGAAATACTTGTTTTTTTAGGTTATTTATAGTATAATTATCAAGTGTATGTGCGTGCAGGATAATTATTGCGGTTTTGGTTCACGCACCGGAGGACGTTTTATGAAACGACTGTACAATTTTCTATTTCCCAAATACGCACGATTCCCGCTCCTGCTGGTGCTGTTGATGAACAGCTTTGTGTTTTGGGTGGTCCCCACCATCCAGGACTGGTTTGGGGTCACCCGATACGACCTGACCGACTGGCCCTTTGTTATAGATTCGGTTCTCCCCTTTATCCCCGCGTTTATGCTAATCTACGTGCTCTCTTACGTGCAGTGGGTGGGCAGTTATATCTACCACAGCCGCGACAGCCGCGCCCTATGCTATCGGATGACCAACTCCGACCTGATTGCCAAGGTGATCGTACTGGCTGTTTTTCTCCTGCTCCCCACCGGCGATTATTCGGGTGGCTTGCAGCCCGAGGTGGTGGGCAACGGCCCCTTCGAGTGGCTGACACGGTTGATCTTTGCGGCGGATAAGCCCATCAGCCTGTTCCCCTCTATCCACTGTCTGGAAAGCTGGATGTGTTTCCGTACCGCCACCATGATGACCAAACGAAACCGTTGGTATATCACCGCTCAGTTTGTATTTACGCTGTTGGTGTTCGCCTCGGTGGTGCTGGTAAAACAGCACTTCTTCATCGATATCCTCGGCGGTATCGTGGTGGCTGAGATCGGTCTGTTTGTGTACAAAACGTGGGATAAAACCCATCTGTTCGAAAAAGTTCAGCTCCCCTCTGCCCGCTGATCCGGCAGAGACCCCCTAGGAGAGGAGAGATGATGCGCCGATGAAACAAAAGAATACCAAGCCCAACGAAGCGAAGCTCGTGGATAAAAAGCAAGTGCTGTTTATGATCCTGTTTGTGCTGATCGCGGCTATGAGTGTTTGGGCGATTGCCAGCCAAAGCAAGGATTTTTCGCTGCCTGAGTTTTGGACGCTTATTCAGCAAGCCGATACCGTTTGGCTGATTTCTGCCTTTGCGGGGATGCTGACCTTCATCCTGTTTGAAGGATTCGCGTTACAAATCCTATGCCGTGCCTTCGGCTATCGCACCGGCTTCCGGCAGGGATTTATCTATTCCGCATCGGATATCTATTTCTCCGCCATCACCCCCTCCGCCTCCGGCGGACAGCCGGCCAGCGCCTACTTTATGATGAAGGACGGCGTAGACGGGATGATGACCACCGTCATTCTACTGGTCAACCTGGTGATGTATACCCTCGCTCTCGTGGTGATCGCCCTACTTTGCTTTGTGCTGAGATTCGACTTTTTCCTGGCCTTTTCGCCGGTCTCCAAGATCCTTATTCTTGTGGGCTGTGCCATTATGCTGGGACTGCTGTCCTTCTTTTACATGCTGCTCAAGAAGGATACCTTGATGCAAAAACTGTGTCTTGCTGTTCTGAATCTGTTGTGCAAGCTCCGCATTCTCCGAAACCGCGAGAAAAAGCAAGAAAAGCTGATCGCTTATATGGATCAGTACCGGGCTTATTCAAAACTCATCTCCGGTCACCACAAAACGCTGTTATTCTGCTTTTTATTCAACCTGATCCAACGCATTTCCCAAATTGCGGTGACCATGTTTGTGTACGCCGCCACCACCGGAAAATCGCTGGCAGAGGCCATCGACCTATGGTTTCTGCAAGCTTACGCCGTATTGGGCTCCAACTTTATGCCCATCCCCGGCGGTATTGGTATCTCGGACGGCCTGATGCTGGACGGATTCCAACTCAAGATGAGCGAAGACGCTGCGGCCTATCTAGATCTGCTCAGCCGGTCGGTCTCGTTCTACAGTTGTGTGATTATTTGCGGCATCGCCGTTGTGGCTCAGTATTTCGTTAATAAGAGGAGGACGAAACACCCATGATTGGTATTTACGATTACACGGTTATTCTAACCTATCTCTCCCTGCTGTCTGCCAGCCTGGGCATCTTTGTAACTCTGGACGGCTCCGGACATCCCTATATCGGCACCTTTTTCCTGCTGTTCTGCGGTCTGTGCGACGCCTTTGACGGCTTTGTAGCCCGCACCAAAAAGAACCGCAGTGAGTTGGGCAAAAAATTCGGCATTCAGATCGATTCTCTGTGCGATCTGGTGGCCTTTGGCGTGCTCCCCGCCTGCATCGGTATGTCGCTGATCCGCACTTCTCCCACGCTGATCGACTGGGTGGGTGACAGCAAGGACAATCTGCTGTTAAAGGTGGTTATCTTCTCTCTGTTTGCTATACTGGCGCTGTACGTTCTGGCGGCGCTGATTCGTCTGGCCTATTTTAACGTCACCGAAGAAGAAAGACAGCGCACCGAAGGCGGCACCCGCAAGGACTATACCGGTCTGCCGGTTACCTCTGCGGCGCTGATCTTCCCCATCATTATGCTGTTCAAATACGTGGGTGGCGAGGCACACGACCTTTCCTTCATTTATTTCCCGGTGGCTCTGATTACCGGCTTCCTGTTTCTGTCCAAAATCCGCATTCCCAAGCCGCACCTGCGGGGCATTCTGATCCTGGTGGGCATCGGTTTGGTGGAGTGCATCGTGATGTTGGTATTGTTCCTCAACCGCCGAAGCTAAGGAGACGTTTATGGCTGAACAAGCAAACAAAGGCGGAACGCTTGGGTTCCTCTACCACACCGTTCCGGGTCGTATCCTCTTAAAACTGCTCACAGCGCGCTGGATCTCCAAATTGTGCGGTGCCTTTCTCAACACCCGGCTATCCAAACCGCTGATCGGCAGATTTGTGCGCAGCAACCACATTGACCTATCCGAATACGAATCGGACAGTTTCCGTTGCTTTAACGACTGCTTTTGCCGTAAGGTTAAAGAGGGTGGGCGTCCTATTCCCCAGGATGAGACCGTCCTCTTCTCCCCCTGCGACGGCCTTCTGAGCGCTTACCGCATCACCGATGACACCGTCCTACCGGTTAAGCAAAGTGCCTATACCATCGCATCCCTCTTACAGGATGAAACGCTGGCGAAGCGATATCAAAACGGTGTATGCCTGGTATTCCGTTTGTGCGTCAACCATTACCATCGGTATTGCTATCCGGCCACCGGAATGAAAGGCGACAACGTCTTTCTCGGGGGCAGACTTCACACCGTTCGCCCCATCGCCTTAGAGGCCTGCCCGGTGTTTGTAGAGAACTGTCGGGAATACACCGTCATCGACACCGAGACCTTTGGGCAACTGGTACAGATGGAGGTGGGCGCGATGCTGGTGGGCAAAATCCAAAACCATCATCCGGCCGGCCCCGTGACCCGCGGCGACGAAAAAGGAATGTTCCTCTACGGTGGCAGTACCATCATTCTACTATTGGAGAAGGATGCCGCACCGATCAACGAGGCCTATTTTACCGCCACCGCCAACGGCGAAGAGACCCCCATCCGTATGGGCGACAACTTAATGGCATAAAAAAAAGAACCACCATACGGTGGTTCTTTTTTTTATGCTTTCTCAAAGCCGACCAACAGCCCGCCCTTTTCCGCGTAGTAGCTACACAGCCCTCGCAATGGAGAAATCTGCACCTGTGCCTGAGGCAATTCCGCCTCAATCATCGCTTTTAGTTTCTCGGCAGCCTCCTTGTTGCAGCAGTGGGAGATCTGCACGCGACCTTTATGCAGGCCAGCCTCTTTCAAGTGCATAAATAGGGTGCTGAGCGCACTGGAGGCACCGCGGCATTTATGGAGCGGCTCCAGCTGCCCCCTATCACTGGCGCGACCAACCACACGAATGCCCAGCACGCCGGCCAGCTTCGCCACCGCAGGAGAAACACGTCCGTTGGCGGCAAAATTTTTCAGCGACTCAAGAATAAACAACAGGCCGGTGTTGGCCGAATAGGCACGGATGGCTGTGTCGATGGTCTCGGCCTCCATACCGGCTGATACGTATTCTTCCAGTTTATGGACCAGTAGCGTCATCTCCGCACCAGCAGACAGCGAATCCAGCACGTACACACGGCGGTCGGGATGCTCGGTCTCGTACATCTCCTTGGCCACGCAGGCGGCGTTGTAACTGCCGGACAGACCGCTAGTAATGGTGACGCAAAATACGTCGTCAGCATCTCCAAAGGCCTCCAGCCATTCTCCGGGACCGGGGCAGGCGGTTTTTGAGCGTACTTTGTGGGAATCGAAATAACTCACCATCTCCGCTACATCCAAATGGGCGTCGTCGACAAACTCCCGCTCATCGGTCACAATCTTCAACGGAGCATACGCAAAATCGGCGTTTTCCAGGGATAATACGTCCGCCGCCGAGTCAGCCACAATCTTTATGGTTCTCATAACGTAACCACCTTTCCACAAGCTAGTTACATCCTACCACAAACGGCCCATCGAGTCCACCTACCCCTAAAAAATACCCTCTCCTGCGAGTAGAGCGGTATTCTACCGGATATTTGAGGAATTCTACCGAGCAAAAGAACAGCTCTATGGTTTAGGGAGACCCCGGAATAGCAACCACTTCACAAAACAAAAAGCACACCCGCATGGGTGTGCTTTTTGTTTGGCGGAGAAGGAGGGATTCGAACCCTCGAACTGCTTTTAACAGTTACACGATTTCCAATCGTGCGCGCTCGACCAGCTACGCGACTTCTCCCGGTCAAGTTGGCGCTCTCTTCAGAACGCTAGGCTATTATAACGAATTAAACGACACTTGTCAAGGTGGAAATGACAACTTTTTTTACTTTTTTCAAAATAGTTGTTTTTCTTGCTTGTTTTCACTTGACAAACGAGGGATACAATGCTAAAATAATGTGCGTTGACTGCACGGAGAGGTGTCCGAGCGGTTTAAGGAGCTGGTCTTGAAAACCAGTGACTCGCAAGAGCCAAGGGTTCGAATCCCTTCCTCTCCGCCAGGAACAAAGGACACCTTCCCAGGTGTCCTTTGTTCACAATTTTATAGGCTTGATCGGCTGTCACCATCACCCGATTTTGCGACATACGGAGTAGTACTCAAGTTGGTGACGAGGCGCCCCTGCTAAGGGCGTAGGTCGGGTAACCGGCGCGAGAGTTCGAGTCTCTCCTACTCCGCCAAGAAAAAGAGATACCCTTT
>SVON01000001.1 GCA_015066365.1 Oscillospiraceae bacterium | reverse complement strand
AATGCGGCGAAGTACATTGACCCCCGTGAAGAATAATAAAGGAGGAATGTACAGATGGCTAACAATGTAAAGTTCGAAGGTAAAGACCGCCGTATGCCCGGGATTGAGAAATTCCTGGCTGAGAATGGTCTGGGCTCTCTGGAGGAGTGCCGTGAGCTGTGC
Organism: Oscillospiraceae bacterium; assembly: GCA_015066365.1. Classification (GTDB taxonomy): domain Bacteria; phylum Bacillota; class Clostridia; order Oscillospirales; family Acutalibacteraceae; genus UBA5905. The sequence continues at coordinate 239,210 of SVON01000001.1, read as the reverse complement.
CTGTCCAAGGGCATTGATGTGGACGCGATCGTGAAGGGCGTTCAGCCCATCGCTTTTGAGAACGCCGTGTGGGCTTACACCATGGGTGTGGCTTTGGCCCTGAAGCGTGGTATCTCTGATGCCGCCGAGGCCGCCGCCGTCATCGGCGAGGGTCTGCAGGCTTTCTGCGTGCCCGGTTCTGTTGCCGACCAGCGTAAGGTGGGTCTGGGCCACGGTAACCTGGGTAAGATGCTGCTGAGCGAGGAGACCAACTGCTTCGCTTTCCTGGCCGGTCACGAGTCTTTCGCCGCCGCCGAGGGCGCTATCGGTATCGCCCGCACCGCCAACAAGGTGCGTAAGAACCCGCTGCGCGTTATCCTGAACGGTCTGGGCAAGGATGCCGCCTATATCATCAGCCGTATCAACGGCTTCACCTATGTGGAGACCGATTACGATTTCTACACCGGTGAGCTGAAGGTGGTCCGTGAGGTCGCTTTCTCCGACGGTGAGCGCGCTAAGGTTAAGTGCTATGGCTGTAACGACGTCAACGAGGGCGTTGCCATCATGCAGAAGGAGTCGGTTGAGGTTTCTATCACCGGTAACTCCACCAACCCCACCCGCTTCCAGCATCCCGTGGCCGGCACTTATAAGAAGTGGGCCATCGAGAACGGCAAAAAGTACTTCTCCGTCGCTTCCGGCGGTGGTACCGGCCGTACCCTGCACCCCGATAACATGGCCGCCGGCCCTGCCTCTTACGGCTTGACCGACACCATGGGTCGTATGCATGGTGATGCTCAGTTCGCCGGCTCCTCCTCCGTGCCCGCTCACGTGGAGATGATGGGTCTGATCGGCGCCGGTAACAACCCCATGGTCGGTATGACCGTGGCTTGCGCCGTGGCCGTTTCTGAGGCGAAGTAATTTCGGTTTTTACTGAATCTAAGCAAAACAAAACCGACACATCCTTTTGGGTGTGTCGGTTTTTTTGTATGGCTTACGGAATGTTACTTGTTATTTTTGTAGGGGACGGCGCTTGCGACGTCCCGCATAAAGTGTTTCCATCTTTTTGTGCCGTGGAAATTTTGACGATCAAATGAATGTGGTTTGGCATCACGATATATTTGTCGATGCAAACGTTATTGTATTGGGTATTAAGGTGCCGTATATACTTGTTCACGATTTCACCAATTACGGACAATTTCATTTGCGGGATGTCGTAAACGCCATCCCCTACGATCTCGCCGAACAGATTCTGTTTATCCTTGGCGCATATCGTCACGAAATAATAGCCGTCTTGACTGTAATCGTATTTTGAAAGCCGAGTTGGTTTGCGTTGCGTAAATTCCATATCATCACCGAAAACATAATAGCAGATATACGCCAAATTGACAAGTGAAAAGGGAGTGGCACAAAGCCACTCCCTTTTCATTACAGTCCCAATAACTGCTTTTTCTTGGCGTCAAATTCTTCCTGGGTGATGATACCGGCATCTAACAGATCTTTATATTTTTTGAGCTCGTCTGCCGCACTAGTTTGGCTGCTAGGCTGCGTCACCGGAACGTATACTTCTTTCTGCTTGTTCTGCTGTCTCTCGATCAACAATTTGTTAATGACAGAATAGATTTTCTCTGCGTTTTTCAGCATTCGGAAACTAATTCTGCCGGAAGCGGTAGAAACAGAAACACCTTTGGTAAGACGGATGGTCGCGGTAGCGGAAACAGAGTCGAGGGGCAGGTCCACGCGCTTACCCCAGGCAACCACGCCATAAATTCGCTTGTCGGTGACGGTGAGTTCAAAGCTGCGTAGCCACAGATAAAGAATACCACCGATCAGAGCAAAGAAAGCGATGGGAATCAAGAAAAAGGGCGGGTTTAGCACCTCGTCTAAGGCGTAAGTCGATTTGCTGGGGTTCTCTCTGATCCATTCGCAATCCCAGCATTCATCTTCTTTAATATAGTCGCCATAATAATAGTTGTAAGAGTAACCGCAATTTCCTTCTTTTTGGTGTTCTACATACGTTGCATAATAATCATCGTAATATCTATCGTATTTAGTGGCAGCTTCGGAATATATCACGATAGAGATTAGTGCAGACAGCGCGATGCCGATGGCAAGAATGATCAAAAACAGTTTCTTTACATTGTAGCCTTCGCTTTTGATTAGAATTTTTTCGTCCATGATGTTTCCTCCTGAAAATAAAAAAGTGTGTGCAACACGAGGTCGCACACACCGAAAAATGCAACTGCTCGTTATTGCTACCACACAACATTTTCTGCCCATACCGAAGCATGCGAAAATAGAGCCTGCATTTTTACCGAGAACGATAAAAATACATGCTTACAGTACGAGCCATATTAAAATGTTGTGTGGTAATTCCACATTATCATATAATTTCCAATAAATCAAGGGACATTTCTCTCTGTTCTCTTGACTTTTTTCTGTCTTTTCCGTATACTTATAGCAACAAAACCGAAAGGAAGGCTAAACACTATGGCTTTTGACAAACTGATTTTTGAAGAGCATTTTGACGGCGATTCTCTGAATCGTGACATCTGGGATTACGAGATCGGTTTCATCCGTAATCACGAGCCCCAGTATTATACCGACCGCCCCTGCAACATCTTTGTCAAGGACAGTATGCTGCACATCGTCACCCTGCGTGAGGACTATGAGGGCGCTAAGTACACCTCCGCCTCCATCAACACCATGGGCAAGTTCTCTTGCCTGTACGGTCGCGTGGAGATGCGGGCCAAGCTGCCGTACTCTAAGGGCCTGTGGCCGGCTTTCTGGATGATGGGCGAGAACTATCCCGTGGTCAACTGGCCCCGTTGCGGTGAGATCGACATTATGGAGATGATTGGCAAAGAGGATGACCCCGGCTCCAACGGCGAGCAGACCATGAGCCTGCACTATTTCTCCAAGGAGGCCAACGACATCCATTCTTCCATCGAGCGCTACCGCTCTCCCTATGAGTGCTTCGGTGACGATTTCCACACCTGGGCCATCGAGTGGGAAGAGGGCGAGATCCGCTGGTACTTCGACGACGTGATGACCCGCAAGTCTGCACTGACCGAGGATATGCTGGGCTGCTTCAACAAGCCCCAGTTCATCCTGGTGAACACCGCTCTGTCCGACTGGAACGATAATGAGCGCCCCGACGACGAGCACACTCAACTGCCCCAGGAGTACCTCATCGACTACATCCGCGTGTATCAGTAATCGGTTACCTCAAACCGCCTCTGCCCCGCAGAGGCGGTTTTTCTTGCTTTATGGAATGTCAAAATTCTACGATTTCCATATATAATTTCAACGACATTTTCTAAATATGGTGGTATGCCCCGGGGAATACCCCAAAATCTATTGACAACCCCAGGCCTTTTTTCTATACTTTATGCGTACCTCTTTGTCCGGGATAGGGCAGGGGAAATTCCAATAAAGGGAGAGTTATTATGGCATTCGATAAGTTGATTTGGGAAGACCATTTTGATGGGGATACCATCGACCGTGACAAGTGGGGTTTTGAGATTGGTTTCATCCGCAACCACGAGCCTCAGTATTACACCGACCGTCCCTGCAACGCCTACGTTGAGGACAGTATGCTGCACATCGTCACCCTGCGTGAGGATTATGAGGGTGCCAAGTACACCTCTGCCAGCCTGAACACCGAGCATAAGTTCTCTTGTACCTATGGCCGTATTGAGATGCGCGCCAAGTTGCCCTGGAGCAAGAGTCTGTGGCCCGCTTTCTGGACCCTGGGCGAGAACATCTCCGTCATCGACTGGCCCCACTGCGGCGAGATCGACATTATGGAGTCCACCGTCAACTCGAACCCCGATTCCAACGGTGAGATGCGTTGCACCCTGCACTTCCAGACCAAGTCCACCGATGAGCACAACTGCATCACCGGCTATTATCAGCTGCCCTCCGGCGAGAAGCTGGCGGACGATTTCCACATCTACGCCGTGGAGTGGGAGGAGAAGGAGTGCCGCTTCTACTTTGACGATCAGTGCATCGTCACCCATGCCATCACCGAGGATATGAAGCAGTGCTTCCACCGTCCTCATTTCATCCTGATCAACACCGCTCTGTCCGATTGGAACGACGATGAGCGCCCCGATGACGTGAACACCGTGCTGCCCCAGCACTACATCATCGACTACGTCCGCGTCTATCAGTAATACAGCATCCCGCCGTCCGTTGGATGGCGGGATTTTTCTCGTTGACCTGACAGGAAAACTATGGTAGAATAAATGAGATAGCGGTGTCACCGCAAATAACACAAACGAGGTGTTTTGTATGAGTAATATTCTAAAACTTTCTCCGTCCTTCAAGGACTATATTTGGGGCGGTAACAAACTGATGACCCAGTACGGTGTCAAGGATATGGATCGCGTGGCGGAGGCGTGGGTGTTGTCCGCCCATCCGGATGGCCCCAGTTATCTACCGGACGGCACCACCTTTGCCGATAAGTTGGCTGAGTTGGGTGCTAATGCGATGGGCAAAAACTGCGCCAATTTCAAGGATTTCCCTCAGCTCATTAAGCTGATCGACGCTATGAGCGACCTGTCGGTGCAGGTACACCCCAGCGATGAGTACGCCCTAAAGAATGAGGGCCAGTTCGGTAAGACCGAGATGTGGTACATCCTGGACGCCGACGAGGGCGCCGGTATTTATTACGGCTTCCAGAAGGATGTGACCCGCGCCGAGATGGAAGAGGCCATCCGCACCAACACCCTGACCGATATTCTGCGGTTTGTGCCGGTACAGCCGGGCGAGAGCTATTTCATTCCCTCCGGTACCATCCACGCCATTGGTAAGGGCCTGCTGATCGCTGAGATCCAGCAGAACTCCAACGTAACCTACCGCGTGTACGACTATGGCCGCAAGGATGCCCAGGGCAACACCCGTCCTCTTCACGTGGAGAAGGCGCTGGAGGTGTCCAACCTGACCCGTGCCGCCGATCCCGCCGAGCCCACCCAGACCATCGTAGAGGGCGGCGTGTTCACCGAAATCTCCTCCTGCGAGTATTTCACCGTCACCAAGCTGGAGGCGGACGGCACCGTCACCATCGACAACCCCGATAGCTTTATGGCGGTGCTGATCACCGAGGGCGAGGGCACCATCGATGGTGAGAAGTTCGTTCAGTACGACACCTTCTTTATTCCTGCCAACAATGGCGAGGTGGAGCTGTCCGGTAAATTCCAGGCTTTGCTGTCTGAGGTATAAGGAGAATGACTATGTATACGATTGGTATTGATTTGGGCGGCACCAATATTGTGGCCGGTCTGGTGGATGACCGGTACAACATTCTTACGACTGCCCGCGTAAAGACCAACCTGCCCCGTGACCCGGAGGCCATCATCGACGATATGGTTTCTCTGTGCCACAAAGTGGTGGAGCAGCAGGGCATCACCCTGGACGACGTGGCCTATGTGGGTGTGGGTTGCCCCGGCACCTGCAATGTGGAGACCGGTGAGGTGGAGTATGCCAACAACCTAAAGTTCTCCCACCTGCAGCTGGGCCCTATTATGAAAGAGAAGCTGAATAAGCCCGTGTACGTGGATAACGACGCCAACGCCGCCGCGCTGGGCGAGGCCAAGGCGGGTGCTACCAAGGGTGCCGCCAAAAGTGTGTGCATCACGCTGGGCACCGGTGTGGGTAGCGGTATTGTGCTGGATGGTAAGATCTACGGTGGATCCAACTACGCCGGCGGCGAGTTGGGGCATACCGTTATCGTGATGGACGGCGAACCTTGTACCTGCGGTCGTCAGGGCTGCTGGGAGACGTATTCTTCCGCTACCGCGCTGATGAGCCAGACCCGCAAGGCGATGGAGCAGAACCCCGATAGCTTGATGTGGAAGTTGGCAGAGGGCGATCTGGACAAGGTGGATGGTCGTATCCCCTTTGAGGCTGCCAAAGCCGGTGATGCTGCCGGTCAGGCGGTGGTGGACCGTTACGTACAGTATCTGGCCTGCGGTCTGGTGAATGTCATCAACATCTTCCAGCCGGACGTGATCTGTGTGGGCGGCGGTGTCTGCCGTCAGGGCGAGAACCTGTTGGGTCCCGTCCGCAAGCTGATCGAAGAGGGTCGGTACAGTAAATTCTGCAAAAAGCAGACCGAACTGTGTGTGGCAAAACTGGGTAATGACGCCGGTATCGTCGGCGCCGCCTGCCTGGGCGAAAACGCCTGATTTCAAAAGATAAAGAAAGCCCCGGAACCCTTGAGGTTTCGGGGCTTTTCTTTGTGTTAAGTTAAAACGCTTTACATACCCAAAAAGGCTTTGATGGCGGCGACGGACTGGTCGCTGATGGCGTGCTCAATTTTGCAGGCGTCTTCCGCCGCAGTTTCCTGGTCAACCCCCAGGCGGATCAGCGCTTCGGTGAGGATGGTGTGCCGCTCGTAGATGGTTTCTGCCACCTCACGGCCCTCGTCGGTGAGGGTGATATGACCGTCCTCATCCACTATAATAAAACCGCCGTTTTTCAGCAGTCCCACGGCGCGACTGACGCTGGGTTTGGAATAGCCCATCTCTTCTACAATGTCGATGGAACGCACCTTTGGCATTTTTTTACTCAGTACCAAAATGGTTTCCAAATACATTTGTCCGGATTCGTATAGATGCATATCCTTCCTCCTTATCTTGCATAGCCGGTCAGGTCGCGGATGACCTCGCCGGCTAGGATCAGTCCCGCCACGGCGGGAACAAAGGGGTTGCTGCCCGGGGTGGGTTTGGCCCGGCTTTGCTCCGGGCGGGTATCGCTTTTCTCGGCCACCTGGCCGGGGGCAAGCCCTTCCAGCGGCAACTCGGTGGAATACACCACCTTGAGGTGCCGGATGCCCCGCTTGCCCAGTTCTTTGCGCATCACCCGGGCTAGGGGACAGACGGTGGTCTTGCTGATGTCTGCTACCTTGAAGGCGGTGGCGTCTAATTTGTTGCCGGCGCCCATACAACTGATAAGGGGAACCTTGGCGGCGGTGGCGGCTTCGGCCAGAGCGATCTTACCCGCCACTGTATCGATGGCGTCCACAACGTAGTCGTACACCGACAGGTCAAATTCCGATGCGTTTTGGGGGAGATAGAAGGTTTTGTGGGTGTTGACCACCGCCTCCGGGTTGATGGAGGTGATACGCGCCGCGGCGGCGTCCACCTTATACTGACCCACGGTGTCGTGGGTCGCGATGATCTGCCGGTTGATGTTGGAGGGGGAGACTTTATCGTCGTCGAACAAGTCCATCGTTCCCACGCCGGCACGGGCCAGGGCTTCTATGGCGTAGCCGCCTACGCCGCCGACACCGAACACCGCTATCCGAGCGCGGTTCAGCCGCACAATGGCCTCTTCGCCCAGTTGGATGGCGGTACGGGAAAATGCCTCGTTCATGGTCTCCCTCCTTTCTTGCTTTCCCATTATTCTACCATATTAGATCAAGGTTTGTCAACGGCGTTCACCTTGACACCGACCGGGTGGGGTGGTATAATCGAACCAATAAAGTGAGGTGTTCTCCATGGCTGTTGCGCGTGATTTGACGGATTTGATCGGCGGTACACCGCTGCTACAATTAAATCGGATGTTTCCTGACCGTCGTGTGTGGGCAAAGTTGGAGTGCTTCAACCCGGCGGGTAGCGCTAAGGATCGGGTGGCGGCGGCGATGATCGCTGATGCTGAGGAGCGGGGACTCCTGCAACCTGGCGCCACCATCATTGAGCCCACCAGCGGCAATACCGGTATCGGCTTGGCGGCGGTGGCGGTGCCCAAAGGGTATCGGGTCATGCTGACCATGCCGGATTCCATGAGTGAAGAGCGCCGTGCACTACTGCGTGCTTACGGGGCAGAATTGGTGCTGACACCCGGTGCTGACGGGATGAATGGCGCCATTGCCAAGGCGCAAGAGCTGGCGGCGGAGATCTCCGGCAGTTTTATCCCCGGTCAGTTCGACAACCCCGCTAATGCTAAGGCTCATTATGACACCACCGGCCCGGAGATCTGGGCCGATACCGAGGGCAAAATCGATATGTTTGTCGCCGGGGTGGGTACCGGCGGTACGCTGACCGGTGTGGGCCGGTATCTGAAAGAACAAAACCCGGCGGTACGGGTGGCGGCGGTAGAGCCCGTCTCCTCGGCGGTGCTATCGGGCGGTGAGGCCGGTGCCCATGGCCTGCAGGGCATCGGTGCGGGCTTTGTTCCTGCCGTTCTGGATGTTTCCGTCATCGACGAGATCGTTACCGTGACCGAGGAGCAGGCCTACGATGCTGCACGGGAATTGGCCAAAACGCAGGGCATGCTGGTAGGCATCAGCTCCGGTGCGGCGTTAGCCGCCGCTAAAGAGATCGCCACTCATCCGGAAAACACGGATAAGACCATCGTGGTGTTGTTGCCGGACACCGGAGAGCGGTATCTTTCCTCTCCCTTATTTCGTTGATTATTTTGCGCCGCCTGATTTTTTTCAGGCGGCGCTGTTATTTTGCTTGACAAATACCCCTAGGGGGTATATAATACAGGTGCAAGGAGGCGAAAGATATGGAAGAGAACAAGACCTGCCAATGCAACAGAGAGACCGTTCGCTCTGAGGAAGAACGGAAGAAACTCATTAATCGGCTTAATCGGATTGAGGGACAGATTCGCGGCATCCGCGGTATGATCGAATACGACGCGTATTGTACCGATATTCTCACTCAGTCGGCGGCGGTGAGTGCCGCTATGAGCAGCTTTAATCGTGAATTGCTGAACAACCACATTAAGGGCTGTGTGTCCCGGGATATCCGGGAGGGCCGGGATGAAGTGGTGGAAGAACTGCTGAATATTTTACAAAAGCTAATGAGGTGATAAGATGCAATTTCGTGTTACGGGTATGACCTGCGCCGCCTGTAGTGCTCGGGTGGAAAAAGCCGTAGAGGCGGTGCCGGGGGTCAAGCGGTATACCGTTAGCTTGCTCACCAATTCTATGACCGTCGAGGGGACGGCTTCTGCGGAAGCCGTTATTGCGGCGGTGGAAAAGGCCGGATACGGCGCGTTTTTACAAGAAGAACAGAATAAGCCGTCCACCATCCCGGAGGATGCCACCGCCAAACGGTTACTTCGTCGGCTTTTGACCTCTTTGGGCTTCTTGGCGGTGCTGATGTATCTGGCGATGGGGCATACGATGCTTGGTCTGCCGTTGCCGCCCTTTTTGGTGGATAATCCGATGGCGTTGGCGTTGTGTCAGTTATTACTGACGGTGGTGATTATGGTCATCAACCGGCACTTCTATATCAATGGTGTCAAAAGTGCGCTTCACGGCTCGCCCAATATGGATACTCTGGTTACCTTGGGTTCCTCGGCGGCTTTTGGTTACAGTTTATGGGTGCTGTTTTCGATGACGGCCGACCCGGCCCACGCCGGGCATAAACTGCACGACCTGTATTTTGAGTCTGCGGCAATGATTTTGGCGTTGATCACCTTTGGTAAGATGCTGGAGGCCCGTTCCAAAGGGCGCACCACCGACGCGCTGCGGGGGTTGATGGAGTTAGCTCCGCGTACCGCCACATTGTTGGTGGATGGGGTGGAACAGACCGTTCCTGCCGAGCAGGTGCAGGTAGGGGACGTATTTGTGCTTCGTCCCGGCGAAGCGGTGCCGGTGGACGGCGTGGTTCTGGATGGCACCAGCGCCGTCAATGAGGCGGCACTCACCGGAGAGAGTATCCCGGTGGATAAGCGGGAGGGTGATACGGTTTCGGCAGCTACCCTCAATCTGTCCGGAGCCCTTACCTGCCGTGCCACCCGCGTGGGGCAGGAGACCACTCTTTCCCAAATTATTCAGATGGTGGAGGACGCCTCCGCCACCAAGGCACCGATCGCGAAGGTGGCGGATAAGGTCGCCGGAGTGTTCGTACCGGTGGTGCTGGGCATCTCCCTTATAACCCTCACGGTGTGGTTGCTCACCGGTGCCGACGCCGGCTTTGCCATAGCCCGTGCTATCTCGGTGTTGGTGATCAGTTGCCCCTGCGCGCTGGCGTTGGCTACCCCCATGGCGATTATGGTGGGCAGTGGGATCGGTGCCCGGGGCGGCGTACTGTTTAAGACAGCCGCAGCGATGGAGCAAACAGGTCGAATCCGTATTGTGGCGCTGGATAAAACCGGCACCATCACCGCCGGTCATCCGGCGGTGACCGACGTCAAAGAATGGGATTCTCGTTTGTTGTCGGTGGCCTGCGCATTGGAACAGCATTCCGAACACCCTCTGGGTGAGGCGATCCGCCAATATGGTGCTGCAAGAAACGTATCGATTCCTTTGGTGACGGATTTTCAAATTCACCCCGGTCACGGTTTGACCGCCATCATCGACGGCGATTTGGCGGTGGGTGGCAACAGCGCTTTTGTGAGCCGCTACGTCCCTGTTTCTCCAGAGGAGGAAGCGTTGGCTTCCGGTTGGGCTGAGGAGGGCAAAACACCGCTGTATTTTGCGTTAGGTCAGCAACCGCTCGGCGTAATCGCTGTGGCAGATGTTATCAAGCCGGATAGCCCTGCCGCTGTCCGCGAACTGAAGGAAATGGGTCTGCGGGTAGTGATGCTTACCGGTGATAATGAAAAAACCGCCGCCGCCATCGGTCGCCTGGCCGGGGTGGACGAGGTGGTAGCCGGTGTCTTGCCCCAGGATAAGGAGCGGGAGATCCGCCGTCTGATGGCGGAGGGCCCCACCGCCATGGTGGGGGACGGCATCAACGATGCCCCGGCCCTAACCACCGCTGACGTGGGTATTGCCATCGGTGCCGGTACAGATATTGCATTGGATGCGGCTGACGTAGTGCTGATGCACAGCCGTTTGTCCGATGTGCCGGCGGCGCTGCGTTTGGGGCGTGCTACGCTGCGGAAAATACGGACCAATCTATTCTGGGCATTCTTTTATAACGCCATCGGAATCCCGCTGGCCGCTGGTGTGTTTATCCCGCTGTTCGGCTGGCAAATGAATCCTATGTTCGGTGCGGCGGCGATGTGTCTGTCCAGCTTTTGCGTGATGACCAACACCCTGCGTTTGAATTTGTTTAAGATGCGCCCCGACGACCATACTAATCATGACCACTGTGGTTGCGACCACGACCATTGTCAATTAGAACACAAGGAGGAAACCGTAATGACCAAAACGATTAAAGTGGAAGGAATGATGTGTCCCCACTGCGAGGCGCACGTCAAAAAGGCTCTGGAGGAGATTCCTGGCGTGGAGAGCGCTGTGGCAGACCGCAATACCGGCACCGCCACCGTGACTCTGTCTACCGAGGTGGACGAGCCCGTTCTACGGGCCGCCGTGGAGGCCCAGGGCTACAAGACCTTGGATTGATCGAAAAAATCCCCAACTGGAAGGTTGGGGATTTTTTGTTGCACCGTTGTGTATAATGTGTTACACTATAAATAAAGTAATCTTTGATGGAGATACGTATGGCAATGGGAAACAAACAAAAGAATAAACTGCGCCACGTGATTCGGGTGTTTATGGTGACGATGGCGGTGATTATGCTGTTTTGGGGTTTGGTGTTGCCGGTGATCAATAACGCGGTGGCGCTGGGTATTGAGAACGACCTAAAAGAAGCTTTGGTAAACGAGCAGCACCTTCAGGTCGTAGACTCGATTTCCGCTGCCGGACGGTTTTTTGCTTTTTCAAACGATATGCAGTATTTCGGAGCGGTTTTGGTGACGAGCGATCTGTCGGAAGCGGAACTGGAAGCCTATTTTGAGAAATCTCTTTTCTACAAAAAGTACAACTGTAGTTATGAAAAGCAGACCTCTGCCAAAATTTCTCTGAGCAAAACCGTCAGGAATATGGACCTGTCATTTGACCGCTTTCCCGAAAGCACCTGCTACATGATCTACCGTTGGGGTCAACCATCCGAATGGGTGCGCCCCTTATTGAACACCGATCTACGCTGAGAAAGGATGAATGAGTATGGCTAACTATCCTACCCCGCATATTCACGCCACCCCGGCAGACTTTGCCCCCACGGTTTTAATGCCGGGGGATCCCCTCAGAGCCAAGTTTATTGCAGAGAATTTTCTTGACGAAGCCCGTTTGGTGAATAACGTGCGGGGCATTCAGGGCTACACCGGCCTCTACGACGGCGTTCCGGTGTCGGTGATGGCCAGCGGTATGGGTATGCCCTCCATCGGCATTTATTCTTATGAATTGTTCAATTTCTTCGACGTACAAACCATCCTGCGGGTTGGGTCTGCCGGTGCTTTGTCTGATAAGCTCAAGGTGCGGGATATCGTGCTGGGTATGGGGGCTTGCACCAATTCGGCCTATGCCGGCCAGTATGGTCTGCCCGGTACCTTTGCGCCTACGGCGGATTACGGAGTGCTCCGCACCTGTGCGGATATTGCACAAGAAATGGGGTTGCCCACACACGTGGGTAATCTGCTTTCCTCCGACACGTTCTATGCAGACAACGGTGCAGAAGCCAACGCCGCCTGGGCGAAGATGGGGGTGCTGGCGGTGGAGATGGAGGCGGCGGCGCTGTATCTAAACGCCGCGCGGTGTGGAAAACGCGCTTTGGCGATCTGCACCGTATCCGACCACATTCTCACCGGCGAGGCTACCTCGTCGGAGGAACGGCAGAATTCCTTTACTCAGATGATGGAACTGGCGCTGAACACCGCCAAGGCGTTGGGGTGAACGGAATGAAACGAGTTTTTATCATCGTGTTGGATTCCTGCGGTATCGGCGCTCTGCCGGATGCGGCAGCTTTTGGGGATGAGAATCCTCATACCCTGCGCCGGATTTCCGATTCCTCTCAGTTTTTGGTGCCTAATCTGCTGAATATGGGCTTGGGCAACGTGGATGGTCAGGATTATTTACTCGCAACCGATACCCCCGTGGCAGCGGTTGCTCGCTTGGCGGAGCAGTCCGCCGGCAAGGATACCACCATCGGCCATTGGGAGATTGCCGGACTGATTTCTGAGAAACCTCTGCCCACCTATCCGGATGGTTTTCCGGAGGAAATACTGTCGGCCTTTTCTACCGCCACAGGGCGGGGTGTGCTGTGCAATAAGCCCTATTCCGGCACCCAAGTGATTGCGGACTATGGCGAAGAGCACCTACGCACCGGGGATTTGATCGTATACACCTCAGCGGACAGCGTGTTTCAGATTGCTGCCCACGAGGATATCGTGCCGGTCGAAACACTTTATACGTATTGCCGCATTGCCAGAGAGCTGTTGCGGGGTGAACACGGCGTAGGACGGGTGATTGCCCGTCCCTTTACCGGTTCCCATCCCTTTACCCGCACCGCTAACCGGCGGGATTTTTCGCTGGAACCTCCTGCACCCACCCTGTTGGATGCGGTTTCCGCCGCCGGCCAGACCGTGTGGGCCGTGGGCAAAATAAGCGATATTTTTGCCGGGCGGGGTGTGACCCGCTGTGATCTGACCCACGGCAACGCCGAGGGGATGGAGATGGCGTTAGAGGCGGTGGACACCGATTTCACCGGTTTGTGCTTGGTGAATTTGGTAGATTTTGATATGCTGTATGGACATCGGCAGGATGTGGACGGCTATGCCGCCGCCCTGACAGCCTTTGATCGTTGGTTGCCGTCTTTTGTCGATCGAATGCGAAAGGATGACCTGCTGATCGTCACCGCCGACCACGGGTGCGATCCCGGTGACAGCCACACCGACCATACCCGGGAATACGTGCCGATGCTTTTGTGTGGCGCGCGGGTCAACCCGGTGAACTTGGGCACCCGATCTTCGTATAGCGATATTGCCGCCACCGTGGCAGAGTTTTTGAACGTACCGTATACCGGGGCGGGGGAGAGCTTTCTGTCAATGGTGGTAAAGGAGTGACAATCATGACCGAACTGGAACTGTGTTGTAAAGCGATGGAAGCCAAAAAGCGTGCCTATGCTCCTTATTCCGGGTTTTGCGTGGGGGCGGCGCTGTTGACGGCTACCGGCAAGGTGTATACCGGCTGCAACGTGGAAAACGCCGCCTTTTCGCCCACCATTTGTGCAGAGCGCACCGCTGTGGTAAAAGCGGTCAGTGAGGGAGAACGCGATTTTTCTATGCTGGCAATCGTGGGCGGAAAAGGAGCGTGTATCGACCCGGCTACGCCGCCTTGCGGCCTATGTCGTCAAGTGTTGGCGGAGTTTTGTGCCCCTGATTTTCCCATTTTGTTGGTGCAGAGCGAGACAGAATTTATCAAGTGCACGTTGGGGGATTTATTACCCATGGCCTTTGGCCCGGGATTTGTTAAGGAATAATCTTTGACAGCAGCCCAAAAATGTGATAAACTAAGGAAAACCAAAGCAAAGGAGCGGTTTCTATGGGAAACATTTGGCATGATATTGATCCTTCTCGTATTCAGCCGGAGGATTTTATTTGCGTCATCGAGATCCCCAAGGGGAGCAAGAAAAAGTATGAGCTGGATAAAGAAACCGGCCTGATTTTGTTGGACCGAATTCTGTATACCTCTACCCATTATCCCGCCAACTACGGGTTTATTCCGCGCACGTATGGTGATGATGGCGATCCGTTGGACGTGCTGCTTCTGTGTGCAGAGCCGTTAGAGCCTATGTGCTGTGTGCGGGCCTATCCCATCGGTGTCATCAATATGATTGACAGCGGACACAACGATGAAAAGATCGTAGCCATTCCGTTCAACGATCCCAACTACAATATGTACCGGGATATTACCGACCTGCCTCGTCATATCTTTGACGAGATGCGCCACTTCTTCACGGTGTATAAAAACCTGGAGAACAAAGCCACCGCGGTGGACGAGGTAACCCCTCGCGCCAACGCCGTCAAGGTTATGGAAGAGGCCATTGATCGGTACGTGGAGGTCTTTTGCAAGGCTCACAAATAATGCCTGCCACCGGGTAGGCGGTGCTTGAGTATCAGCACCCATTCATCTCTCGTTAGGTCTTAGAAGAGAGATGTGTGGGTGCTTATTTTTTGGAGTGATGAACTGTGTGGAGAAATCCATTCAAAGGATTTAGTAGGAAAGACTGGCTGGTGTTGAGCGTATCGCTGACCATAGTAATCGGCTGTAGCCTGGCAACCCCGGCGGTGACCTGGTCTACCGCCTCCGGAGTGACGGTGGGCGCTTTTGCGCTGGTGCTGATGGCCAGGGGCGATGTGTGGGGACAGGTGCTGACGGCGGTGTTCAGCGTGCTATACGGCATCACCTCTTGGCAGTTCCGGTATTATGGTGAGGTGATCACCTATGTCGGTATGACACTGCCGATGGCTCTCATGGCGGTAGTCAGCTGGTTGCGCCATCCTTATCGCGGGAATCAGGCGGAGGTGGAGATTCATCGGCTGACGGCGGGGCAGAAACGGAATATGGTTATCGAAAGTCTGGTTGTAACGGCGGTGTTGGGGATGGCGCTTTGGTGGTTGGATACACCCAATTTGTTTTTCAGCATCTTATCCATTACCACCAGTTTTATGGCAGCGTATTTAACCTATTATCGCAGCACGTGGTATGCGCTTGCTTTTGCAGCCAACGATATAATTCTAGTGATTCTCTGGGTTCTTGCATCTGTAAAGGATGTTTCCTTTACACCAATGATCGGTTGCTTTTTGGTGTTTTTATTGAACGACCTCTACGCATTCGCCCATTGGCGGTATCGTGAAAAACGACAAAAAGAATCCTGACGATGAGCGTATTTCCTTGTAAAAGACGTTGGATTGTGGTAATATAAGAGAAATAACCGAGCCCGCTTCAAAAAGGAGGTAGAAACCGTTGAAAACCACCCGCTATGAAAAACTCTATACTCCCTCCGGGGAACGGTTGGCTGCCGACCCTGCGGTCATCCCGTGGGATGCCTATCCTCGGCCCACGTTGCGGCGGGACTCTTTTTTGAATCTTAATGGTTGGTGGGCGTTTACGGTCAATGATAGCGACAGTGTTCCGGAGCGGCACGACCGCACCATCCGTGTACCTTATTGCCCGGAGAGCTTGCTGTCCGGGGTAGGAGAGGTGTTTTCTTCCGATCGCCGCTTATGGTACCGACGGGAATTTTCCCTGCCGTGCGGATTTAGAAAGGACCGGGTGCTGTTGCACATCGGTGCGGCAGACCAAATCGCGACCGTGTATGTGAACGGTCGGATGGTGGGTCAGCACACCGGTGGGTATGACCCATTCTCTTTCGATATTACAGAATATTTGCAAGATAACAACGTGTTGGACGTGCAGGTGGTGGACCGTCTGCCGGACACCACTTTGCCTTACGGAAAACAATGTCATAAGCGGGGCGGTATGTGGTATACCCCTGTGTCCGGAATCTGGCAGACAGTGTGGCTGGAGAGCGTGCCGGAAGAATACGTCCGATGTTTGACAGCGATCACCGAGCAAGAAAAGGTCAGCCTTTACGCCGATGGTGTATCGGAAGGTGTGGTGACGGTCAAGACTCCCGGTGGCGTGGTTATGGTACCGTTGCAAGAGGGTGTAGCCGAGGTCGCCTTGCCGGAGCCGCGCCTGTGGTGCCCGGAGGATCCCTATCTTTACGAATATACTTTGGAAACCGCCCACGACCGCGTGGAGTCCTATTTTGCGGTGCGCACCCTGGATGTGCGCCACGTTGACGGCATCCCACGGATGTGTCTCAATGGCAAACCGGTGTTTTTCCACGGTGTGCTGGATCAAGGCTATTGGAGTGACGGCTTGTTTACGCCGCCTCTGCCCACTTGCTACGAGAGGGATATTCGCAAGATGCAGGAATTGGGCTTTAATACCTTGCGTAAGCATATTAAGGTGGAAGCAGAGCAATTCTACTATGATTGTGACCGGCTTGGTATGCTGGTATGGCAGGATATGGTGAACAATGGGGATTACTCGTTTATTCGTGATACCGCCCTGCCCACCATCGGTCTCAAAAAGCGGTCAGACAAGCGTCTGCACAGGAACGCTGTTACCCGCGAGGCTTTTTTTGAGGGAATGGAACAGACCGTCACCCGGTTACAGCGTCACCCCAGCATTGTCGGGTGGACCATCTTTAACGAGGGATGGGGACAGTTTGACAGCGACCGGATGTATTGTCACCTGAGGCTGTTAGACCCCGCTCGATTCATTGACACCGCCTCCGGCTGGTTCAAAGGCGGCCAAAGCGACGTGGTCAGCGAGCACGTGTATTTTAAGCGCTATCGTCATCATCGGGCGGATAAGCCTGTGTTTTTGACCGAGTTTGGCGGGTATTCCTATAAACCGGAGGGGCATATTTTCAACACGGAGAAGACCTATGGTTATCGCAAATATAAGAGTGCCGAAGCCTTTATGGATGGGGTCGAAGCACTCTATCGTCAGGAGATAATTCCGGCGGTAAAGAAAGGCTTGTGCGGTGCCATTTATACTCAGTTATCGGACGTAGAGGATGAAACCAACGGCTTGTATAGCTACGACCGCCGGGTATGCAAGGTGGAGCCGGAGCGGATGCTTGCGATGGCCGCTGAGTTGCAAATTAGAACGGAGGATGCAGAATGAACGTCTGTGTATATGGTGCCTCAAGCACCCAAATTAATACGGCATATATCACCGCCACCGAGGCGTTGGGCGAGGCGTTGGCAACAGCCGGTCACGCCCTGGTCTACGGTGCCGGCGGGTCCGGCTTGATGGGGGCTGTGGCTCGTGGAATGACCCGGGGCGGCGGCAAGGTTGTGGGCGTAGTGCCCTCCTTTCTCAAGGTGGATGGCATTATATATGAACACTGTGACGAGATGGTGTACACCGAAACCATGCGGGAACGCAAGCAGATTATGGATGAGCGTTCCGATGCTTTTGTGGTGACTCCCGGCGGCATCGGCACCTATGAGGAGTTTTTTGAGATGTATACGCTCAAACAGCTGGGACGACATCAAAAACCTATTGTCATCTTCAATATTGGTGGCTACTATGATCGACTGCTGGAGATGCTTCGCTATACGGTGGATGAGAAATTTATGCAGCAGGCAAGTATGTCGCTGATTTCGGTGGCCACCACCCCGGAAGAGGTGTTGGCTCTGCTGACCCGCACCGAGGATGTGGTGGATATTAAGAAAACCAAATTCGTTTAAGATAAAGACCGCTTTACGCGGTCTTTTCTTTTTGCCAAAACCCACCAACAGGCGAACGAGAAAAGTACACATATTTTGCTGTACATACCGCACAATAGAACAGAATTATTGTGAGGTGACGACCATGAAAAAACGATGGATGTTGGTATTTTTGGCTGGGGCGGTGGCTCTTGGCGTATGGCTTTTGGGAAACGGGACGGAGCCGGTGCAGGTGAACACGACCGTTCTGAAAGCGGAGCGGGTTGAACAGACGGTGGTCTGTACCGGTGTGGTGGAATCTGCTAAGGCGACGGGGGTGTTTTTGCCGGTGCCCTGTATCGTGAAGGAGGTAAACGTCAAGGAAGGCTCCCGGGTGAAAAAGGGGGAGGTGCTGGCGGTGATCGATAAGCGGGCTACCTTTGAAACAGCAGGGAACGATGTGACCCGGATGTACCTGGCGGCTATGGCGGAGGAGATTACCGCCCCGGAGTCCGGTGTGGTGGTGGCGGTCAATGCTTTGGCGGGAGCTCCCACCGAGGCGGGGACACCGTGTGTTTTATTGGCTTTGGAGCGGGATTTGCAGGTGCGCCTGTGTCTGCGGGAAAAGGATCTGCAAGTGATCAAACAGGGGATGCCGGTGCGGTTGACCGGAGAGGGCTTTTCCCGTTCGATGTATTACGGTACTTTGACGGAGATTTCCTCAGCGGCTCGGACAGACACCAGTGCCGGTATTATGGTAGAAGGGGTGGTTACCTTGGACGAAGGACAGCGGGATGACTCTCTGCGTTTGGGACTGACCGCGCGGGCAACCGTGGTAACAAAGGTGAATGAATCCGGTGTGCTGGTACCACACGAAGCGGTGCTCAGCGACGAAAAAGGCCGGTACGTGTATTTGCTGAAGGAGGGGTGTGCCGTTCGGCAGGCGGTTGAGGTAGCGGCGCAGGTAAAGGACGGAGTGTTGCTGGCTGACCGGTCTTTGGTGGGTCAGACGGTGATCAACAATCCTGATAAAATCCATCAGAGCGGTATGGCGGTGGAGGAGGCGGCATCTTGAGGGGTGTGTGGCACAGCGCGTGGATTGCCCTTTGGCGCAGGCGATTGCGCACGCTTCTGACGGTCAGTAGCATCGGCATCGGTACCGCGATGGTGGTGCTCATACTCAGCATCAGCCGTATCGGCACGGAGGCGGTCAATCATGAACTGGAAACGATGGGTATTGACGGGCTGTCCATTAGCTGTACCACCGGTCTCAACGACCGCGCCTTAACCCTTGTGCGCGCGTTGCCTTCGGTGCGGTTGGCGATGCCGCTATCGTTGGAGTTTGCAGCGGTAACGGAGGAGGGTAAGACTCATTCTGTGGTGGCGTGCGGGATCGATTCTGGGGCTGAACAGGTGATTTCTCTGGAGCTGTTGCATGGACGGATGCTGACACCGGGAGATGTATTGGATGAGCAGCCGGTGTGCGTGGTGGATGAGGCGATGGCGCGGGACGTGTATGGGTACACCAATGTGGTGGGGCGCACTTTTACGGTGGTTTATGAAACCGGATCGCAAGAACTGACGGTGGTGGGGGTGTCAGCCACAGGGAGCAGTTTGCTTCAGAATGTGACGGCGCTGATCCCTTATATGGTGTATCTGCCGTATACTGTCCAACAGCGGGTAACGGGGGATACCGCCTTTGACCAGATTGCGGTGCGTCTCAGCGACCCTGCTGCTTCGGATACGGTAGAGCAGCGGATACGGGGCGTGCTGTTGCGTTCCGGGGAGCCTATGGAAAATCTGACCACCGAAAATCTCGCCTCACAACGGGAACGGTTAGGGTCGATGCTGGATGTGGTCACGTTGGCTCTTACCGCTATCGGCGGGGTTTCTCTATTGGTTTCTGGTTTTGGTATCCTGACGGTAATGCTGTCCTCGGTCAACGAGCGTACCCGAGAAATAGGCATCAAAAAGGCTATTGGAGCCACCCGAAAACGGATTATGGCAGAGTTTTTAGCTGGGGCGTTTTTGATGAGCTTGTTTGGCGCTCTGCTCGGTCTTGTGCTGGGGGGCAGTGCGGTTATAATTGGTTGTGCGGTGATGGGGATGACGCCGTTGTTCTCTGTTGTGCAGTTGGTAGGGGTGGTGCTATTAACCCTTTTGTTAGGCACCGTATTCGGTGCTTACCCAGCCTACCAGGCGGCAGGATTACGACCGGTAGAAGCGTTGCGTTACGACGGCTAATTTAACCGTAGAATTTTCAAATCTTGTATTTACTTTTCTATATAAGTGTGGTATAATACCTTGAGGAAGTTATATACTTCGGCTTTGTGTTGAGTTTTCCAACCCATTTGCTTGTCAATGATGCGAACAAGGGGTGTTATATCGTGAGAAAATACAAGATTAACGGCGGTATTCCGTTGTCCGGTGCGGTGGACATCAGTGGCGCGAAAAATGCAGTGGTGGCCATTCTGCCTGCGGCGTTGCTGGCGGACGAGCCCTGCCGAATTGAGAATATTCCGATCATCAAGGACGTGACTACGTCGTTGCTGTTGTTAGAGTCTTTGGGCGCTCAGGTGACCCGCATTGACGATCATACGGTGGAGATCGATCCCACCACTGTCAATACCTGTTCGGTGGACGACGAGTTGGCACGGAATATGCGTGCTTCCTATTATTTCATCGGCGCTCTGCTGGGCAAGCGGGGTAGTGCCCGCGTACCGATGCCCGGTGGCTGCTGGTTTGGTGAGCGTCCGATGGATCTGCATCTCAAAGGCTTCCGCGCTTTGGGTGCGGAGGTAACCCCCCAAGAGGATGGGTTCATTGAGGTGGAGTGCGACCAGTTGATGGGTAACTCCATCTATCTGGACACCGTCAGCGTGGGGGCTACGGTCAACATTATGCTGGCGGCGGTTAAGGCGATGGGTATGACGGTTATCGAGAACGCCGCCAAAGAACCTCACATCGTTGACCTGGCCAACTTTTTAAATACGATGGGCGCGGATATCCGCGGTGCCGGTACCGACGTGATTAAAATCCGCGGTACTCAGTATCTGCATAGCGCCACCTACTCCATTATTCCGGATCAGATCGAAGCCGGCACCTATATGGCGGCGGCGGTGGCGACCCGGGGCGATGTGCTTATCCGCAACGTGATCCCCAAGCACCTGGAGTCTATTTCCGCCAAGCTGGTGGAAATGGGCGCTTGGGTCGAGGAGATGGACGATGCGGTGCGGGTGCGTTGCAATGGACCTCTGCAGCACTGTAATATTAAAACGATGCCTCATCCCGGATTCCCCACCGATATGCAACCTCAGATTGCTGTGGTGCTGTGTACTGCTGAGGGCGTCAGCCACATTGCCGAGGGCATCTGGGAGAACCGCTTCCGTTACACCGAGGAGCTTCTTCGGATGGGGGCAAACATTGAGGTACGTGGCAGTACGGCCACCATCACCGGCGTACCGCAACTCAAGGCGGCTTCGGTGATGTCGATGGATCTGCGTGCCGGTGCGGCGATGGTGATTGCCGGCTTGGCGGCAGAGGGAACCACCGAGATTGGCAATATCCGCTACATTGAGCGTGGTTACGAGAATATTATTGAGAAACTGACCCGTTTGGGGGCCGATATCACGATGATAGAGGTACCGGACGAAGAATAATACAAAGCGCCGCAGACCTGCCGGATGGCGGTGTGCGGCGCTTTCTTTGGAGAGATACTATGTTACGTTATTGTTCGCTGTTCAGTGGCAGCTCCGGAAATTGCACCTATGTGGGTACGGCTTCCGGCGGCTTGCTGATCGACGTAGGTGTGTCGGCCCGGCGCATTAGCAACGCCCTTAAAGAGCGGGAAATTGACCCACAAAGTATCCGTGCCGTGTTGCTCACCCACGAGCACAGTGATCACGTGGCCGGTTTACGGGTGTTGTGTAAGCAGTACGGTTGGCCGGTGATAGCATCGGAGGGAACGTTGGATGCTCTAGCCGAGCAGAACAACATAAATCCGGAGCAAAGGCTGTTCTTGCTGCCCAAAGGACAGCGGTTAGCGGTGGCGGGGTTGCAGATCACCCCCTTTGATACGCCTCACGACAGCCGACAATGTTATGGCTACCGGATTGACAGCGACGACGGTCGTTCTCTGGCGATGACCACCGACCTTGGCTATATGCCTCAGGCGGTGATGGATACGATTCTGGGGTGTCAGTTTGTGCACATTGAGTCCAATCACGACCCGGATATGCTGATGAACGGCGGGTATCCTTATTGGCTCAAACAACGCATCCGGGGTCAGGGCGGGCATCTTTCTAATCAGGATTGCGCCGCCGTGTTGCCGGATTTGTTGGAAGCGGGTGCCACGCGGATGGTGCTGGCTCATCTGAGCGAACATAACAACACCCCAGCGATAGCGCAGAATTGTGCCGAAAGCGCTCTGCGTGCCTATGGAGCCACCCAGGGACGGGATTATCTGCTGTCGGTGGCCAAAACGGTGGGGGACAGCCCGGTTTTATATTTTTAACGGAGGGGACGTATGCGAAACATAACCTTGTTGTGCGTTGGCAAACTGAAAGAGGCCTATTGGCGGGACGCCTGTGCCGAGTATGAAAAACGGTTGGGGGCTTTCTGTAAGTTTCGTTTGGTCGAGGTAGCGGAAGAGCGTTTGCCGGATAACCCTTCGTCGGCACAGATTGCCGCCACCATCGAGGCAGAGGGCAAACGGCTGTTGGAACAGATTCCCAAGGATAGCGCGGTTATCCCTTTGTGCATCGAGGGCAAGGAACTGGATTCTCCCGCTTTGGCGGCTCGTATGCAAAAGATGGCGGTGGAAGGGGTAAGCCACATCACTTTGATCATCGGCGGTTCTTGGGGCTTGTCGGAAGCGGTAAAATCCCGTGCCGCTTTGCGCTTGTCGATGTCGCCTATGACTTTTCCTCATCAGCTTGCCCGTGTGATGGTGCTGGAACAGGTATACCGCGCCTTCCAGATTGTATCCGGCGGTAAATATCATAAATAAAAAGCACCCGATACCAACCGGTATCGGGTGTTTTGTTGTTTATAGGCTCCCGCCGTGTCGTATTGCTGTTGGGATAACCTGCTACTAATCCAAGCAGGTGGGTAAGGCCCGTCCCTTTCCGGCTCCCTACATCCCGTCTCGCGGGGAGGTCTGCACTCCGGCGACGGAGCTGAATTCCCATAATCAAAATGTAGTAGGGTTATGAACAGCAGTCCACGTGCACCGCAGGAAATAACCAAATTAGGACAGGGTCTCCGGCTCGTCCAACTCGTTGATCTCGTAGAGATCCTCCAGACGCTCCTCAAAGATCTCTGCGATATTGGCGAACACCTCGTCGTCCTCGATGGGGACCAACAGGTCGTCGCCCTCGTCGTTGACCACTTCCAGAATGACCAACTCGCCATCGTCCTCCAGAGCCAATTCGGCCTCGGTGTAAACGGGTAGCAGGGCTACGTAGCGACCCTCGTCGGTTTCAATCGCATCAAGCAGTTCAAACTGATGCTCGTTTCCCTCGTCGTCCAGCACCGACACCAAGCTGTTGCCGTATTCTTCAGACATAGTATCCTCTCCTTTTCTAAAAGCGTGCGCCGTGCGCAAGCGTTTCTTTCTGTTGATATGATACCCCATATTTGCCGGTTCGTCAAGATGGTTTTTGTTACCTTGATGCTGTCGGTGCATAGAATGGTAGTAGAGTGCCGGATGGGAGGGAGAAGAATGGCAAATTATTATATTCACGTGGGTTCGATCACTAATGCGATGCGCGGGAAACGTCTGCTGGAAGAGCGTGGGATACGCGCGTATTTGCATCGGTCTACTCGTCCGGCAGAAACCGATGGCTGTGGCTATCATCTGTTGGTGACCGAAACACCTGGGCGGGCAGAGGAAATTCTGCGTAAAGCGGGGGTACGGGTCATCCGAATTAGCGAAGCGATATGAGGAGGTGTAGAATATGTATTGGGATAATGCGGCCACCACTTGGCCAAAACCACCGGAGGTAGCTTTGGCGGTGGGACAGGCTTTGCGTCGCTATGGAGCTAATCCGGGGCGGGCAGGACACCGAATGGCGATGGCTACCGCAGAAGAGGTATATGCTTGCCGGCAGGAGGTGGCTGAATTCTTTGGCCTTGATAATCCCGCCGGAGTGATTTTCACGCCCAACTGTACTGCGGCTTTGAATACGGTTATTCAAGGCATTTTGGGGCAGGGCGGACGGGTGATCGTTTCGGATTTGGAGCACAATGCGGTGGTGCGGCCATTATGGGCGTTGCCTGGTGCTCCCCGGTGGGATACGGCGTCCTGGTGTCCGAATGATCAGGAACTGGTGGAGCGGTTTCGCCGGTTGATCCGTCCGGATACGCGTATGATTTTGTGCACCCACGCATCCAACGTGTTTGGGGTAACCTTACCGATACGGAAACTGGGCAAATTGGCGCACGACCACGGCTTGCTGTTCTGCGTGGATGCGGCGCAAACGGCAGGTGTGTTGCCCATTGATATGAAGGCAGACCACGTGGACTATCTTTGCGTGGCCTCCCATAAAGGATTATATGCCCCTATGGGTACGGGCTTGCTTTTGTGCCGGGAGAGGGACAAGGTGCCATCTTTGCTGCAAGGCGGAACCGGTAGTTATTCTCTGCAACCGGAACAACCGCAAGATTTACCGGATCGTTTAGAAAGCGGTACGCCAAACGTGCCGGGGATCATCGGGCTGCGTGCCGGGCTTTCTTTCGTGAAGAAGAAAGAGCGGCAACGAATTTACCGGCACGAAATACGCTGTTTACAGCAAGTGTATGACCGCTTGTATGGACATCCGGTGATCCGTCTCTATGGAGCTCGGCCCGATGTGGAGGTGACCGCACCGGTGCTTTCTCTGAACGTGGGGGAGATCCCCAGCGAACAGGTGGGGCAGATGCTGGATGCGCACCACGTAGCGGTACGGGCCGGGTTGCATTGTGCCCCGTGGGCGCATCGTCGTTTCGACACCCTAAATCAAGGCACGGTGCGGTTGGCTCCGTCTGCGTTTACCACCGAATCCGAGGCAGAACAAATCAGCAAACTTTTTTTGCAAATTGCTGAAAAATCGTTGCACTAATGAAAAATTATGATATAATAGTATTAAATATGGATTTTTGTACCCAGAAATAAGTGCTTGGGAGAAAATCCTTGTTGTGAAACATACGCAGACGGGAGCTGTTTGCGTTGGGAGGATGAAAGAATGACCGCTTTTTTTCAAACGGTATGGCAAGAGATTGCCGGCTTTTTCACGACCTATAATTGGATAACCGACACGCTGGATATTCTGCTGGTGGCGTTGTTTGTGTATTTTATCATTCGATTGGTGCGGGATTCCCGGGCTGAGCAGTTTATTCGCGGCATTTTGGTGTTGGTGCTGTTGTACGTGCTGGCGCTGCTTTTGAATCTGACTACGGTACTGTTCCTGTTGAAGGCGGTGTTTGACAACGGTCTGTTGCTCATTATCGTGGTGTTTCAGCCGGAGGTGCGGCGTGCATTGGAGCAGGCCGGTCAGTCCCGGCGTGGCATCAACCGCTTGTTTATGGGGCTTGGCACGGCAGATAACGCCTCTTCCATCGACCGGTGGAATAAGGCTATTAAGGCTACCTGCGGCGCTCTGGAAAATCTGCAAAAGCAAAAGATGGGTGCCTTGATCGTTTTGGAGCGCGATACCCGCCTGGGCGAGATTGTTCGTTCCGGCACCATCATTGAAGCAGACCCCTCTGAGGCGTTGATTTCTACGGTATTCTTTGATAAATCTCCGTTACACGATGGCGCAATGATTCTCCGGGATGGCAAGGTGTATGCTGCGGCGTGTATTTTGCCGTTGAGCGACAATCTTCAGATCAGCCGGGCTCTGGGTACCCGTCACCGTGCCGGTGTGGGTATGAGCGAGAACTCGGATGCGGTTGTGGTGATTCTGTCCGAGGAAACCGGTATGATTTCGGTGGCTGAGGGTGGCGAATTACAAAGAAACTTTACGACCGAAACGTTGGCTAAGACCTTAGCGGACCGGATGCTGTGGAATACGCAGAGTCGGCCTGTGGAGAAGAATATAAGTTTCCCCTTGGCCATGATGCGTCGTCTGAACAAAAACAAAAAGAACAAAAAACAGCGTAAGGAGGAGCAGCAATGAGACAAAAATTATCCATCAGCCGACTCCTCCGCAACGACAAACTGATGATGTTGGTTTCGCTTATCAGCGCTGTGGTGATCTGGGCGTTGGTGGTGTATGGCCCCGGCAACATCGAGGATCGCACCATATCCGGTGTTCCGATCCCGGTATCGCTGGCCGAGGATATTGCAGGCACGTATGATTTGTACATTGTAAAAGTGAACAAGGAAACGGCCACCGTTAAGGTCAACGGCACCCGAGGCGAGATTGGTCGTTTGTCCCCGCAGGATATTCAGATCGCGGTGGATACCAGCGGTATTACCAAGGCAGGGCAGTATAATCTGCGGTATCGCGTGGTTTCCTCCGGTGACTATGACGTTAAGATCGTGGGGGACGATACCGTTACGGTGGTATGCGACGAATTTGACGAGAAGGCGTTTGACGTCTCGGTAGACATCAGCAACCTGACGATGTCCGACCCGCAAAAGCATCAGCCCTATATTCCGGTGTTTAACGACAGCAGTGTGGAAGATAACAAGATCAAGGTCAAGGGGCCCAAATCCGCTGTGAAGAATATCGCGCGGGTTGTGGCAACCATTCCGGACAAGGCGGTGCTGTCTGAACAGGCCACCTTTGAGGCGGAATTGGTCGCTTATGATAAAAACGATAAGCCGGTAGAGTCTATTGAGTTTTTGACCATTATCGAAAATAAGGTAAAGGTTAACGTGCCGATTTTGAACCGCTATAAGGTGCAGATTGATGAGGGCCAGATCAAGCCGGAAATGCTAAACAATCCCAAGGGATATGTTTCCGATGATTTGAGTATGTATACGTTGAAACCGTCAGCGTTTGAGTTCTGGTGTTTGCCCAATAAATACGAAAAGGTGCTTGCCGAAATCAATAATCAGTTGCACTTTGATTTTGATTTGCTGACCCCGGATAAACTGACGCGGGAAGTGGTTTTGACCCGCGTGCAAGAGGGGGGCGAAGACGGTGTAAGAATTGCCGGTGGCACCGAAGTGATCAACGGTGTACGGTTGGATAACGACGTTGAAACGTTGAAGGTTTCACTCAACCTGGGCAAAGTAACAACAAAAACCTTTAAGAGCATTGCCTTGTCCAAAGAGAATTTTAAGGTGACCAATCTGCCTGAGGGTTATACTTGTAGTTTTATGTCGGACAAGCTGACCAATATCGTGTTGTGCGGTCCCACCGATGCACTGAAAAAGATTAAGCCGGAGGATTTGATCCTGAAAGCCGATCTGACCGGCAAGACGGAGGGTGCTCAGACGGTCGTTTTCCAACTGGTGACGAATAATGACAAGGTCTGGGTGTGTTACAGCAACGATGCCGCTAATCCGAAGAGCGGTGTGGATATCACCGTGAAGATTACTAAAGAAACCGAAAAAACAAAAGAGATTTCATAAATAAAAAGACTGCAACGCGCCGCGTTGCAGTCTTTTTTTATGATTTCTTTACCAAGGTTAGTACCAACTGTTCTTCCTCCGACCAAAGCTGATAATCCCACAAAGAAAGGTTTGTGTCGGCCAAATAGGCGTTGACCGCTTTCTCCAGAAGGGAGCGATTTCTAAGGAATAACTGCCCGTTGGTGTATTTACCGGGAGCGAATTTCATCTGAACAACTTGAGAACCTGTCCGGAGTTGTTTTGCTACGACGCGGGCAATCTCCTGACGGTCATAGGTGTCGATATAAGCACCGATTTTGAAAAAATAGTTCTCCTCCGTAGCGGTGCACAGGGTAACGGCAGACTGATTGGGGTCCAACTGATGACTGGAAAGAAGCATTTCCGTAGTAAGATTAAAATAGGTATGTTGCACACAGTTTTCGTTATCGTTCCAGGTGGGGTCAAGGTAATAGTCGCTTCCGTTGATCCGCACCAGATTCCACATATGGGCTTCGTTGGTGTCCAGAGAGTGACCGGTAACCACCGTGGCGGAGATCCGTACCTGAGTCAGCAAAAGCTGCATTGCCTTTGCGTATCCCTCACACACCGCTTTGCCTTCTACCAGCGCACCGTAGGCGGTATAGACAGAATCGCTTTCTGTGGAGGTATCGTTTAAGGCTGCTTTATCGTACACGCACCGCTCGATCAAGCGGTCGTGAAGATACAATTCTTTTTCGTAATCGTCATCGGTGGTAGGGCAGCCATTTATAAGGGAGGCGACCGTGGCTTCCAGTTGCCGGATGGCGTCTGTGCGTTGATTTAACGGTAAAGAGAATTCTATTAGTAGGGTGTCGTAATAGGGCTCGCTTTCAGTTTTAATGCTCTGTCCCTCTAAATGATAGGTTCTGCTGACATAGAAAAACTGAGGATTATCTCGGAAAAAGGATTCGAAAAGAGCGGAGAATTGCTCGGCGGTCAAGACAGTGTCTGGAAAGGTGATGCGCACGCCGGGGTGTTGCTCTTTTTTGCCCTGCTCGTTGGTATAAGATACGGTGGCGTTTTGCTCTTCGGCATCTTTCACCGCTGTGTAGAGCATACCGTACAGCTCTTTTCCGTCATCGGTGAGGGTGCGGTATTGCCACTTGTCTTGAAACTCTTCTATGTATTTTTTGGGGTCAATCCTGTTGGCCTCCGTTTGTTCCATCTCAAGGGGAAGAAAGAACGAGCAACCGCTCAACAGGAGCAAACTAATGGATAAGGCAAAGGTGAGTAGGCGTTTGTGCATAGATTGCTCCTTTCTAAGCGGTTAGTATAATCCGCTTTCTTTGCGAAAACGCTCCAAATCGGGGGAGAAGAAGCCGTTTGCTTTGGTGCCGGGCAGGTTAACCCGTTGACAGACGGTTCCGTGGTTGTTTTGCGCCAGCAACGCAAGAGCGGATCTGTAGGAGATAAAGTTATCGTTGCGTAGGTCGGTAGTGCTGGCGTTGAAAATGATGGAAAACTGTGCTTCCAAAGAACGATTTTCCGATAAATACTGGTTGAGTGTCGCGGTTACCAGATCTGCCGCCAAATAACTGCGATTAACGGCTTTATTCCAACCTGTGTATGCCAACAGAGTGCGTACCTGTCCGGCAGAAAGGCGATGTTCACCGGCGGATAGGACGATGTTTGCCCCGTTTTCGTCGGTATAAGTCACTTTTTCCGGCACTTGGAATAGAATGCCCTCATCTAGATGGTTTACCAGATCCTCAACCCCCTTTGGGGTAAAGGAGATATAGTGCTGCGTCGGCAGGTCTAGTGTTTTTGAGATCGTGTTGGTCACGGACAGCGCACCATGCCGGTGTAAGGCTTGAGCGAGAGTACACCCGTCGTGATCGGCGATGGTGGAGGCAACGGGAACGGCTGTAATGCGATGGTGGGCGGGGTCGGTTTGCACCAGCACGAACCGTTCTACACCATCAAAATCAAAAATCAGCAAACAGCGACCGATTTCGGTGGGAGTTTCTTGCTGTACCGTGGTGGGAGGGGCTTGTTCGTTGGTGTCGGGGGCGCTCCCCATTTGATAGCGGATAAATAACCAGGAAAAGAGGATCACAATACCGATGAGCAGTACCAAAATAGCAAGACCGTACTGGGTTGCTTTGCGGCCATCCCACCGCTTTTGCTTTTTGTAATAATAAGGCATTATTTTGCGCCTCCTTTCGGGTAAGCCTTGAAATCACAGGGTTTCTTCTCCGTAAAGTTCATCGCCTTTACGGCTTAAAATCTTAACATTGACGATAGAACCGCTGGGGCGGTCGGATTTAACCCGCACCGTCTGATAGGTGTCGGTATGTCCGTCGATACTCCCATCGGGATAGGGGGTCTCCAATAGGATCGGAACGGTGGTTCCGATATAACGTTCGGCATAAGTTTCTGCCGTCTGTCGGCAGACGGCGATCATCTGTTTGCTGCGTCGTGCCTTTTCTGCAGTATCCACCTGCCCGGGCAAACGGTCGGCAATGGTACCGGGACGTCGGGAATAGGCGAATACGTGCACGCGGGAGAAGGCCATTTCTTCTACGAAACGGCAGGACGCCTCAAATTCTTCCTGCGTCTCTCCCGGAAAGCCCACCATTACGTCGGTGGTGAGGGCACAACCGGGGAAGTGCTGCCGTAAACGCCGGCACAAATCCGCATATTCCGCAGTCGTGTAGTGACGGTTCATTCGCTTCAGCGTGGCATCGCAGCCGCTTTGTAAGGCCAGATGGAATTGAGGGCACAACTTGGGCTGTGCTTTCATCCGCGCAATGGTCTCATCGGTGATAAAGTCCGGCTCCAGCGATCCTAGGCGTACTCGCTCAATTCCCTCTACCCGGCAGGCCGCGTCCACCGCATCGGCGATGGTTAGCCCATTATCCTGTCCGTAAGCGGTAAGGTTGATCCCAACCAACACCACCTCTTTATAGCCTTTTGCCGCCAAACGTTCCAGCTCGGCGGTGATATCCTCCGGACGGCGGGAGCGTACTCGCCCCCGGGCATAGGGGATGATGCAATAGGTACAAAAACGGTTGCATCCGTCTTGGATTTTGATAAAAGCCCGGGTGCGTCCCTGAAACTCATCAATATCCAGCGGTTCGTAGATTTTCTCGTGTTGAGAAATGTCCACAACGCGCTGACGGTTAGCCAAGTATTGCTCCAAACGGGGAAGAATGTCTCGGCGTGCCGCATTACCCAGCACAAGGTCCGCCTCTTCCAGAGCGGCGGCTTTTTCGGGGTAGGCTTGGGGCATACAGCCGGTCAGTACCAAGATGCCTTCCGGCACTTGACGGCGACAGCGCCGCAGAAATTGCCGCAGCTTTCGATCGCTTTCCCCGGTGACGGTACAGGAATTGATTACCAGCACGTCCGGCAGAGCCTCGGTGTTGCCGAATTCTGCCGTTTGATAGCCGGCTTGTTCCAAAATACGGCGCATAGCTTGGGTTTCGTATTGATTCACTTTACATCCGAGTGTATGGAAGGCAATTAGCATAATTTCGACCTCAAAAACAATATATCACATTACATTATATCTGCCTGTCTGGCAAAAAGCAATCGATTCCCGAAAATTCCAAAAAAAATCTTAAAATTCCTTGCGCTTTTGGTTGCTTTTTGTTTCTAAAACTGGTAAACTGTTGTTCTTAGTAAGCGTAAAAGAAACGCGGAGGTGCATTCTATGTCTTTTTCTTTCTTCGCCATGCTGTCCCGAATGAAAAATATTCGCCGTTGGGCGTTGATGCGGAATACCCGTTCGGAGAACATCTGCGAGCATTCCCACGAGGTTGCAGTGGTGGCTCACGCGTTGGCTTTGTTGACCAATCGGCATTACGGAGGCAACGTGGACGTGAACCGTTGTGTGTTGTTGGCGGTGTATCACGACGTGCCGGAAATCCTTACCGGCGATATGCCCACCCCGGTCAAGTATTATAATCCCGCAATTCGCGAAGCCTATCGTCAGGTGGAGCGGTCTGCCTGCGACAAGCTGTTAGAGATGTTGCCGGAGGATCTGCGGGAGGATTATAGCCCGCTTCTCTTATCCGAGGACGATTCCGCAGAATGGCGGATCGTAAAAGCAGCGGATAAGATTTCGGCGCTGATCAAATGCCTTGAAGAACTCAGTCAAGGTAATCGGGAGTTTGCCAGTGCCCGAAAGGCTACCGAACAGTCTATACGCGGGATGGATTTGCCGGCGGCTAATGAGTTTTTAGAGAAATACATCCCGGCGTATGAGCTGCCGTTGGATGATCAGTAAGTTTCAGAAAAGAGTTGACTGGTTTGTTTGAGATTCTGAAAAAAGAGAATCTGTGTGCCTCGGTGGTTCGTATGACGATTGATGCTCCTTTGGTGGCGGCAAAAGCTCAGCCGGGCCAGTTTGTTATTCTTCGGGTAGCTCCGGATGGTGAGCGGATCCCGCTGACGGTGGCAGATTATGACCGCGCCGCCGGCACGGTGACGGTGATTTTCCAGACGGTTGGCGCTACTACCTTGGCGCTTTCGTACAAAGAGGTAGGGGAGTGCCTGACGGATTTTGTGGGTCCCCTGGGCCGTGCCACCGATACCGCCGGACTGAGGAAGGTGGCGGTGATTGGAGGCGGTGTGGGCTGCGCTATTGCTCTGCCGGTGGCCAAAAAGCTGTATGAGCAGGGAACTGTTGTGCATTGTGTGTGTGGCTTTCGTAGCGGTGAGCAGGTCATTCTGCAAGACGAGTTTTTCTCCCACAGCCATAAACTGATTACGATGACGGATGATGGCTCTTTTGGTGAGCAGGGCTTGGTTACCGATGCGTTGCGCCGATTGATTGAATCCGGCGAAACCTATGATGAAGTGATTGCCATCGGTCCGATCCCGATGATGAAGTTTGTCAGTCTTCTGACCGCAGAATACGGCATCAAAACGGTGGTGAGCATGAACCCCATTATGATTGATGGCACCGGTATGTGCGGCGGTTGTCGCCTGACCGTTGGCGGTCAGGTAAAGTTTGCTTGTGTGGACGGGCCGGAGTTTGACGGTCATCAGGTGGATTTTGACGAGGTGATGCAACGAAGCCGTTTGTATCAAGAGAATGAGCGTCACGCCTATGAGCAAGCCTGCCACCTCTTTCAAAAGGAGGTGCAGTAATGCCGAATCTGAATGTTAATAAAACGCCTATGGCGGTGCGTGACCCCCTAGAGCGTGGCCGTGATTTTGGCGAAGTAGCCCAAGGGTATACAGCACAACAAGCCATGGAGGAGGCAGCACGTTGCCTTCAGTGTAAACACAAACCTTGTACCGGCGGTTGTCCGGTGCAGGTGGATATTCCTGCCTTTATCCGTTTGGTGGCAGAGGGGGATTTCGCCGGTGCCTATGAGGTTATAGCGCGTGCCAGCTCTTTGCCGGCGGTGTGCGGCCGTGTTTGCCCGCAAGAGAACCAATGCGAAAAGCATTGTGTGCGCGGTGTCAAAGGGGAGCCGGTAGCCATTGGCCGATTAGAACGCTTTGTGGCGGACTGGCATAACAGCCA
This sequence comes from Oscillospiraceae bacterium, assembly GCA_015066365.1. GTDB lineage: Bacteria > Bacillota > Clostridia > Oscillospirales > Acutalibacteraceae > UBA5905. The sequence continues at coordinate 206,199 of SVON01000001.1, read as the reverse complement.
ACCGATCCACCCGGCACAGCCGGTGCCTTCAAACGGTCACAGAGCGGCAGTGATTGGATCCGGCCCTGCCGGCTTGGCATGTGCCGGAGAATTGCTAAAAAAAGGATGCGACGTAACCCTTTTTGAGGCCTTGCATACCCCTGGTGGTGTGTTGGTGTACGGTATCCCGGAATTCCGCCTCCCTAAGAAGATTGTGGAGCAGGAAATCGCTTTGCTGAAAAGCCGGGGCTTAAAGGTGATGACCAATATGGTCATTGGAAAGGTTTTGTCGATTGACGACCTGCTGGATGAGCAAGGATTTGACGCGGTGTTTGTTGGTACGGGTGCCGGGTTACCGCGGTTTATGAACATACCGGGAGAGAATTTGGGCGGCGTATATTCCGCTAATGAGTTTCTGACCCGCGTGAATTTGATGAAAGCCTATCTGCCGAATAGCGTAACGCCCATCCGGTGCGGGAAACGCGTGGTGGTGGTGGGCGGCGGTAACGTGGCGATGGACGCGGCCCGTTGCGCGCTGCGCTTAGGTGCTCAAGAGGTGTCGGTGGTATACCGCCGTTCCGCTGAGGAACTCCCAGCTCGTGCTGAAGAGGTTGAGCATGCGATGGAGGAGGGAATCCGGTTTTGCTTCCTGACCAACCCCGTGGAGATTTTGGGAGATGAGAACCGGCTTGTGACCGGTATCCGTTGCGTGGAGATGGAACTGGGCGAGCCGGATACGTCCGGCCGTCGCAGACCGGTGGAAAAAACAGATAGTGATTTTATCCTCCGTGCGGATACGGTGATTATGGCAATTGGCACGTCGCCTAACCCGCTGATTAAGTCCACTACCGAAGGTCTGGAAACCCAAAGGTGGGGTGGTATTGTGGCGGACGAATGGGGCGCAACCAGCCGTCAGGGCGTGTTTGCCGGCGGTGATGCCGTTACCGGTGCGGCTACCGTCATTCTGGCGATGGGCGCCGGTAAAAAGGCCGCCGCCGCTATGGACGAGTATATGCGCAGTAAAACTTAATATGACTTGTATGAAAAAGCACGACTATCCGATGGATATTTGTGCTTTTTCTTTACTTTAGCACTTGAAAAGCACAATATCTTGTAGTATAATAACTATGACTGTTCCCACATATTTTGTGCCATGTTACCCCATACTATGGTGAGGTGATTTGGTATGAACCAACGGGAAGAGAAGCAAACCGAGGAGAAAGAAACCACCGAAATCGGTCAAACCATGCAAACGGTGGAGGATACGGGATCGGTTACCACCGATAACGGAAGCCATCGCATTCATTGTATGACGATTGTCGGACAGATCGAGGGACATTACGTTCTGCCGCCGGAAACAAAATCCACCAAATACGAGCATATGATCCCGCAACTGGTGGCGGTGGATGAAAGCACGGAAATCGAGGGTCTACTCATTCTGCTGAATACGGTGGGTGGCGATATTGAAGCTGGTTTGGCGCTGGCGGAACTGATAGCCGGGATGAAAAAACCCACTGTGTCGTTGGTGCTGGGCGGGGGGCATTCCATTGGGGTGCCTTTGGCGGTGGCGGCGGATTGCTCTTTTATCGTTCCTTCAGCTACCATGACCATTCATCCTGTGCGCATCAATGGCCTGGTGTTGGGGGTGCCGCAGGCTTTTACGCATTTTCGCCGTATGCAGGAGCGGATTACGGAGTTTGTGTGCGCCCATTCGTCTATGTCAAACCAACGCTTTTCAGAGCTCTGTATGAATACCGGAGAGATGGCAACCGACGTAGGAACGGTGTTGGATGGAGCTGACGCGGTACGCGAGGGGCTCATTGACCGGCTGGGTTCTCTGCGGGAAGCCTTGGATACCCTTTATCAGTTCATTGAACAGCAATCTTAATGCCCATTGGGCATTTACATAACGGAGGTCAAGTACATAATGGCAACGAGTAAAAAAACGAGCACACGGAGCAAAGCGTCCGCTAAAAAAGGGCAAAACAAAAACACGGGAGGAAACCCCCAGGTCAGTGCTTTGATATTGATGGCGTTGGCGATTTTGGTGTCTTTCTTTGCCATCATTCCCGGCGAAAATGTCTGGACGGCAATCCATAATTTCCTGTTAGGAACGTTTAGCTTCAGCGTGTATATGATTCCGGCATTGTTGGCGTTCTTTTCGGTTATGACTGCGTTTGAAAAGGATTCCGGCAAGGTTTCTGCCCGTGTGTGGCAGGGGTCTCTGATCACGTTGTTGTTGGATAGCACCATCTATACGTTTATGCTGGATTCTTCTTCCGCTGGGTTTGGTGCCTGCATCAAGCAAAGCTATGCGATGGGTAAAGAGTATGCCGGTGGCGGTGCGTTTGGCTCCTTCTTGGGGTGGCCGATGGAAAAATTGTTTGGCGACTTGGGAGCCAAGATTTTCCTGATTCTGATGCTGTTGGTGCTGGTGATGCTGCTCACAGGCACTACGGTGGCTTCTGTTCTGCGCACCATCCGTAAGCCGGTAGACCAGACGAAGAAATCTATTGAGAGTGCGATGGATCGCGCCGCAGAGCGCCGGGAGAATAGTAAGAAAGCCATCGACGTGGAGATGGGGGACGGCTATGCCTCCAAGCGGCGCAAGAAAAAAGAACCTCTGGCAGAGGCTGTCCCCGTGGATGAAGAGGCGCTGGTTTCGGATAAACTGGACGATTTACAGCGAGCTAACGAGGCGCTCAACGAAAAACTGGACGTCAAGGTAGAGCCTGAGGAAGAGGAGATGATGACCGCCGAGGAAGCCGAGGCGGAACTGGAGCAGGATCTGGCTGCGGCAGAAGAGATGGAACAGCCCAGTATTTATCGCTATCCGCCGCTATCTTTGTTGGATAGCACCTCCGATGCCGCAGATGCCCGGATGCAGGATGGCGACCGGGCTGCTGTGGGTACTTTGTTGGTAAACACGCTCAAGGATTTTGGTATCAATACGGAGTTGGGGGACGTGACCTGCGGTCCCTCGGTTACACGTTACGAACTGGTGCCCAGTGCAGGTGTGAAAATCAGCCGCATCACCGGTCTCTCCGACGATATTGCGTTGCGTTTGGCCACCACCGGTGTGCGTATTGAGGCACCCATTCCGAATAAAGCTGCTGTGGGTATTGAGGTACCCAATAAGTCCCGCCGCACCGTGCGGTTGCATTCTCTGCTGGATACGGCCGAATACCGTAACGCTAAGGGAAAACTGACGGTGGCGCTGGGTCAGGATATTGAGGGGCGCGCTGTGTATACCGACCTGGCCAAGATGCCCCACCTGCTGATCGCCGGTACCACCGGTTCCGGTAAGTCGGTGTGCACCAATTCGATGATTCAGTCGGTGTTGTTCCGCGCCCGTCCGGATGAAGTAAAGATGATTTTGATCGACCCCAAAAAGGTCGAGTTTGGCGTCTATAACGGTGTGCCGCATCTGATGCTTCCGGTGGTGACCGATCCGCGTAAGGCGGCGGCAACCTTGGGCTGGGCAGTGAATGAAATGCTCAAGCGTTACCAGATGTTTGCCGAGAGCAAAGCCCGCGACATTGGTGATTACAACGAAATTGCTCGTAAAGAAGGTCAGTTCCCGCCCTTGCCGTTGATTTTGATCGTTATTGACGAGTTGGCTGACTTGATGATGGCCGCCGGCAACGAGGTGGAGGATTCTATCTGCCGTTTGGCGCAGATGGCCCGTGCCGCCGGTATGCATATGGTGATTGCCACACAGCGTCCCTCGGTGGACGTTATCACCGGCTTGATTAAGGGTAATATTCCCAGCCGTTTGGCGCTCACCGTTGCCAGCGGCGTGGATAGCCGTACCATTTTGGATGGTAGCGGTGCTGAAAAACTGTTGGGCAACGGCGATATGCTGTTTATGCCGTTGGGTCAGTCCAAGCCTCAGCGTATTCAGGGTTGTTACGTGTCTAATAAAGAAATCGAGCGGGTGATCGAGTTCCTCAAGGATAGCGACAAGCCCATCGAATACGACCAGGAGATGATTGAAGAGATCGAACGCCAGGCTGCCTCTGCCGGCGGTAAACGTGCCGGCCGCGACGATGAAGAGACAGGTGACGAAGTGGATGAGGCACTTTCCCAGGCGATCGAGATTGCGGTAGAGGCCGGCAGTATCTCCACCTCCATGCTGCAGCGTAAGATGCGCCTCGGTTATGCTCGCGCCGGCCGTATCATCGATCAGATGGAGCAGCGCGGCATCGTGGGTCCCAGTGAAGGCAGTAAGCCCCGTAAGGTACTGATCTCCCGGCAGGAATGGATCGAAATGAGTATTAATAACGATCAGGAGTAATCACTCATGAAAAAGTTTATTCGGAAACACAAAACTTTTGCTTTTAGCGTTCTTGGAACGTTTGTGTTGATCGCGGCGTTGATTGAGGTGTGGGTCGGTTGGGATACCGTACTGATCTGGGCCGGGTTCAAACCGGCCCCGGCGACGGTGGAAGGAACAATGGAGGTTCATTTCATCGACGTGGGTAACGCCGACTGTATATTAGTGCGTCAAGCGGATCAAGCGATGTTGATCGATGCCGGTGAGCGGGGCGATGCCAATGTTATTCTCAGCTACCTTTCCGAACACGGCGTCAAAAAGCTGGATTTGGTGATCGCCACCCACCCCCATGCCGACCACATTGGTTCTATGGCGAAGATTGTGAATAAGGTGTCGGTCAAAAAGTTTGTGATGTCTTTTATGCCGGAGTCCGCTACGCCAACGACGGCCACCTATGAGCAAATGTTAGAGGCTCTGGATCGGCGTAATGTGCCGATAGAAGAAGCAGTGCCGGGAAACTCGTATGCAATCGGCGATGCCCAAGTGCAGATTTTGGCGCCGCTTCAAGAAACAGACGAGACCAACGATATCTCGGTGGTGACCAAGCTGGTTTTTGGAGAGACTTCCTTTTTGCTGACCGGGGACGCCGGTACGGCGGTGGAGCGTCAGCTGATCCAAAGTAGAGCGGATTTGAAAGCGGATGTGCTGAAGCTCAGTCATCATGGGAGCAGCACCGGCAACTCTCTTTCGTTCCTCAAAAAGGTATCGCCGGACTATGCGGTGATCACCTGTGGCCTGGATAATGACTACGGTCATCCCCATAAAGAGGTGATGGAGCGGTTGAAAAAGCTAAAGATTCAGCCCTTCCGTGCGGATGTGTACGGCACAATGGTGTTCCTCTCGGATGGAAAAACCATTACTTCGCTACCGAAAAAGGAGTGGTTTTGATGGGCGTTTATTCAGTAGACCGCATTGTGGGCGACGTAGCAGTGCTGGTGGGGGAGGATACCTCCCTTTCCGTGGCGATGTCGTTGTTACCCACAGGCGTTAAAGAGGGTTCCGTACTTCGGGTTGAGGACGGTTCGTACGTGTTGGATTCTGTGGAAGAAGAGGCGAGACGCCAAAGAATTCTCTCTCTGCAAAACAAGGTGCGGCGTAAAAATTTGGTGTAAAAAAGAGCAGAACCGGGTTCCGGTTCTGCTCTTTTTATATAAATAAAATCATTACATATCCTTGACTTTGCAGGTGGGAACTGGTATAATGTAGGGTGACTAAAAATAGGCGAGTGTTGCCTTGTGGAATAGATAGGAGAAAACTATGGTACGCAGTATGACCGGCTATGGCCGTAATCAAGAGGTGCTGAATGGTCTGTCCGTGGTGGTGGAGTTAAAATCGGTGAATCATCGGTTTTACGAGTATTCCTCCCGTCTGCCCCGCGGTTACGGCTTTTTGGACGATAAACTAAAGACTCATCTGCAACAGCGCATCAGCCGTGGTAAGGTGGACGTGTTCGTGCAGATCCACGCGTTGGAAACCGCCGGTAGTGAGGTGGTGGTGGATCACGGCCTGGCTGAGAGCTATCTTAATGCGTTGCGTGAATTGTCTACTCGATACGATCTGCGAGACGATGTGTCTGCTTCCGCTTTGTCCCGTTATCCCGACGTGTTGACGGTCCGTCAGGCCGAGGTTGACGAGGACGCTGTGTGGGAAACGGTGCGCGCGGTAGCCGACGGCGCTTTGGAGCGGTTTGTGGCGATGCGCGAGCTGGAGGGTGCCCGGATGCGCGAGGACGTGTTGTCCCGCGCCGCCACCATTCGTAAGGCTGTGTCTATGGTGGAGGAGAAATCTCCTGAGACGGTGCGCGCACATATGGAGAAAGTTGAAGCCCGAATGCGGGAACTGCTGGACGGTGTTCCGGTGGACGAGGCGCGCCTGCTGAATGAGGCTGCTGTGTTTGCCGATAAGGTAGCGGTGGCGGAGGAAACGGTGCGTCTGAACAGCCATCTGGATCAGTTGGAGCAGCTGCTGAACAGCGATGAGGCGGTGGGACGTAAACTGGATTTTCTGGTACAAGAGATCAACCGTGAGACCAATACCATCGGCTCCAAGTGCAGTGACCTGAATCTGACCCGCATCGTGGTGGATATCAAAGCGGAGATCGAAAAAATCCGCGAGCAGATTCAAAACATCGAGTAATCTGTGTTGGAGGGATGCTAAAATGAAACTCATCAACATAGGCTTTGGTAATATGGTGGCTGCGGGGCGTCTAGTGGCCATCGTTAGCCCGGAGTCAGCCCCTATTAAGCGCATCATCCAAGATGCCAAAGAGCGGGGCACTCTGATCGACGCCACCTATGGCCGTCGCACCCGGGCAGTCCTGGTGATGGACAGCGATCACGTGATTCTGTCTTCGGTACAGCCAGAGACGGTGGCGGGTCGTATGACCGACGATGCGGAGGTGGACGAAGATGGCGAATAAGCCCGGCCTTTTGATGGTGCTGTCCGGTCCTTCTGGCTCCGGCAAGGGCACCATTGTAAAAGAACTTTTATCCCGGTACGAGGATATGCGGGTGTCGGTATCCATGACAACCCGGCAGCCCCGTCCTGGTGAGATCGACGGTGTGCATTACTACTTTGTCACTCGAGAGCAGTTTGAGCAGACCATCGCTGAGGATGGTTTGCTGGAATATGCCGAATACAACGGCAACTATTACGGAACGCCCATTGCACCTGTGCAGAAAATGCTGGAGGAAGGGAAAAACGTTATTCTGGAGATTGAGGTGCAGGGCGCCGAAAAGGTGATGGCCAAACGGCCGGATCTGGTGTCTATTTTTATTGGCATCCCTTCGATGGAAGAACTGGAGCGCCGTCTGAGAGGGCGGGGCACCGAGACCGAAGAGGTCGTTTTGAAGCGGTTGGAGGCGGCTCACTATGAGTTGAGCAGAGCTCATCTGTACCGGTACTTAGTGCTTAACGATGAGGTGGAGGCGGCCTGTGACCGCATCAAAACCATCATCGATGCAGAAAAACTGCGGATGATCCGCGCAAATCATACTACTTTGGAGGTAAATGGATATGTTGGCACCTAAGGATATTGAAGAATTGCAGGGCAAGAGCAGCCGCTATGCGGTGGTGGTAGGCGTGGCTAAGCGTGCACGCCAGATCACGGAGGAAGCCGAAGAAAACAAAGAGATTTTGGTGGATAAGACTGTGAGCTTAGCCATCAAGGATTTCAAAGAGGGCAACTGCTCTCTGTTTGTGGACACCAACGAGGACTAATTTGCAGGAATGAGTAAAAGGAGGGAAAGGAATGTCTACAACCGTGGTACGCATCGCTGTTGATCAGGCGACCTTTTCCTTTGATAAACTCTACTCTTATCTTTGGCCTGCTGAATTAACCCCGCCTCAGATAGGTGTGCGGGTGCTGGTGCCTTTTGGCGGCGGCAACCGGACGCGGCAAGGCTTGGTGATGGAGTGCGTTCAGCAACCGGATACAGCCGGGCTTAAGTCGGTGATGTCGGTGCTGGATTCTGAGCCGTTGCTCAGCCCCGAGATGGTGGCGCTGGCGCAGTTTATGCAGGAGCGCACATTCTGTACCCTGTTTGATGCGGTGCGGGCAATGCTCCCCACCGGTCTGTATATGCAGGTTAAGACGGTACTCCGCCCGGCGGTGGACGTACCGCCGGAAATTTTGGAGACCTTAAGCCCCAACGAGCGGCAGATGCTGGCTTACGTGTCCAAATGCCCCGGTGGGGTAGAAAAGGATAGCCTGCTCTCCCGCATGGGGATGTCGGAGGACACACCGGCCTTGTCCCACTTGCTGGAATTGGGCGTGTTGGTCAGCGGGGAAGAGGGCTTTCGCCATACCGGCGATGCCACCGTTCGTATGGTACGCATGGTACCACAAAGCGAAGAGGCTCAACCGCCAAAACTGACCGATAAACAGCAGTCGGTACTCGCGTTGTTAGAAGATGTGGGCGCTGCTTCGGTCAAAGAGGTTTGCTATTTTTCCGGTGTTACCCCGGCGGTGGTGACCGCCCTAGCCCGTAAAGGACTGGTGGAAACCTACGATGCAGAGACCTTTCGCTCTCCCTACAAATCCGCCGCGGAGAACCCCCCGTTGGTGTATCAGCAACTCAACGACCAACAGGAAAAAGCCTACCACCGTCTGTTATCTCTGACCGACTCCGGTCAGCCGGCTGCGGCGTTGCTCTATGGTGTCACCGGCAGCGGTAAGACGGCGGTGTATATGAATTTAATCAACAAGGTGCTGGAATCTGGCCGGCAGGTGATGGTTCTGGTGCCGGAGATTTCCCTGACCCCTCAGATGATGCATCTGTTCCTGGAGAAATACGGGAAGAAGGTGGCGGTACTGCATAGCGGTCTGGCCATCGGCGAACGGATGGACGAGTGGAAACGCATCAAGAGAGGTGAAGCCCGCATTGTAGTGGGGACCCGTTCTGCGGTGTTTGCCCCCTGCTCCAATCTGGGGTTAATCGTGCTGGACGAAGAACAGGAGCATACCTATAAATCTGAGTCCACACCACGCTATCACGCGCGGGATATTGCCCGTTTTCGCTCCGCTCACCACGGAGCTCTGATGTTGCTCACCTCGGCCACGCCGTCGGTAGAGAGCTATCATGCGGCACAGAGTGGTCGATATACATTGGTCGAGCTGACCCAGCGCTTTGGCGAAACCCCTCTTCCGGAGGTTGAGGTGGTGGATTTGCGCCAAGAGGCGATTGGTGAATCGGTGTTGGGCCCCACGTTGCTGGAGCGGATGAAAACCTGTCTAGACAAGGGAAAACAGGTAATCCTACTGCTCAACCGCCGTGGATTTCACACCCACGTGTCTTGCCGTAGTTGCGGAGAGGTGATCTCCTGTAAGGCGTGCAGTATTTCTCTGACGTATCACCGGGCCAATAACCGGCTAATGTGCCACTATTGTGGTCACAGTCAGCCGGCCCCCTCTCATTGTCCTGCCTGCGGGTCGGATAAAATCCGGTACAGCGGGCTAGGCACCCAATTGGTAGAGGATGAGCTGGCAGAACTGTTCCCGGACGTACCCGTGTTGCGGATGGACACCGATACCACGATGTCTCGTACCGCCTATGAAGATAAATTCAAAGCCTTTGCGGAGGGGAAATACCGGATTATGGTGGGAACCCAGATGGTGGCAAAGGGGTTGGATTTCCCGCATGTTGGCTTGGTGGGCGTGTTGTCGGCAGATCAGTCGCTGTATAGTGACGATTACCGAAGTTACGAAACGACGTTCGCTTTGCTGACTCAGGTGATCGGTCGTGCCGGTCGTCGCCATGAGCAAGGCCTGGCGGTAATACAAACGTACACCCCGGACCATCCGGTGATCGGTTTGGCGGCCCAGCAAGACTATCCTACTTTCTACTCAATGGAGAATATGGACCGTCTTACTACCCACTATCCGCCCTATGCAGATCTGTTCCTGTTTGGGTTTACCGGTTTGCAGGAGCAAAAAGTGCGTCAGGCCGCTCATAAGCTGCTTCAGCTACTGCGTGGTGCTGCGACCGGTGAGTACGCGGATTTGCCGCTGATTGCGTTGGATCCCACCCCGGCTGCGGTGGTAAAGGTAGCCGGCAAATATCGCTACAAGATGTTGGTCAAAGGGCGCAATACTCGTAGAATGCGAGATATGGTACGGCATCTGTTGCACACGATGCATGGTGACCCCGCCAACCGCGGTGTTACCGTTTACGTAGACATTAACCCAGCTTCTATGCTGTGATGATAGAAAGGAGTCTGAATATGGCAATTCGGACCATTTTAACGGATGAAGAACCGATTTTGCATAAAGTATGCAAACCGGTGGAAAAATTCGATGAGAGACTGTGGATGCTCCTGGATGATATGCGGGATACGCTGATCCAGTCCGGTGGCGTGGGTTTGGCGGCACCGCAGGTGGGCGTTCAACGCCGGGTGTTTGTTATGGACACCGGTGACGGGCTCAAGGAGTGTGTCAATCCCACCATTCTGGAACGCCGCGGCGAACAGGAGTGTGTGGAGGGTTGCTTGTCTAGCCCCGGTCAATACGGAATGATTCACCGTCCTGCGGTAGTAAAACTGCAGGCCCAGAATCGTAACGGTAAGTTCTTTATCGTCACGTTGGACGGCTTGGCGGCTCAGTGTGCCGACCATGAGAACGATCACCTGGACGGCATTCTGTTTAAGTCGAAGATCGACCGGATGTTGTCTCCGGACGAGATTCAGCAGTAAAATGAAAGGATGGGTGCGGAATGAAGCTGATATTTATGGGTACGCCGGATTTTGCCGTGCCCAGTTTGGAGCGCTTGTTAGCCGATGGGCACACTGTTTCTTTGGTGGTGACTCAACCGGATAAACCGGTGGGGCGCAAGCAGATTTTGACCCCGCCTGCCGTTAAGGTGTGTGCCGAGGCGCACAACCTGCCGGTATACCAGCCTGGTTCTATGCGCACCGAAGAGGCTTATCAGCGGTTGGCCCAGGAGAAGGCTGATGCCATCATTGTGGTGGCGTACGGCAAGATTTTACCGAAGTCCGTTTTAGAGCTGACCCCCGGCGGATGCATTAACGTGCACGGATCGCTTCTTCCGCGATATCGCGGTGCCGCCCCGGTACAGTGGGCGGTGATTAACGGTGACACCGAGGCCGGTGTCACCACGATGTTACTGGATGAGGGCGTAGACACCGGTGCGATGCTTTTGAAATTCAGTCGTCCGTTGGACGATACCATCACCGGAGGCGAATTGTTTGATCTATTGGCGGAGGATGGGGCGCAGTTGCTCAGCGAGACGCTACGGCAGTTGCAGGCAGGAACGCTGTCGCCCACACCGCAACCCCATGAGGGGGCTTGTTACGCCTCTATGTTGGACAAGAGCATGTGTCCGTTGGATTGGAATAAGCCGGCACACGTTCTGCACAATCAGGTGCGGGGTATGAACCCTTGGCCGGTAGCAAACTGCCGGGTAGACGGTAAAGTGATGAAGGTGTTCGTGACCAGAATCGGGGAGCCCACCGCTGCTGTTCCGGGTACGGTGGTGTCTCAGCAACCATTGGCGGTTGCCTGCGGTGACGGAAGAACGTTGATCGTGGATCAGTTGCAGACAGAAGGTTCTCGCCGGATGGCAGCGGCAGATTACCTGCGTGGTCATCCTATCGCGATCGGAACGGTTTTAGAATAACGAAAAGGGGAAACAACCATGCCTTTCTTCTATATGGACTATTGGTATTTGATTCTGGTGTTGCCGGCGGTGCTCATTTCGCTGATTGCTCAGATTCGCGTCAAAACCACGTTTGCCAAGTATAGTACCCGGCGGGTGGCCAGTGGTATGACCGGTGCTGAAGCCAGCCAGTATATTCAGCAGAAAAACGGTATCCACACCGGCCTTGAGGCGGTGGCAGGAGAACTTAGCGATCACTTTGATCCGCTCTCCAACACCATTCGCTTGTCCTCCGGTGTGTACGGTCAGGCTACCGTAGCGGCGGTGGGTGTGGCGGCCCACGAGACCGGTCACGCGTTGCAACACGCACAGGGATATAACCCGGTGATTTTGCGCACTAAGCTGGTGCCCATCACCAATTTTGCTTCCGGTATTTCTCCGATTTTGATTATTTTGGGGATTCTGCTGACAATGGATCCCTTGGCCTATGCCGGTATTGCGCTGTTCAGCGTGGTAACGCTGTTTCAGTTGGTAACTCTTCCGGTGGAATTCAACGCCTCCAATCGGGCGATTGCCGCATTGAAAGAGAGCGGTCGTTTCACCGAGGACGAGATGATTGGTGTCCGTAAGGTGCTCACCGCTGCGGCGCTGACCTATGTGGCGGCGTTGCTGGTTTCTGTGATGACGCTGTTGCGGTTCATCCTGTTGGTAAGCGGCAATCGCCGCGACGACTGATGACTGCCCGTGGCGCCGCCGTCAAGGCGCTTTTAGTCATTCAGGAGCAGGACGGTTATTCCAACATTGTGCTGGATGAATTGCTGTCTTCGGTGGATTTGTCGGCAACCGACCGTGCTTTTGCTTCGCGGTTGTTGTACGGGGTCACCGAACGACGGCTGACGTTGGACTATTTACTCAATCAGACTTCTTCTACACCGGTTAAAATGATGGACCCGGTGATCCGCGAGATTCTGCGGGTTGGTGCCTATCAGTTGGTGTATATGAATAAAATTCCTGCCTTTGCCGCTATTCACGAGGCGGTAGAACTGTCCCGTCAGTTTGGCAGAGGACGCCTTTCCGGCTTTGTCAATGGTGTGCTGCGGCAGGTAGAGCGGCAGTTTGAGACGTTGCTCCCTGCGTTGCCCACCACCGACAAAGGGTTAGAGATTCGCTATTCGTTACCCAGAGCGTGGATACGTGCCTGGCGTGCCGCTTATGGCGAAGAGGTGTTGCAAGGCCTTTTAGGCGAACTGAACGAAGCACCGCCTTCTTATATTCGCGTCAATACAAGTTTGACCACCACCGCCGCGTTTTGCCGTCGGTTGGAAGAACATGGGATAGCCTACGCCCCGGTATCCGGTTTGCCGGATGCCCTGTGCGTGTCGCCGGCATCGGCGTTACATAATCTGCCGGACGAGATGGCGTTGCAGTACTATTTTCAGGATGTGGCCTCTCAGTGGTGCTGTCGGGCTCTGGATGCCCAACCCGGTGAGAGAATTGCTGATTTATGCGCCGCTCCGGGTGGAAAAACGATGACGGTAGCTCAGTATATGAACAATTCCGGCTATGTTTTGGCCGGCGATATCCACGATCATAAATGCAGAGGGCTGGAAAAGCGTGTAAAGCAATATGGCTTTAAGGCAATCTCGGTGAGACAGTGGGATGCTTCTGTTATAGACGCCCCGGAACTGATAGGGGCGTTTGATCGGGTGCTGTGCGACGTGCCCTGCTCCGGTATGGGAGTGATCCGCCGTAAGCCGGAAATCCGCTACAAGCAGCCGGAACAGTTTGACGCTCTTCCGGCGCTGCAATTACGCATTTTGGAGCAGGGAGCCAAGATGGTGCGTCCCGGTGGCGTACTGCAGTATTCCACCTGTACGCTGCGACCGGAAGAGAACCAGGCGGTAACCGAGGCGTTTTTAGAGACACACCCGGAGTTTTTGCCTCGGCTCTTGCCATTAGAGTCCTGCTTTGCGGCATCCGGACTTCCGGTATCCCACGAAATTACGTTATTCCCCCACATTCACGGCTCGGATGGCTTTTACGTAGCCGGATTTGTGAAACAGGGATGAAATGAGGTGACGGTTTCGCTATGACAGATTTGCGCTCATTGTCGTTAGAGGATTTAACGGCACAGCTTTCCTCACGCGGGTATCCCGCTTTTCGGGCCAAGCAGATTCGTCAATGGCTGGACCGTGGTGTCACCGAGTTTGATCAGATGACCAACCTGCCCAAGGATTTGCGTGTCACGTTAGCAGAACTTTTCACCGTTCCCGGTGTGAAGATCCTGCGTAAACTCACGTCAACCATTGACGGAACCGTTAAATACCTGTTCCAGTTGGACGATGGTGAGACGGTGGAATCGGTGCTGATGCAGTACAAACATGGTTGGAGCCAGTGCTTATCCACCCAGGTAGGGTGTAAGATGGGCTGTACGTTCTGTGCCACCGGTATGGGTGGATTTGTACGCAACCTATCTGCCGCTGAAATCTACGCTCAAATTGAGGCGGCTCAGCAGGATACCGGAGTTCGTGTTTCTTCGGTTGTGCTGATGGGGATGGGCGAGCCATTGGATAACTACGAGCAAGTTGTACGCTTTCTCCGTATGTTGGGAGAAGAAGGCGGCGTTCATATCGGAATGCGGCACATTTCCCTCTCCACGTGCGGTGTGGTGCCCGGCATCTATCGCTTAATGGAGGAGCAGATTCCCTTAACCTTGTCGATCTCCCTGCACGCGCCCAACGATGCCATTCGCTCTTTATCGATGCCGGTAAACAAGCGGTGGCCTATGGAAGAATTGCTCAAAGCGTGCCGGGATTACATAGAGGCTACCGGTCGTCGTATTTCTTTTGAGTATGCGATGATCGACGGTCTAAACGATTCCGATGCCTGCGCTGAGGAACTGGCAGAACGCTTGCGCGGGATGCTGTGCCACGTCAATCTCATCCCGGTCAACACGGTGGAAGGAAAGAAGCAACAGCGCAGTTCGAAGGAACGTATCCGCTCTTTTGTAGCGGTGTTGGAACGAAAAGGAATCAACGTGACGGTGCGGCGCACTCTGGGATCGGATATTAACGCATCCTGCGGTCAGCTGCGGCGTCAGCAAGATAGTCATTGATATAGTCCCGGTTGGGGCAGAAAGGAGGCATTACCATGAACGTAATCGGACAGACACACATTGGCTTGGTGCGGGAGAATAACCAGGACGCCTTGGAATACGGCACGCTGGATTCTGCAACCCAGTACGCGGTTGTGTGCGATGGTATGGGTGGTGCCAACGGCGGTAATATCGCCAGTAAAATTGCAGTTGAGGTGATCGGATCCCGGATTCGCGACGGGTATCAGGCCGAGCAGGGGTCGGTGGAGCGCTTGTTGGAAAGTGCAATGAACACCGCCAATATCGGTGTGTACGATCGAGCTCAACAACAACCGGAACTGATCGGTATGGGCACAACGGTAGTGGCGGTGGTCACTAGCGGCCATAAGGCGTACGTGTCCCACGTGGGTGACAGCCGTTTGTATCTGTGGCGTAAGCGCACACTGACAGCGGTGACCCGCGACCATTCGGTGGTGCAAGAGTTGGTTGAGAGAGGTCAGATTACGGAAGAAGAGGCCAGATCTCACCCCAGAAAGAATTATATCACCCGTGCCTTGGGTGTGCGGGATAGCGAATCCGGCGAATTTGACGAACTGGATTTGATGCCCGGTGACCGGTTGTTACTGTGCACCGACGGCTTGACGAACGAGGTATCCAGAGAAGATATTGGACGGTTGCTGGAATTGCCGGCAGAAGCGGCTCTCGAAGGCTTAATCCGCGCGGCACTAAATGGCGGCGGAGCCGACAATATCACCGTGGTTCTAATGGACATCGACTGACCGGTTGGTCGTATTGAGAAAGAGGATGAATGACTATGGATAAGTATTTGGGTAAACGCTTGGATGGCCGTTATGAGATGCGCGAGTTAATCGGCATCGGCGGCATGGCCTATGTGTACAAGGCTTACGATTCGGTGGATGACCGGGTCGTGGCGGTAAAAATCCTGAAGGACGAATACCTAAACAACGAGGAGTTTGTTCGTCGCTTCCGCAACGAATCTAAGGCAATTGCCATTCTGAACCACGAGAATATTGTTAAGGTGTTGGACGTGGGCTTTGGCGAGCGACTCCAGTATATCGTAATGGAGTATATCGACGGCATTACGCTGAAAGAGTATCTGGACCAGCGGAAAGAAATCCGCTGGAAAGAGGCGGTGCACTTCGCCATCCAAATTTTGAGAGCATTGCAGCACGCCCACGATAAGGGAATTGTTCACCGGGATATTAAGCCCCAGAACGTAATGCTGTTGTCCGATGGCACCATTAAGGTGACGGATTTCGGTATTGCGCGGTTGACCCGCAGCGAAGTGCAGGTTACGGTGGTGGGCAATAAGGCCATCGGTTCGGTGCACTATATCAGCCCGGAACAAGCAAGAGGAGAGATCACCGACGAAAAGGCTGATCTATACTCTGTGGGTATTGTCTTGTATGAGATGCTCACCGGTAAATTGCCCTTTGAGGCGGATAATGCGGTGTCTGTGGCGATTATGCAGATGCAGACGGAGGCAAAGGCGCCCCATTTGATCAACGAGGAGATCCCCGGCGGTTTGGAACAGATCACGCTGAAAGCTATGCAGAAGGATACGGCACGCCGGTATCAGTCTGCAGCGGAGATGCTCAGCGATTTTGAGGAGTTTAAGCGTAATCCCTCCATTAAGTTTGAGTATACCTATTTCCAGGATGAAACCCCCACCCGCTACGTGGATGCTATTACCCGTATCCGCGGCACCGAGCCGGAAACCGCCACAAATAAAGAGGTCCCGGAGAAAGCGGCGAAGAAAAAGAAAAAAAGGATGCCGGTGACCGACATCATTCTGCCTATTATTGCGGCCATCATCGTGGTAGCGCTCGCTGTACTGGGTATGGTGTTGCTTGGCGTATTCGGTGGCGATGATGACGATGACAAAAAGGATTATCTGGTTCCGGTTCTCATCGGCTTACAGGAGGAGCAACTGGAAACTCTGCCCGAACTAAAGAACTTTAAGGTCGAGTTTAATCGGGAGTTCAGCGAAAAACATGATGTGGGTGTGATTTATAACCAAACTCCTGCCTCTAAGACAAAACTTAAAGAGGGAAGCATCATCACCGTGTGGGTCAGTAAAGGTCCTCAGGGTATAGAAGTGCCCAAGGTTCGAATCGGTGCCTCGTTCAAGAATGAAAAGGCGCGATTGGAGGACGCCGGCTTTAAGGTGAAGAAAGAGGTGTCTGACGTTCACAATCCCGAATACAAGGACAAGGAAGATGCAGTAGTGGCTGTTTATCCTGAGGATAACTATTTGCCTGAAGGTTCTGAGATCACCCTTGTTGTCAATGGGAAAGCCGAGAAAGAGGGAACTTTGCCGGATGTGAGCGGCCGTAGTTTGGAATCTGCCAAAAATCGCTTGAAAGAGGCAAATTTCCTGGGCAACGAGACTAAACAACTGAAGATCACTTACAGGAATCATCCCTCTTTCTCTAAGGATTTCGTTATTGAAATGATCCCTGCCGGTGGTGAGGAGATCACCTATGAGTACGATGGGGTAATCGAGTTGGTGGTAGCTTCCGGTTATAAGGATGCGGTTGCCAGCTTTGATCTGCCGCAAAACTACGATAAGGTGGATTTGCAGTTCTCCATCAACCTGGATGAACCTACTGACGCGTTTGATAAACTGAACAAGACCTACAAAGGGTATTCTTCTAAGAACTGCGCGATCACTTTTGCGGAACCGGAGAAAGAGTATACTGTAACGGTTTCTCTCGCACCTGCCGGTACCAGTGATTATCAGGTGTATGCTACCATCACCGTGGATGGTAAATCCGGAAGCGCTCAGGTGCAGATCCATCCCTTGTCCGTCCCTGAACCGACACCGGATGATACGGTCGGTAACCTGCCGGCCGAAGGTGAAGGCGCATGAAACAAGTACAAGGAATTATTATTCAGCAGAACGGCGGCTTCTACTACGTAGAGGCCGCCGACGCGGTTTACACTTGCCGAGCCAGAGGTATCTTTCGTCGCCAAGGGTTAACCCCCGTGGCAGGAGATCGGGTGGAAATCTCGGTGGAGTCGGACAATACCGGTATGCTGGAAAAGATACTGGAACGCCGAAATTGCCTGGTGCGGCCCCCGGTGGCCAATATTGATCTGTTGGTGTTGGTAGCGTCGGTGTGCCAGCCGAAAACCAATACGTTGGTGCTGGATAAGATGATCGCCGTTGCAGAAAAAAAGGGGATTCAACCTATTGTGGTGATCAATAAGAGCGATCTGGGCGACCCTGGCGAACTGGAGGCAATTTATCGTTCTACCGGCTTGGAGTGTTTTACCGTCTCCGCTACCGACCCTGCCTCTCTGGAGCCGCTGCGCCGTCGTTTGGCAGGGCAGATCAGTGTGTTTGCCGGCAATTCCGGGGTGGGGAAGAGCAGTATTCTAAACGGCATTGATCCCACCCTGCAACTGTCCACCGGTGAAATCAGCCAGAAGCTGGGGCGTGGTCGTCATACTACCCGTACCGCGACGCTGTATCATTTGGCGGAGGGTTATCTGGTGGATACCCCCGGCTTTTCTTCCCTGGAATTGGAGCAGGTAGAACCAATCTATAAAGAAGAACTTCCGTATTGTTTTCGCGAATTTGAGCCCTACGTGGGTCGGTGCCGGTTTTCTGGGTGTGCTCATTATAAGGAGCCGGGTTGTGCCGTGCGTATGGCCGTAGAAGCCGGTGAGGTTGCGCAAAGCCGTTATGACAGTTACGTAACGATGTATGAGGCCGTCAAGGATATAAAGGAGTGGGAAAAGGTATGAGCCGTTGTGTGATCATTTCAGCAGGGCCGTACCGTGATCCTGCTGCACTTGCCGGGTTACTGATGCCGGACGATTACGTCATCGCCGCCGATGGGGGTTGGCAGCTGGCAGCGCAGATGGGGGTAAAGCCGTCTGTTCTGGTAGGGGATTTTGACTCTATGCCGGTTCCTGCTATCCCCGAGGGTGTTAAGCTCATCACCTTGCCGGTGAAAAAGGATGTAACCGACACAGCCAAAGCGTTGGAGATCGGCTACGAGTCCGGCTATCGCGACTTTTTGTTATTAGGCTGCACCGGTGGTCGGTTAGATCACTTGCAGGCTTCTCTTGTGGATGCCGTGGCGTACGTGCATAAGGGATGCGCTGTGGTTATGGCAGACGAAACGAATGAAATCTATCCGTTAAGTCCGGGGCACTACCTGTTCCGGGCACAAGAAGAGGAAAAGGTGTCTTTTTTCGCTTTTGGCGGAGAGGTTACCGGTCTGTTTGCCACCGAGATGGTTTATGACGTGTCGGATATGACCTTGTCACCCGATTGTTCTCTGTGTGTCAGCAATGAAGCGGTAGAGGAGTCTTTTTGCGTCTCCTTCCGCACCGGCACGCTTCTTATGTATCTCTCAAAAGATTAACACCTTTATGGATTGCCTGCATACCTTGATAGTAGACCCGGAAACGGTCTATGGGAGGTGGCGGTATGAGAAGGTGTGGCAGAAGCCGCAAAGAGTGGTATTTCGTATCCTTCGGAGTGGGTCTGCTGACCTGTTTTGTGTTGCCGGCCAAGGCGGTGATCGTTTTATTGGGGATCGCTTTGGTGATATGCGGCCTTTCCGGTGGTAATCATAGATGAGGGGTAGGGATGGCTGTGCGTGTGGTTGTGGTCAAAAGTCCAAAGGTGCTCAGCGGTATTTTGCGCCGTCTGTTTGGAATCCGTAAGGAACCCTTTGAATTCTAAAAGAAAAAGCCGTGCTGCATGATGCAGCACGGCTTTTTTGTGCCATATTAAACAGCGCCCAGAGCCAACGAGGTGATGTACGAGGCGCAAACGCCGAGGCCAAGCAGGGCGTAGATAAACAGCTTGCTTTTCTTTTCGGGGGCAGACTGCTTGAGTTTGTTCTGCAATAGTATCGATGCGCTAACCAGAACCGTAGAGGTGATGCCGAAATAGATCATCATCATCGAAGCGTCGCTCTGCTGGTAGATAATGGTCTTTCCGGCAAAGAAATCAGCAACGCTGAAGATGGTGAAATTGAACATATTACTGCCCACCACGTTGCCCACCATGGCGTTAAAGTTGCGACGACGCACCAGGGTGATGCTGGAGGTGAGTTCCGGCAGAGAGGTGGTAATGCCCAGGAAAAGAGCACCGGTCAGAGAAGAACCGATACCAGGGATGCCCTTTTGAATCTTGTCGGCAAAGCAGGTTACCACAAAGCTCATAACGACCAGACCAAGCGCCATTAGGATCATACGGATCACGATCTGCTTGACGGTGAGGGGAGAGGTGTCCTCTTCGTCATTCTCGGTCTCGTCTGCAGACAAATACCGTAAAGAAACAAAGTAGATGATCAGAATAACCAGCGAGGCGGCATTGATCTCAATACCGGGGATGCGGGTATACTTGGGATCCAACAGCAGCGTTGCGATCATTAAGACGTCTGCAATAATCGTGCACAGAAGGGTAGCCAGATGAGCCCGGCCCATTTTGCACTTAGCAAAGGCTCTAACCGACAAGGCGGTCAAACTGCCAAAGATGCACAGGTTAAAGATGTTGCTTCCCAGCACGTTACCGATGATTAAGCCTTCATTACCGATAGAAAGGGCGGAAATGCTGGTGATCAGTTCGGGTAGGGAGGTGACAGCGGCCAGAATGACGCCGCCGATAAAGGCGCCGGACATGCTGGTTTTCTTATCCAGCAGGTCCACATAGTCGGCGCACTTGATGGAAAAATACACCAACGCGGCAGAGGATAAGAAATAGAATAGAAATACGATGGGTAGACTCATGGGGGAATTCCTCCTTTAATAATATTGGGGTGCGCGTGCCTTTTGGCATAAAAAATACCGAGCTGGCATCTGCCATACTCGGTGTCAAATAAAAAAGACTCCACGTATAGCCGATGACAGCTAACGTGAGTCTCGCAATTTAAAACAAGCCAGATTATAAAAATCGAGGTTGTTGACTTGCTACGCACAAAGGGCGCTTGCTACTCCCCCACAGAGAAAGTGTTGCAGACGAAACCGTCTACATAGATTATAGTTGACAAAACTGTTTTGTCAAGAGGAAACGCGAAAGTTTTCCTACAAATTATAGGAACTCTTCGAGGAGTTCGTTGCCAAATCCTGTGATCTAATATTGCCGACCGCGCATTTGTGCGGAAATTCCAAAAGGAGATCGACCCATATTTTATTTTGGTGGAGTATTTGACGGCGAAATAGAAAAAGCGTTGCGCTATATTAGAGAATTTGCGAAAATAAAGAAACAACCCGCGAAGCCGAAAAAATCAAGGCTTCGCGGGTTGTTTCTTGGTGGAGATAAGCGGGATCGAACCGCTGACCTCTTGAATGCCATTCAAGCGCTCTCCCAGCTGAGCTATACCCCCATATGTTGCTCGGAACGAGTGCTATAATAGCAAATAAAAACACAAATGTCAACCCCTTTTTCAAAAAAACTTCAGAAATTTTTCTTTTTTAGAAATTTTCATTCAGGGGTTGCAAAAATCGGCAGTTATTAATATAATATAAGGTAGGTTTTTATGAAAGGAAGGTGATTCATTATGGAGAACAATCCCGTTCCTCCTCGACGGTGTATTTTTGTGATTGCGATCTGTATGGGTCACCGGGCACACCTGGATTAAGTGCGCCTATTTTCCGTACAGACCGCCTGGCTCATTCTATGTGACGGGAGGTCTATTTTTTATGGCAGAAGAAATCAAAGTGCATGGGGCACAGGAACGCCCCGATTATACCGAAGAGCTGATTGCGCTGCTTCGTTCCCGCCGTCCTATTGCAGAATTGCGGCAGGAGATGGAAGACTATCACGATGGCGATCTGGCTGACCTGCTGGAGCAGTTGTCAGGGGCAGACCGGCGCCGTATGTACCGCATTCTTGGTTTGGAGCGTACCAGTGACGTTTTCGCTTATCTAGAAGACGTGGGTACCTATATCGAAGAGCTGGATGCCGAAATGGCAGCAGACGTTATCGAGGGTATGGACGCCGACGATGCGGTGGACGTACTGGACGAACTGGACGAGGACAAGCGCCGCGAGCTGTTGGAATTGATGGATCCCGATGCAGCAGAAGACATCCAGTTGATCGATTCCTACGAAGACGAGCAGATCGGTAGCCGGATGACCACCAACTATGTGGCGGTATCCCGGGAGTGTACCATCCGCGAGGCAATGAAATCTTTGGTGCGCCAAGCGGCGGACAATGATAATATTGCTACAATCTATACGTTGGATGAGGATGGTATTTTCTACGGCGCTATCGACTTAAAAGATTTGATTATCGCCCGCACCGATGTGGTTTTGGAAGATTTGATCGTCACGTCGTATCCTTTCGTGTATGCCACCCAGTCAATCGACTCCTGTATTGAGGAGCTAAAAGACTATTCCGAGGACTCTATTCCGGTTCTGGACGCAGACAACCGCTTATTAGGCGTTATCACGGCTCAGGATATCGTGGAGGTCGTGGACGAGGAGATGGGTGAGGACTACGCCCGTTTGGCCGGTCTGACCGCAGAGGAAGACTTAAACGAGCCGTTGGGTCAGAGTATGCGTAAGCGTATTCCGTGGTTGGTGATACTCCTGTTTTTGGGTCTTGGCGTATCTACGGTGGTAGGTATGTTTGAGACGGTGGTCAGTAGTCTTACGTTGATCGTCTGTTTCCAGTCGCTGATCCTCTCTATGGCCGGCAACGTGGGTACCCAGTCTTTGGCGGTTACCATTCGAGTGTTGATGGACGAAGAGCTTAGCGGCAAGCAGAGCTTTTCCTTAGTGATGAAAGAGCTGCGGGTCGGCCTCTGTAACGGCACCGTGCTGGGCGCCATTTCCACCGGCCTGATCGGTTTGTATATCTGGCTGTTAAAGGGTAATCCGGCTTCCGCCGCCTTTGCCACCTCCGGGTGTATTGGCTTGGCGATGGTGTTAGCGATGACCGTATCCAGTTTGACCGGTACGCTGATTCCGATGTTGTTCAAAAAGATAAAGGTTGACCCGGCGGTGGCTTCCGGACCTCTGATCACCACCTTTAACGACCTGGTGGCGGTGGTGGCCTATTATGGCCTGGCTTGGGTGTTCCTGATTTCTGTAATGAATTAATGGAGGGCTATTATGAACGTAGTTGTTGCACAATCCGGCGGTCCCACCGCCGTTATCAATGCATCTTTGCTGGGCGTCTATCGCCAGGCACGCTTATGGGATAAGGTGGACGTGGTTTACGGTTCGCTCAACGGTATTGAAGGGATTCTCAACGATCGATTGGTCAATCTAAACGAGCAGCTAGATACTGACGAACAGCAGAAGCTGTTGCGTCAGACCCCATCGGCGGCGCTTCGTTCCTGCCGGTATAAACTGCCGACCGCTGAGAAAGCCCCCGAGGTGTATGAGCAGATCCGCGCCACCCTGGAGAAGCACGATATCGGTGCGTTTTTCTACATCGGCGGTAACGATTCTATGGATACGGTGGACAAGCTCTCTGCTTATTTTGCCTCGGTGGATAGCCCCATTCGCGTGATGGGCGTGCCTAAGACCATCGACAACGATCTGTGCCTGATGGATCACACGCCTGGTTATGGTTCGGCGGCGAAGTTCGTGGCTACCTCTATGTGGGAGATGATCCGCGACTGCACCGTGTACGAGTTGGATAGTGTGTTGATTGTGGAGATTATGGGCCGTGACACCGGCTGGCTGACCGCCTCGGCGGCGCTGCCCCGTCTGTTTGGCTGTGATGCCCCGCATTTGGTGTATTTGCCGGAGGTGGAGTTTACGGCTGACCGCTTTATCAAAGACGTGCAGCAGGCTCAAAAGAAGAGCCGTACGGTGATTGTGGCGGTGTCCGAGGGCGTGGAGTTGGATTCTCTGGAGAATTACCAGTCCGGCAAGGTGGATAATTTTGGTCATAAGTATTTGTCCGGTGTGGGTAAGTGCCTGGAAGAACTGGTGCGGGAGCGCATCGGGTGCAAGGTGCGCTCGGTGGAGCTGAACATCCTGCAGCGTTGTGCTGCTCACATCGCTTCTGAGACCGATTTGACCGAGGCGGAGTCCCTGGGTGCCGTGTCGGTGAAAGCGGCGGCACAGGGCCACACCGGGATGGTGAGCGCTATCGTGAGCCGAAATACGCAGGATTATATCCCTTCCTACGGCATCGTGCCGGTGTGCGATGTAGCCAATAAGATCAAATACGTGCCCCGTGAGTGGATCAACGAGGCAGGCAATGACGTATTACCGGCGGCGCTGGAGTATATCCGCCCTCTAATTATCGGTGAGCCAAATATCCTTACCGAAAATGGTCTTGCTCGACACTTTATTATTAAGGAATAACAAAGACCGCACCGCCTGTGTTGGGTGGTGCGATCTTTTTTGTAATGATTACAAACTTTTTTCAAAAAACCTATTGACAAATCGAAAATCATCGTGTATTATTTGTTTGTAATCGTTACAAACAACGAATGATTACAAAAACAAAATTCTGAAGGGAGGAACGATGATGACACAAAAACAGATGGCTGAGTTGTTGTGCGAGCAGGGGATACGTCCCACCACCCAGCGCTTGGCGGTTTACGATTATTTGTATCGGCATCGGACCCACCCTTCGGCGGACACGGTGTATGAGGCGCTGGTGAAAAAGCATCCAACCTTCTCAAAAACCACGGTGTATAATTCATTACACGCTTTGGTGGAGGCAGGGCTGGTGCTGGAACTGGCGATGGATACCGGTGAGCGGCACTACGATGCCGATACCGCGCTCCACGGCCACTTCCACTGCCGCTATTGCGGCGGCATCGCCGATTTTTCGCTGGATGAGAGGTTGGTGAGTCAGCTGATTCCCGTAGGCTTCCAGCGGAAGGGAAGGGGATCTACTTCAGCGGCAAGTGTCCCAATTGCAAGTAAATAAATCAAACAAAATTTTTGGAGGTTATCAGTTATGAAAAAGTTTGTCTGTTCTGTCTGCGGTTATGTCCACAATGGTGATGAGGCTCCTCATCTGTGCCCTGTTTGCGGTGTGACCGCGGATAAGTTCAAAGAGCAGTCCGGTCCCAAGACCTGGGCGGCTGAGCACGTTGTCGGTGTGGCTCAGGGCGTTGACCCGGAGATTATCGAGGGTCTGCGCTCCAACTTTGCCGGCGAGTGCTCTGAGGTAGGTATGTATCTGGCGATGGCTCGTGTAGCCCACCGTGAGGGCTATCCTGAGATCGGTCTGTACTGGGAAAAGGCTGCTTATGAAGAGGCAGAGCATGCGGCTAAGTTTGCCGAGCTGCTGGGCGAGGTGCTGACCGACAGCACCAAGAAGAACCTGGAGATGCGGGTGGATGCTGAGAATGGTGCCACCGAAGGCAAGTTTGAGTTGGCGAAGAAGGCAAAGGAACTGGGTCTGGATGCCATCCACGACACGGTCCACGAGATGGCCCGCGACGAAGCCCGCCACGGCAAGGCTTTCGAGGGCCTGCTGAAGCGGTATTTCGGTTAATTAGAACTCTATTGGGGAGGATGGAACTATGTTGGATAAAAAAGTCATCGATCTGCTGAACGACCAGATCAACAAAGAGTTCTACAGCGCATATCTGTATCTGGATATAGCCAATTATTATACAGAAAACGACCTAGATGGCTTTGCCAACTGGTACACCATCCAGGCGCAAGAAGAGCGTGACCACGCACTTTTGTTTCTGCGGTATCTGCAGAGCAACAGCATTCCGGTGGAGCTGAAGGCCATCGACAAGCCAAGCGAGGTGTTTGACGGTCATTTAGCCCCTCTCTTGGCGGGAGCCAAGCACGAGCGGTATGTGACTTCTCTGATCCACGCCATCTATGAGGCGGCCTACGACGTGCGGGATTTTCGCACGATGCAGTTCCTGGACTGGTTCGTCAAGGAGCAGTTGGAGGAAGAAGAGAACGCGGACAAGATGGTCAGCCAGTTCAAGTTATTTGGCGACGATCCCAAGAGCTTGTATCTGTTGGATCGTGAGTTGGCCACCCGGGTGTATTCCGCACCCAGTTTGACCCTATAATTAAGAAACTGAGACGACGTTAAGCCGTCAAAAGACATCAAAAAGGGTGCTGACGGTGTCAGCACCCTTTTTGCATACCAGGTAAAGGAGGCGAATATATGAAGAAACTGTGCTTGTTGTTGACGGCGCTTGTCGCAGTCGTTTGGATAAGCGGTTGTTCCACCACAAAGGAGACCGTAACTATTGAACAGAAGAATGCTAGCGGAGAGGAAGGCGTTGCGGTTGAACAAATCGCGGAACCTACAACTCCTGAGACCAAACACACCGTACCTGCGTCGCTTGATGATAAGCAGGACGAAGAGCCTGATACCACGGTGACGACAGAGGAGAAGTCGACCACGGCAAAGCAACCCACCTTCAGTAGTGGCACTACCTCCCGTACCAACAAATCCTCCGGTCGTATTAGCCGGGAAGAGGCGAAGCGTATTGCTCTGGAGCGCTTCCATGTGGCAGAAAAGGATATTTCCCGGTATGAGATCGAACTGGATTATGACGATGATGCCAGACGGTGGGAATATGAGATCCGTTTTAATGTAGGTCGGACCGAGTATGACGTTACCGTTGATGGAATCACCGGGAAGGTGTTAGAATACGAAAAAGATGTGGACTGATTAGAAGATTAGTGCTTGATACTTTAGAAAGAATGTGCTATCATACCGATAGTACATTCTTTTTTGATAGGAGATCGGTGATGAAAAAGATTGGTTTATGGATCATGATTCTGTGTCTTGTGTCCGGCTTGACAACCGGATGCGGCGCACAGGAGGAAGCGAATGAGGAGACTGCCACTACGATCGCGACACGTTATTCTTTTAAGGATGGCGTGTTGACCGAAGAGGGGGCAAAGGAGTTCGCTTTTTTCTGTGCCGGAACGACAGAGAGTAAAGTGACCAACTATCAGTGCAAAAAAATCTACCACGAAGAGAGAAAGTGCGATGCGTATGAGATATCCTTTGACGTAGGCCGCGCTCATTATGAGTATGTTTTGCGCACCACGGATGGCGACATTATTAAAAACGAAAAAACCATTAACGACTGATTAAAAGCCCTGCATACGTTCCTGTGCAGGGCTTTTTTGCTGAATAATAGCAAAAAATCACAAAAACATATCATTTTCCTCTTGACTATCTCAGAATTGCCTGCTATAATGTTACGGTCCACGAGTGTGGACAAATCCTTGCCTCTTCCCAGAGAGGAGGCCATTAGACCATAAGGAGGTGCAATCAATGCCCACTATCAAAGCATCCTACGAGGCCGTTTTCATCTTCTCCCTGACCCAGGGTGAGGAGAGCGTCACCGCACTGAAGGAGAAGTTCAGCGCTCTGATCGAGAAGCACGCTGAGCTGGGCGAGGTCGACGAGTGGGGCAAGCGTAAGCTGGCCTATCTCATCAACGACGAGGCCGAAGGCTACTATGTCCTGTACAACTTCGTCAGCGGTCCCGACTTCCCTGCGGAGCTGGAGCGTCGCGCCGGTATTACCGATGGCGTCCTGCGTTCCATGGTCATCCGTAAGGAAGAGAACTAAGGAGGTATTTCTGTGAATTCTATCTGTTTGATGGGTCGTCTCACCGGTGACCCCGAGCTGAAGACCACACAGACCGGCGTTTCCGTCACCAGCTTCCGGGTGGCTGTAGACCGTGCTTATCGCTCCAAAGATCAGGAGCGTCAGGCGGACTTCATCCCCTGTGTGGCTTGGCGCAACACCGCCGAGTTCATCTCCCGTTACTTCCACAAGGGACAGCGCATCGCGCTGCAGGGTAGCCTGCAGTCCCGCACTTACACGGCTAACGATGGCAGTCAGCGTACTGTCTACGAGGTCGTGGTCGACAACGCATTCTTCTGTGAGTCCAAAGGCGGCAACGCCGGCGGCGCTCCCAGCTACGATTCCCAGATCCCCCCTGTGAGTGAGGCGAGACCCGCCTTCTCCACCGCCAATTCTGGCGACTTTGAGGAGATTCTTACCGATGAGGATCTGCCCTTCTGATCTGAGAACAGCTGAACATTGTGAAAAGGAGGCCTTTTGTTATGGCAGAAAGAACCGAGAGACCCGAGCGCCCCATGCGCGGTGGTCGTAAGGGCCACCGTAAGGTGTGCCAGTTCTGTGTCGATAAGATCGACTACATTGATTACAAGGACGTGGCTCGTCTGCGCCGCTGCATGTCTGAGCGTGCGAAGATCCTGCCCCGCCGCGTGACCGGCACCTGTGCCCGTCATCAGCGCGGTCTGACCACCGCTATCAAGCGTGCCCGTCAGGTTGCTCTGGTGCCCTTCGTCACCGACTAATCTTTGGGAACAAAAAACGCCTGACCCATTCCGGGTCAGGCGTTTTTCTTATTCCTTAACACATAATTTATGGGTATAATCGGTGCCGCAGGATGCCGGCACAGGTCGAATAAGGGCGTGCAGGTCGGTGGCGGTACATTCCAACTCGAACACGCGGCGGCATCGTTCGTCCAAATTCTCTAGTTGCGCGCTACGGGTAAGTAGGGGCAAACGAGGCTTGGCCACCGACAAAACCTCACACCCGCGCGCATTCATACCCAACACGCGGATATAGGGTGGCAGACCAATGGTGTCGTCTGCGGTGAGTCCCAATACGGCGGACCAGACGACTCTACGAAGCCGCGCCATAGGATACCGGCGGGTCTTTAGCTGTTCCAATAACGTTTGATAGTCAGCCGTGGTACGGGAAAGGTGGTATAGCCGATTCTCCAAGCCCTCGGATAACCAGGGGAGTGCGGAAAAATCCACTTCCTTCATCCGTCTCAGCATAGCGGGGACCATCGCCTCTAATTGTTGCTTGTTTGCCGGAGCCGTGCCACTTTGGACAGCCTGTTTTAGCAGTGCTCCGGTGGGTTCCGGCATATAGGTGATGGCCTCTTCCAAGTATCCGCTTGATACCAGGTTGCGAATAAACGAGGCGGAAGAAATCCCTTGATTTGGGGCGTTCTCGTTATGTAAAGCGCCATGCCTTAACAGGGTAAAAACCTCGAAATTAGCCTCTTGACGTGTGGCGGCGCGGAGATATTCAATCCCCAGCGTGTTATTGGGGGAGGAAAGCGCCGCGGCTGTTGTTTCGCCAACCAGTTCTGTGGCGGCAGCTTGGCTAGCGGCGGCGTAGGGGAGACCGGAAGCCAACATGTTTTGCAAGGTTATTTGATAGGCGGGAGTATCGGACAACGCTGCCAGCGTTTGCAACGTTGCTACGTTGCCGCATTCGCTACCAAAGGAAATCAGATCTACGCAACCCAGACCATTAAGCACCGCTACGCCACCGGCGGCGAATTGTTCCGCCGGGGCCATCGCCCAGGGTAGAGGTAGTTCCAGAACTAGGTCGGCACCGGCAGCTAATGCCATCTCGGCACGGGTGAATTTACTCAGCAGAGCCGGTTCTCCCCGCTGAGTAAAGTTGCCACTAATGACCGCCACTATGTGGGTGGCGTTGCCGCCGTCTTTGGCTCTGGTGGCGGTAATATGGGCGGCGTGTCCTTTGTGAAACGGGTCGTATTCCGCAATAATACCGGCAATTCGCAAAAAGAGGCCTCCTTTCTGGAAATAAGTGTTGAAATTTTTTTCAATATCGGTTATTATATAATACGATATTTATTTAACAAAATCAATGAGGAGATGGAAAATTATGAAAATTTTGGTGATCAACGCCGGAAGTTCCTCCCTAAAGTATCAGCTGATTGATATGGAAGGCGAGATTGTTCTGGCTAAGGGTATCTGCGAGCGTATTGGTCTGGAGGATGGTATCTTCACCCATAAGGCCAACGGCAACGCCTGGACCACCTATCCCGTGATGAAGAATCAGACCGAGGCGTTTGCTCAGGTGAAAAAGGCTCTCACCGAGGGTGAAGGCAAGGTCATCAACGACCTGTCCGAGGTGGGCGCGATCGGCCATCGTGTGGTGCAGGGTGGCGACCGTTTTGACCGCTCCGTTGTGGTTACCGAAAAGGTGAAAAAGGATATTGAAGAGTTGGCCGCGCTGGCTCCTCTGCACAATATGGGCGCTTTGGCCGGTATCAACGCCGCCACTGAGACCTTTGGCGAGGAGATCACTCAGGTGGTCGTGTTTGATACCGCTTTCCATCAGACTATGGAGCCCAAGGTGTTTATGTTTGCTCTGCCTTACGAGTATTATGAGAAGTACGGTGTGCGCCGTTACGGTGCTCACGGCACCTCTCACCGCTTTGTCAGTGCCCGTTGCTGCGAGCTGCTGGGCAAGGTGGAGGGCACCCGCATCATCACCTGCCATTTAGGCAGTGGTTCCTCTATCTCCGCCATTAAGGATGGTAAGATTTTGGATACTTCCATGGGCCTGACTCCGTTGGACGGCTTTATGATGGGCACCCGTACCGGTGGCTTTGATCCCTCTGCCGTGACCTATATTATGGACAAAGAGGGCTTGACCCCCAAGCAGATGGACGACTTGATGAATAAGAAGTCCGGCACTTTGGGCATTTCCGGTGTGTCTAGCGACGACCGCGATATTGAGAAGGCCATTGAAGAGGGCAACGAGCGCGCTAAGCTGGCTTGGGATATGCGTACCTACCAGATCACCAAGATCGTAGGCGGTTACGTGGCGGCCCTGGGCGGTTTGGATGCCCTGGTGTTCACCGCCGGTATCGGTGAGAATCAGCCCCTTATCCGCGAGGAGATCGTCAATGCGTTGAGCTATCTGGGTATGAAGTTTGATCCTGAGGCCAATAACTGCCGTGGCGTGGAGCGTCGGATCACCACGGAGGATTCTGCGATTCCTGCCTATATCATCCCCACCAATGAAGAGTTGGTGATTGCACGGGACACGCTGGCTCTGGCTCAGTAATAACAAAAGAAAAACGGCAACCGGATTTCGGTTGCCGTTTTTTTTATGTGTTTCAGTCCGCGTGAGCGTCAGACCGGAATAACAGGCCGATACACCAAATACCTGCCAGAGCCACCACCGTATAGATGATGCGGGCAAATAGGGTACCGGCGCCGCCGCAGATCCAGGCTACCAGATCAAACTGAAACAGACCAATGCTGCCCCAGTTCAGCGCACCAATGATGGTGATAAGCAAAGCCAGTTTGTTAAACATAACGGTTCTCTCCTTTCCGTCCATCTTTTTACGGGAACACTGACAGTATGTTCCGAAACAAAACTTTTATTCACAAAGAGTCATTTTCGCTTTACTTAAAGGGTGTTGTGTGCTATAATGTGATAAAAATATAACAAGCAAGGAGGCTGTAACTATGCGTGCAGTCATTACGGTCGTAGGTAAAGATGCTGTGGGTATTTTGGCTAAAGTGGCCAACCGATGCAGCGATCATAAAATCAACGTCATTGAGGTAACTCAGTCTATTCTGCAGGATATGTTCGCTATGATCATGATGGTGGACGTGACCGCCTGCGATATTCCGTTTACCCAATTGGTGGATGAAATGATGGATCTGGGCAACGAGAATGGTTTGGTCATTCATTGTATGCACGAGGATATCTTTAACGCCATGCACACCATCTAAGGAGAAACAGTATGTTAAACGGGAACAACATTTTAGAAACCATTACAATGATCCAGGAAGAGCACTTAGACGTTCGTACTATTACCATGGGTATCTCTCTTCTGGATTGTTGCGATAGCGATATCGATGTGGTATGCGATAAGGTCTATGATAAGATTACCCGCTGTGCCAAGGATTTGGTAAAGACTGGTGAGGAAATCGAAAAAGAACTGGGTATTCCGATTGTGAATAAACGCATATCGATCACACCGGCTGCTATTGTTTTGGCCGGTTGTCAGGATAAAGATGCGGTCAAATTGGCTCTAACCCTGGAGCGCGCAGCGGTTGCTTGCGGCGTTAATTTCCTGGGTGGCTTTTCTGCGTTGGTACAGAAAGGTTTTTCTGCCGGTGATCTGGCTCTGATTGAGGCGATTCCGGAGGCGTTAGCGGTGACCGAGCACATTTGCGCTTCGGTCAATGTGGGGTCCACCAAAGCCGGCATCAATATGGATGCGGTGGAACTGATGGGGCGTATTGTCCGTGAGGCTGCTGAGCGCACCGCGGACCGCGGCTGTATCGGTCCGGCGAAACTGGTGGTGCTGTGTAATGCTCCGGAGGATAACCCCTTTATGGCGGGAGCCTTCCATGGCGTTAGCGAGCCGGATTGTGTGATCAACGTGGGCGTTTCCGGTCCCGGCGTGGTGCGTGCCGCTTTGGCAAAGGCGGGTCCAGACAAGAATTTGAGCGAGATTGCCGACATTATTAAGAAAACTGCGTTTAAGATCACCCGTATGGGTCAGTTGGTGGCGCAGGAGGCTTCTAAGCGTTTGGGTGTGCCCTTTGGTATTGTAGACCTTTCTTTGGCGCCTACGCCGGCCGTGGGTGACTCTGTGGCCCACATCCTGGAGGAGATCGGTTTGTCCCAATGTGGTGGACACGGCACCACCGCCTGCTTAGCAATGCTCAACGACGCAGTCAAAAAGGGCGGCGTAATGGCTTCTTCGCACGTGGGCGGTCTGTCCGGTGCCTTTATCCCGGTGACCGAGGATGCAGGGATGATTGCCGCGGCTCGCAGCGGCTGCTTGACCATCGAAAAGTTAGAGGCGATGACCTCTGTTTGTTCGGTGGGGTTGGATATGATCAACATCCCCGGCGATACCACCGCAGAGGTGATCTCTGCCATCATCGCTGATGAGGCGGCCATTGGTATGGTCAATGGTAAGACCACCGCGGTCCGTGTGATTCCTGCCATCGGTATGGGTGTGGGTGACGAGCTGAATTTTGGCGGTTTGCTGGGAGAAGGCCCGGTCATGCCGCTGAACACCGCCGCCCCGGACGTGTTTATCCATCGTGGTGGCCGTATCCCGGCTCCGATGCACAGCCTGAAAAACTAACCACCAAAAAGAAACCGTTGCAACCATCGGTTGCAACGGTTTCTTTTTTATATCTTCTTAAAATAACACCAGGGGGTGATCGACCAATCCGGCTGGCTTTCCGCAAAAAGCGCTTTTCCGGTGAGGGGGTGGGGCAGGGTGAGTCGATGGCTCCACAACCCCAACCTTTGGCTCTTAATGCCACCGTAGCGGCTGTCACCGTATAACGGCATTTTGCGGGAAGCAAACTGAACACGTATTTGATGGGTACGGCCGGTGTGGAGACGTACTTGAATGAGAGAAAACGTTCCTTCGTTCGTAGCACAGGTTTCCAGCACCGTGTAATCCAATACTGCTTCCCGCACGCCTTTGCGGGGACGATTTACCACAAAGGATTTGTTGCGGCGCACGTCGTGGTACAGCAGGTCGGTAAGGGTGTCGTTTGCCTTGCCCGGACAGCCCTGTACCACGGCCAAATACTCTTTTTGAAACCGGTCGTGCTGTCCCACCAAAGTGGACAACTTAGCTGCTGCTTGGTCGGTGCGGGCATAGACCATTACACCACCGGTAGGCTTGTCAAGTCGGTGTACCGGCTTGACCGGATAACCGGCCTGCTCCAACTGGTGGGGGAGGCTGTTGCCGCCCTCCACCAACTGAGAGGATAGACCAATTGGTTTTTCCACCAACAATAGGTGGCGATCTTCATATAGGATGGTGGGCATTAGTCACGCTTCATAGTGGCCAGGAACGCTTTGTGTGCCATATACACGTCGATCTTGGAGACAATCTCCATGGGAGCATGCATGCTCAGCACCGGAACACCCAGATCCACGGTGTCCACGTCCATATTGGCAATGAACTGAGCCACGGTGCCGCCGCCGCCGGCGTCTACCTTACCCAGCTCGCCGGTCTGCCACAGCACGTCGTTGGCATCCAGGATGCTGCGAACCTTGCCCATATACTCAGCAGAGGCATCGCTGGTGCTGCCCTTGCCGCCGCCACCGGTGTACTTGGTGATGCACACGCCGTGGTTGACCTTGGCGGCATTGGTGGCCACCATTACCTCGGGATACAGGGGATCCAGAGCGGCGTTCACATCGGCAGACAGGCAGATGGAGTTGGACAGCACGTGATGACCCTTCTCGCCAAAAGCGGAAGCGATGTCATCGATAAAATACTCCAGAAAAGCGGATTGCATACCGGTGTTGCCGGCGGAACCGGTCTCCTCCTTATCCGCCAGAATGGTTACGGCGGTATAGGCGGGGGTACCGGCATCCAGGATGGCGGTCACAGCGGGATAAGCGCAGACGCGGTCGTCGTGACCGTAAGCGCCGATCAGACTGCGGTCAAAGCCGATGTCCTTCGCTTTATAGGTGGGCACAGCCTCCAACTCGGCAGACAGGAAGTCTTCCTCCACGATGCCGTACTTCTCGTTCAGAATATTCAGGATGTTCAGTTTTACCGCATCGCTACCCTCGTCATCCTTGAAGGGGCGGGAGCCGATGAGGATGTCCAGGCTCTCGCCGCGGACCACGTCGCCGGCGGTACGGCTCATCTGCTCGCGGCCCAGGTGAGGCAGCAGATCGGTGATACAGAACACGGGATCGTTATCGTCCTCGCCAATGTTGACGGTGACGGAGGTGCCGTCCTTGCGGACGATGACGCCGTGCAGAGCCAGCGGAATCGCGGTCCACTGATACTTTTTGATGCCGCCGTAGTAACGGGTGTCAAAGTAGGCAAGCTCGGTGTTTTCATACAGCGGAACGGGCTTCAGATCCAGACGGGGAGAGTCGATGTGAGCAGCCGCGATGGTGACACCGTCGGTGATGGGACGGGTGCCGATGACCGCCATCAGCAGAGCTTTGCCGCGATTGTTGAGATATACCTTGTCGCCGGCTTTCAGTGCCATACCCTTCACATAGGGAATAAAGCCGTTCTCTTCGGCCAGAGCCACAGCGGCAATCACCGCTTCACGCTCGGTTTTGGAGGCGTCCAGATAGGCTTTGTAGCCCTCGCAATAGGCGTCAATGACAGCCAGATGCTCATCGGACAGCTTGCTGAAGCCGTTTTTGGACTTCATCACCAGTTTTTCCCGCAGCAGTTCGCCTGCGGATTTTTCTTTCTTTTCGGACATAGTATTTACCACCTTTCATTGATTTACAAAATATTGTAGAGCTTTTGGTATCTCTTTTGGGTATTGATGACACGGTGAACGTAGTTCTCCGTTTCTTCATAAGGAATGTTGTGAAGGGTTGTTCCGTCTTTTGAATAGGCAGGATCCTTCAGCCACTCGGCTACCTTGCCTTGGCCTGCGTTGTACGCAGCCAGGACGGTTTCGGTGTGCTTAAATCGCTCCCGGAGCAAACTAAGAATGAGTACGCCGAAGCGAATGTTGGTTTCCGGGTCGTATAGAACTTGTGTGTCCTGTGCTTTTTGTCCGCTACGTTTGCATGCCCACTGATACGTGCTGTCGGTAATCTGCATCAAACCGTGTGCCTCAGCAGAAGAGGTAGCTTGCGGATCAAACTTGCTTTCGGTATAGATTACCGCATAAATCAGCGAGGGAGGAAAGTTGTACTGGTTTGCAACCTCCTCGATCAGATCGGCGTAGGGGAGCGGAAAAATCTGCTTTTCAATTGGCTCGATGGCAAAGGAAAGGGCAGGGATCAAGATCAGCAGAGCCAACAGCAACGCCAGTAATGCTTTGGGAGAACGGCGTTTGCGCCTTTTGCTCATTTGTTGCACCACCACCTTGTCCACCACTGCTGGGCGTTGCGGATCAAAGTGGGCTGATCCCCGTCGTTATGAATGACCGAAACTCCCGCGCGACAATAAAAGTCATCCGGTTGCTGGGCATTCATTCGTCGTTTTGCAACCTCCTCGGTGAGGTTGTCGCGAGCCATAATGCGGGCCAAACGGGTTTCTCTATCGGCTGTTACGGCCACCACGTGGTGGCATATGGCGTCAAAACCTGCCTCGAACAATAGGGGGGCGTCTACCACCGCTACCGTATGGCCTTGGTCTGCGGCCTCTTCCAGTTTTTGTTGGGTCAGCGCCAATATGGCGGGATGGGTGATGGCGTTGAGGGTAGCGGCTCCTTCCGGTGTGGCAAAGGCTTTGTTTGCCAGTGCCGCTCGATTTAATGAGCCGTCCTCGTTGAGTATCTCGCTTGAGAAGGCCGTCACCAACGCATTAAGGCAAGAGGAGCCTGGTTCCACCACCTGCCGCGCCAGGGCGTCGGTGTCGATCACCAGTATCCCCATCAACCGCCAGGTGTTGGCGACGGTGGTTTTTCCAGCACCGGTGGGGCCGGTCAATCCCACCACCTTGATGGTGTTGATCACCCGGAACCCGGCAGCGCGGAGTAGCCGGTTATAAACCGCCAACCCTACGCCGGTGGAGTTAGGACAGGCGGCGTAGACTGTTTTAGCTCCTTGCTCGTCCAATTGACGGAGAGCGTCAAACAGTTGTTGTGCCTGAGAGAGGGGATCCTCTCGTTTTCCGTAGGTGATTGACGGGATTTCGACGGAATCCTCCTCAAAGCATAATGCGAACACGCCTTCCTCTTTTTGCTTGTTTACAAATTCGGCATAAGCGGCAGGGGTGCCTTTCACAATGTGGATTTCTGCTTTGGGCGCGTAATGTTTGTATTTCATACCCGGTGAGGCGGCCACAGCTCCTTCTTGCAGGGCGTGGGTCACGGCCGGGTCAATCTCGATCGGGCCGATCACCTCTTCGATCATCTCCGGGGTGATACCGCCGGGACGAAGCAGGCGGGGTGGGGTACGGCTCATATCAATGACGGTGGATTCTACGCCGAAGTCGCAGGGACCCCCATCCATCACGGCTGCAATTCGGCCATTCATGTCTTCCATCACACGTGCCGCATTGGTGGGGCTGGGGGAGCCGGAAAGGTTGGCAGAAGGGGCAGCCAAGGGAAGTTTGCTGCGGAGAATGATTGCCTGTGCGATCAGGTTGGCAGGGAAGCGCACCGCGACGGTATCCAAGCCACCGGTAACCTCTTTGGGAACCTTATCCGACGCGGGTAAAATTATCGTCAGAGGTCCCGGCCAATAGGCCTCGGCCAGTTTTTTGGCATTTTCGGGGATGTGGGTGACCAGATAGTCCCAATCCTGGATATCACCGATGTGAACGATCAAAGGGTTATCCATCGGCCTGCCTTTGGCGGCAAAGATGGCGGCGACGGCATCGGGATTCAGTGCGTTGGCGGCCAGTCCATACACCGTTTCGGTGGGGATGGCCACCACACGCCCCAACGTCAAGTTGGTCTTGGCTTGGGAAAAGCCTTCCTCATTTGGTTGTAACAGTAAAGTATTCATAATTCCCTCGAATTATTGTTGGTTTTGCAGTTGTTCTGCACGGTGTGCGGTGACGAGAGTATCGACGATCTCGTCCAGGTCACCATCAAGGATTGTGTCTATTTTATACAAAGTTAAACCAATACGGTGGTCGGTGACCCGTCCTTGCGGAAAGTTGTAGGTGCGGATGCGCTCGCTACGGTCGCCGGTGCCAACTTGAGCTTTGCGGTCGGCGGCAATGGCGGACTGTTGTTTTTGCTGTTCTTGTTCCAACAGACGGGCGCGGAGCACACGCATCGCTTTGTCTTTGTTTTTGTATTGACTCCGTTCATCCTGGCATTCCACCACCGTACCGGTGGGCAGGTGAGTGATGCGGATGGCGGATTCGGTTTTATTAATATGCTGACCGCCGGCACCACTGGAGCGATAAGTGTCGATTTGCAGGTCAGCCGGGTTGATGTCCAGTTCCACCTCTTCTGCCTCCGGGAGCACCGCCACCGTAACGGTGGAGGTGTGGATGCGTCCGCCTGTTTCGGTTTCCGGTACCCGTTGCACTCGGTGAACACCGCTTTCAAACTTAAACCGGCTGTAGGCACCGTCGCCGGAGATCATAAAACTGACTTCTTTACACCCGCCCAGCTCCGTTTCGTTGATGTTGATGGGCTCGTGACGAAACCCGCTCTTTTCGGCGTACATACAGTACATACGATGGAGGGAGTGGGCAAAAAGGGCAGATTCTTCACCGCCGGCACCGGCACGGATCTCCACGATCACGTTTTTGTCATCGTTGGGGTCGCGGGGGAGAAGGAGTATCTTCAGTTCTTCGGTAATGTGCTCTATCTGTCGCTTGGCATCGGCATATTCCTCTCCGGCCAGTTGGCTCAGTTCGGGATCGGCCATCATCTCTTGTGCCTCGGTCAAACGCGTTTGCTGTTGCTGATAACAGGTATACGCTTCAGCAATAGGGCGCAGTTCGTTGGCCTCTTTCATCAGCGCACGATACAGAGCGGGCTGGGTGGTTACCTCCGGTTGATACAGGCGGTTGGTCACCTCTTCATAGCGATTTGCTATGGCGTGCAAACGATCGAACATAGTGACTTCCTTTCTACAATTGTGCTGTGCAGAAAGAGTCTATTCCTCCCGGATGACCTTGCGGACGTTTTTTTCCGCTTTGAGACGGGGGATCATCATTTCGTGACCACACCCGACACACTTTAGACGAAAATCCATACCAATGCGTAGCACCGAAAAAGAGCGGCAACCGCAGGGATGGTTTTTCTTCATTTCCAGCACGTCGCCAATACGGATATCCATCGGGTCACTCCTTTAATCACTATTTCATTACATTATAACACATTGTGAGCTTGAGTGCAATGTGGAAATGAAAAATTTACGTCGAATAGGTAAAGTTTTAGCGGGAAATCTATCGTTGTGACCACGTGTCACCAGTTAACAATGTATGGAGGGATAGAAGATGGAGCAGTATTCTCAGAATTACAGCAAGCAGAGCAGTCAGAACAAGCAGAATAGTCAGAACAAGCAGAATAGTCAGAACAAGCAGAATAGTCAGAACAAGCAGAATAGTCAGAATAAGCAGAACAGCCAGAATAAGCAGAACAGCCAGAATAAGCAGAATAGTCAGAATAAGCAGAATAACTACTAATAAAAAAGAGCCTGTCTTTTGACAGGCTCTTTTTTTATTCTTGTTCCTTTTCCAGTTCTTCCAGTATGGAAGGCAAATCCTGCTGCAAACGATCCCGAAGCCGGCTGAGGGTCTCTGCAGGGAGAGAACCGTTGATGGAGAGCACCACATCGTCTGCCAATACCATCCGCGGAAAACTAAAGGTTCCATAGCTACGCGGCTGTGTCACGTTGACCGGGATGCTTTTATTCTTGCATTCGGTGGAGATCGCTATATTGAGGGTGGTATCATCGGTGGCGGCAACGCACAACTGAGCGTTAGAACAGTCGCCTCGGAAATACTTGCGGGGAATATGACGAATTACCCCGTCCTCGCTCATTTGGGCCAGTTCGGGACAGACCTGAGGAGAAACCAGGGTCACTTTAGCACCGAAACGGAGGAGCTCTTTTACACGGCGCAGCGCGCTTTTTCCGCCGCCGAACACGGTGCAGTTGTTACCTTTTAAATCGATCAGTAGGGGGAAGCCGATTGCCATAGTATCCCTCCAATGCATAATTCTACATTTTCCATCATAGCATATTCTGTGTGTGGAAACAATGGGTAAATGTACTAATTTTTCACACGCAGAACTGGTGAAAGGGAATAAACCCCCTGCATAAATACCAAGAAAATCGTTCATACTGTACTCAGATAAAGGAGGCAACGGTATGAAACGAGTGAATAACGGAAAAGGCCGTTTTGGTAAATTTTTATACAGCAATGGTGTCTACATCTCTATTGCCGTGGCGCTATTGGCGCTGGGTGGTTTGGGGATCAGCCGCATTTTGGATACCCCAAAAAAGGAGCCGATGCTTGAGCCCTCCAACCATGAAATGGTTGAGCAGAATGTAACCGGCCAAAGGGATGATCGCACTGAGAGCACTACCGCAGAGCAAACCACCACAACAGAGGCGCCTAAGACTACACAAACCGAAGAGGTTGAACAGGAATATTACGTTTTTCCGCTGAGCAATACGGTGCAAAAGGCGTTTTCGGATAAAGCGCCGGTTTACTCTGAAACGATGGATCGTTGGAGCTTGCATTTGGGAACGGATTTTGCCGGCGAAGCGGAGCAAGAGGTAAAAGCTATAACCCGTGGCACGGTAACTAAGGTGGAACAAGATCCGTTGTGGGGTGACGTGATCGAAATGGATCACAGCCTGGGGGTCGTAAGTCGCTATTGTGGTGTAAAGGCGACGGTCAAAAAGGGAGACACAGTGGAGGTAGGCGATGTTATCGGCGTGCTGACCGAAGTGCCTTGTGAGTCATCTCAGAAGACGCACCTTCATCTGGAAATGACGATTGACGGTGTTCCGATAGACGCGGTGGAAGCCATTGGCGCTGAGGTGCGCTATGCGGATACGCTAACCGAATAAACACGCCCACGGAAACCCGCTGTTTATGCAGCGGGAGCGGTCATACGGGCAAAAAATCAGCCTCCGAAATCGGAGGCTGATTTTTTATGAGAAATCCGGGAAAATTCTTGACAAACCGAGGCCTTTCTTTTATACTAATATAGTCAAATGCGTTGACGGAGAATAAGCAGAACTGGACGCGTTCAGAGAGAGTTCTCGGTGCTTTGCATCGCTGAGAGAGAGCTTCGCCGGATGTTTTGCCCGCCACTCCAGAGCACCCCGTGAAACAAGCGGTGGCGTCCGACCTGCGTTAGAGGTCATCGAGTGGCACGGCTTCGCCGTGCAAATTGGGTGGTACCACGGAACCTCCGTCCCATATAGGGGCGGAGGTTTCTTTAGTTTCTGCCACCGACAGAAAGGATGAATGATTATGGCAAAAGAATTGAAAAAGTATGGTGTAAACGAACTGCGCGAGATGTATCTGTCCTTCTTTGAAAGCAAGGGACATTTGCGTCTGCCCAGCTTCTCTCTGGTGCCCCACAACGATAAGAGCCTCTTGCTTATCAATGCGGGTATGACTCCCTTGAAGCCCTATTTCACCGGTGCAGAGGTGCCCCCCCGTAACCGGGTGACCACCTGTCAGAAGTGTATCCGCACCGGTGACATCGAGAACGTAGGTAAGACGGCCCGCCACGGCACCTTCTTTGAGATGCTGGGCAACTTCTCCTTTGGCGACTATTTCAAAAAGGAGGCTATCGCTTGGTCTTGGGAATTCTTGACTGAGGTGGTGGGCTTGGACGCTGATCGTCTGTATCCCTCCGTGTACGTGGAGGATGACGAGGCGTTCGATATCTGGAATAAAGAGATTGGCATCGAGGCAGACCGCATTTTCCGTTTTGGTAAAGGCGATAATTTCTGGGAGCATGGCGCCGGTCCTTGCGGTCCCTGTTCTGAGATCTATTATGACCGCGGCGAGAAGTACGGCTGCGGTAGTCCCGACTGTAAGGTGGGCTGCGAGTGTGATCGTTTCATCGAGGTGTGGAACAACGTGTTCACTCAGTTTGAAAACGACGGTAACGGCAACTACACCACGCTGGAGAAGAAGAATATTGATACCGGTATGGGTCTGGAGCGTTTGGCTGCCGTGGTGCAGGATGTGGATTCTATCTTTGATGTGGATACGCTCTACGCTCTGCGTCAGCACGTATGCGATCTGTCCGGTAAAACCTACAAAGAGGATGCCCAGAATGACGTATCTATCCGTCTGATCACGGACCATATCCGTTCCTCTACCTTTATGATCTCTGATGGCATTATGCCCACCAACGAGGGGCGCGGTTACGTGCTGCGCCGTTTGATCCGTCGTGCTGCCCGTCACGGTCGTCTGTTGGGCATCCCCGGTCAGTTCCTGGCTGATCTGAGCCGCACCGTGATCGAGGGCTCTAAGGACGGATATCCTGAGCTGGACGAGAAGAAGGAGTTTATCTTCAAGGTGCTGTCCAACGAGGAGACCCAGTTTAATAAAACGATCGACCAGGGTCTGCGCATTCTGGCGGATATGGAAGAGGAGATGCAGGTCGCCGGCAAGAACGTGCTGGACGGCGCCTCTGTGTTTAAACTATATGATACCTATGGCTTCCCGGTGGATCTGACCCGCGAGATTTTGACCGAGAAAGGCTATTCCATCGATGAAGACGGTTTCAAGGCTGAGATGGAGGAGCAACGCACGCGTGCCCGTACCTCCCGTGAGGTGACCAACTATATGGGAGCCGATGCTACCGTTTACGATCAGATCGATGCTTCGATTACGTCTGAGTTTGTTGGTTATAACCGTTTGACCGCTACCTCCGATGTGCTGGTGCTTGCCAGTGAGACCGATCTGTGCGACAGCCTGGTAGAGGGTCAGGCCGGTACGGTGTTCACTTCTGCCACGCCTTTCTACGCCACCATGGGTGGTCAAGAGGGTGACGCAGGTGTGATCATCGGCAAGAACGGCAAATTTGCCGTTTCCGAAACCATTAAGCTCCGTGGCGGCAAGGTTGGTCACGTGGGCCACGTGGTCGAGGGTATGATCTCTGTGGGCGATTCTGTGGAATTGTCCGTAGAGAGCTCTGCCCGTCAGCAGACCTGTAAGAACCACTCTGCCACGCACCTGCTGCAGAAGGCGCTGCGCACCGTGTTAGGTGAGCACGTGGAGCAGAAGGGCTCTTTGGTGACCCCCAACCGTCTGCGTTTTGACTTTGCTCATTTCCAGGCGATGACCGCTGAAGAATTGGCTAACGTGGAGGCTTTGGTCAATGAGCAGATCGCTGCTGACCTGCCGGTGATTACTGCCGAGATGA
Source organism: Oscillospiraceae bacterium (assembly GCA_015066365.1). GTDB lineage: Bacteria > Bacillota > Clostridia > Oscillospirales > Acutalibacteraceae > UBA5905. Next base: position 164,123 of record SVON01000001.1, on the reverse strand, counting down.
CGGTGGAGGAGGCAAAGAAGTCCGGCGCTATGGCTCTGTTTGGAGAGAAGTACGGTGACACTGTCCGGGTGGTCACGATGGGCGACTTCTCTAAGGAATTGTGCGGCGGTACCCACGTGGCGCACACAGGGGTCATCACCACCTTTAAGATCGTCAGCGAGAGCGGTATTGCCGCTGGTGTGCGCCGTATTGAAGCCATCACCGGTGATAATGTGTTGTCTTACTATGCTTCTTTGGAGAACCGGATGAATACCATCGCTTCTCTGCTGAAGGCTAAGGACAGCGAGATCGAGGATAAGATTGCGGCGCTGACCGCCCAGGTGAAGAGCCTGTCTGCGGAGAACGAGGCGTTGAAGAATAAACTAGCCCAAAGTGCCCTGGGCGACGTGATGAGCCAGGTGCAGGAGATCAAGGGCGTCAAGGTGCTGGCTACCCGTGTGCCTGGTCTGGATGCCGGTGGTCTGCGCGAGCTGGGCGATCAGCTTCGCGACAAGATTGGCGAGGGTATCGTGGTGTTGGTCACCACCACCGAGGATAAGGTGAGTATTTTGGCTACCGCCACCGCCGGCGCTGTGGCCAAGGGTGCTCATTCGGGCAATATTGTTCGCACCATCGCGGCTGTGTGTGATGGTAAGGGCGGTGGCCGTCCCGACTCTGCTATGGCTGGTGGTAAGGACGTATCTAAGGCCGACGACGTAGTGGCCGCTGTTGCGGACACCGTTGCCGGTATGTTGAAGGATTGATCGGAGGGCCCATGATGGATTGCTTGTTCTGTAAAATTGTGGCAGGGGAGATCCCCGCCAACAAAGTGTATGAGGATGACCAGATTCTGGCGTTTCACGACATCGCTCCGGCGATGCCCACCCATGTGTTGTTTATCCCCAAGGCTCATTTGGCTGGAGTGCGTGACGTTACCGCCGATAACGCGGCGGTGGTGGCTCACATTTTCAGCGTGATTCCGCAGGTGGCTCAGGAGTTGGGTCTCACCGATTATCGTGTGGTGTCCAATAATGGTCCTGAGGCTTGTCAGTCGGTTCAGCATCTGCATTTCCACCTGTTGGGCGGTAAGCAGATGGGCGGTATGGTATAATGAATTATATCGTTATCGATCTGGAATGGAATGGCAGCTGGTCCAAAAAGGCTCACGGCTACTTCAATGAGATCATTGAGGTGGGTGCCGTTAAGGTGGATGAGCAAATGCGGGTAGTGGACGAGTTTCGGGCTGCCATCAAGCCGGTGGTCAGCAAGAAACTGTCCACCATCGTCACCGATCTAACCAACATTACCGCTGAGGAGTTAGAAGACGGTACGACCTTTACCGGTATGATGCGCCAACTATCCAAATGGATGGGGAAGGAGCCCTCGACCGTGCTGACCTGGAGCACCACCGATCTGTTGGTGCTGATGGAAAACTGCCGGTATTTCTATGGCCGGCAGGAAATTCCGTTCTTGAAGAATTATATGGATTTTCAGGTGTATGCGCAGCAGAGAATGGGCGTGGATACCGCCCAGCAGCTAGGGCTTGCCCGTGCAGGCGAGATGTTGGAAATCCCGGAGGACGATATGTCTCTCCATCGGGCCTTGGACGACAGCAAGTTAACTGCCGCCATCCTGCAAAAGGTATACGATAAAGAGACGTTTGTTCCTGCGATATTACCGGTGGACAACGAGTTTTATAAACGCATTACTTTCAAATCAACCATTATCAAGGATTTGGACGATCCGTTGATAAAGCGGAGTGAACTCTGCTTTAATTGTCCGGATTGCGGGCAGAATATGAAGCGCAAGGGAAGTTGGCGTTTCCGCAGTCGTGCTTTTTGCGCTGAGTTTTCCTGCCGGAGGTGTCAAAAGAAATATACCGGTCGCGTTCAGTACAAACTCAAATATGAGGGTGTCGAAATCAAGAAAAAACTGAACGAAATTCTCCCGAAGACAGAAGAACCTGCCGCGGAGACGGTCCCGGTATAAAAGCGCACTCAGCCCAAGCTTATGCCGTAGTATGGTATGAGGTGGTGTGGGGTGAAAAGACAGATTTGGCCGAGAAAACGGTTTCATCGCTGGATGAAGGCGGCATTTGCTTTGGCGTTGATTGTCGTTTTCGTGTTGGGGCTCTATTTCAAGTGTCGTCCTACCCTCACAGCCTTTGCAGAGAGTCAGGCCGTGTGGATCGCGACCAAGACCGCCAACCAGACGGTGGCAGAGCTTTTGGAACGTCATTCGGATTTGTGCCAAAGGATGATTCAGGTACACTATAAAGAGAACCAAGAACTATCTTCGGTGATTCCGGATAGCGCCGCCATCAATACGGTACGCACAGCTATAACAGAGGCGACTATGGATGAGATGGAAAAACTGTCTTCATTTTCGGTATCCATTCCCACCGGCACGCTGTTGGGCTTCGATTGGCTGAGTGGTTGGGGACCGTTGGTGTCCTTTCCCATCAGCTTCACCAGTACGGTTTTATCCGACGTTTCCTCTTCACTTGAGGCGGTGGGGATCAATCAGAGTGCCTACCGGGTGTTGATCCACTTAGATATCAGCCTTTACGTGGTAACACCCGGAGGGCGTTTCTCCGTGGGGACCCAAATGAGTTATCCTATGGCTGAAGTCGTGCTGTTGGGTGAGGTGCCGGATAACTTGACCGAGGTGTATGGCGATGATCAGACCTTGCTGGGCAAGATTTTTGATTACGGCACAGTAGAATAGGAGTGAATTCTATGCTCGAAGAGCTGGCAAAACTGCGTGTAGCCGAATTACGTGAGACAATAGAATACCACAGTCAGCGCTACTATGACCAAGACGCTCCGGAGATTGAGGACGATGAATTTGACGCATTGACCCGTGAATTGCGCGAACTGGAGGAGCAGTATCCTCATCTGATTACCCCGGATTCTTATACGCAACGGGTGCATGGTCAGGTGTCAAAACTGTTTTCTCCGGTGGCACACGAGGTGCCTTTAGGTAGCTTGCAGGACGTGTTCTCCGAAGAGGAGATCACTTCCTTTGATAAACGGGTGCGTGAGAGCGTTGATCATCCCCAGTACGTGGTGGAACCCAAAATTGATGGCCTGTCGGTAGCGATCGAATACCGCGACGGTCATTTTTATCGCGGGGCGACCCGCGGCGATGGCAATACCGGCGAAGATGTGTCGGATAATCTGCGCCAGATTCGTGAGATTCCGCAAACTTTGACCGAGCCGGTCGAGCGCCTTATTGTACGCGGCGAGGTGTATATGTCACGCCAGAACTTTGCTGCTTTGGTACGAGAGCAGGAGGAGAACGGAGAGAAGACTTTTAAGAATCCCCGCAATTCCGCTGCCGGAACTCTGCGGCAGAAGGATTCTGCTGTGGTAGCAAAGAGAAACCTGTCGGTTTTTATGTTCAATGTGCAGTTGATTGAAGGAGAAGTGATTGCTTCTCATGCAGAATCTTTAGAGCGGATGAAAGTATTGGGTTTCCCGGTGATACCGTTCCATTATGTGGTGGATTCTGCCGAAAAAATCATTCGCTGTGTGCGCGATATCGGTGAAAGGCGGCAAGGGTTACCCTTTGATATTGACGGCGCTGTTGTAAAGTTAGATAACTTTACAGACAGAGAAAACCTGGGCAGTACCAGCAAATTTCCCAAGTGGGCGATTGCATTTAAGTATCCGCCCGAGGAAAAGGAGACGGTGCTGCGAGACGTAGAGGTAAATGTAGGCCGTACCGGCGTGCTGACTCCCACCGGTGTATTTGAGCCGGTGATTTTAGCAGGCACCACCGTCAGCCGCGCCACGCTGCATAACCAAAACTTTATTGATGAGAAAGCGTTGGCCATTGGGGATACGGTCGTCATGCGTAAGGCCGGCGATATTATTCCCGAGGTGGTGCGGGTGGTGCGTCATAGTGGTGCATCGGTGTATCGATTGCCCACCGTATGTCCGTCTTGTGGAGAAACGGTCGTGCGGGAAGAGGACGAGGCGGATCTGCGGTGCGTAAATCCCGCGTGCCCTGCGCAAAGACTGCGCAATTTGATTCATTTTACATCGAAAGACGCTATGGATATGGATGGCCTTGGTCCGGCGGTGCTTGAAAAGTTGGTACAGGAGGGGTGTATTGCCTCGGTTGACGATTTGTACACCCTAACCATAGAGCAGATCTGTGCTTTAGAAGGGTTTCAACAGAAATCCGCGGAGAATATTCTGAAAGCGGTGGATCAATCCAAACAGAACGATCTGTACCGGGTGATTTATGGCCTGGGGATTCGTCATATTGGGGAGAAAGCAGCCAAGCTGTTGGCAATGCGGTTTGGTACGATGGAGGCCCTGATGGCTGCGACCGTTGATGAGGTTTCGTCGATCGACGGCTTTGGTGAGATAATGGCTCAAGCGGTGGTTTCCTTTTTTGCGTTAGAGCCTTCCCGTGAATTGGTGCATCGTTTGGCAGAGGCGGGGGTGAATATGACCGCGAAGGTCAGCCGGGTGGATGATCGGTTTGCTGGCATGACATTTGTGCTGACCGGTACGCTTCCCACGATGAAACGAAGTGAGGCGGCGGCATTGGTAGAGCAGTATGGCGGCAAAACCTCCGGTAGTGTATCCAAAAAGACCACCTATGTGCTGGCCGGGGAAGAGGCTGGTAGTAAACTAACGAAAGCGCAGGAATTGGGCGTTGAGATTATTGACGAACAGACCTTCCTTAATATGATTAATTCCTGATTCTAAGATTAAAAGAACCGTCGCAGTGATGCGACGGTTCTTTTATCTATAATCAAATTTTTCTTAAAAATCACTTGACAAATGCTGGAAAAACGGTATAATATATGTGGTTAGCAAAGGCTAACTGATATTGTAGCGCAAAGGGTGAGACGATGAATTTGCTGGATGCAGAGGTTGGTCGTGAATACGTGATCAGCGGAATTCAGACCGACGATGAAGAGATGGATGATTTTCTGTTTTCTCTCGGTTGCTTCAGCGGTGAGTCGATCACGGTGGTGTCTCACACCCGTAACGGATACGTGATTTCTATTAAGGATGCCCGTTATACCATTGATCGGTTTTTGGCCCAGGCGATCCAAATCTAAGTAAGCATAGCGGTAGGGGACTGCCGCTAAAATTTAAACGATCAGTTAGCAGCCGCTAACTCAAGAAAAGAGGTTTTGCTATGAGAATTGCGTTGGCAGGTAACCCCAATAGTGGTAAAACTACGATGTACAACGCCTTGACCGGCCAGAATGAAAAGGTCGGTAACTGGGCTGGTGTTACGGTAGAGGCGAAGGTAAACCCGGTGAAACGGGCTTATTTCCAGGGCGAGGAAACGCTGCTGGCGGTGGATTTGCCCGGTGCCTATTCTATGTCGCCCTTTACCTCAGAGGAGAGTATCACCAGCGACTACGTTAGGAATGAGAATCCGGACGTGATTGTGAATATCGTGGATGCCACCAATCTGAGCCGTAGCCTGTTCTTCACCACCCAGCTACTGGAGCTGGGTATTCCCATGGTGGTGGCACTGAACAAGGCCGATATTAACGAGAAGAAAAAAACGGTTATCGATGTCAAGGCGCTGTCTGAAAAGTTGGGTTGCCCGGTGGTGGAGACGGTTTCTACCTCTTCTGATGGTTTAGAAGTATTGATGAACACGGCTGTGGCGCAAATCAGTAAGAGTCAGACCGCCCCGTATAGGCAGGGTGACGTGGACGTGACCGATAAAAAGGCCGTACGCAAGGCGGATCGTCGCCGCTTTGAACTAGTGGGGAACATTGTTAAGCAAGTGGAGAAACGCAAGGTTCTCACGAAGGACCACAATTGGCAGGATTCGGTGGACCGCTTCATTACCAATCCGGTTTTGGGTCTGCTGATTTTCGCCGGAGTTATGTTTCTGGTGTTCCAGATCTCGCAGGCTTGGTTGGGTCCCTGGATTGCCGAGGGCTATAAGTTTGAAAATGGTACCACCATTCCCGGTCTGGTTACGCTGATAGACATGTTTAAGGAGTGGGTAGCTGGTCTATTGGAGAACGCTAACCCCTTCTTGACGGCTCTATTGGTTGAGGGCGTTATTGGTGGCTTCAGAGCCGTTGTAGGCTTCTTGCCGTTGGTGATGGTGATGTACTTCCTATTGGCCCTGCTGGAGGATTGCGGCTATATGGCCCGCGCTACCGTGGTGCTGGACCCCCTGTTCAAAAAGGTAGGGCTGTCCGGCAAATCGGTAATCCCGATGGTGGTTGGTACCGGTTGTGCCATCCCCGGCATTATGGCATGTCGCACTATCCGCAATGAGCGGGAACGCAACGCTACAGCTATGCTGACCCCCTTTATGCCTTGCGGTGCAAAGCTGCCGGTAATTGCTCTGTTTGCCGGTGCTTTCTTCCCGGATGCTTCCTGGGTGGGTACCCTGATGTATTTTATTGGTATTGTGCTGATCTTCGTGAGTGCTTTTTTGATTAATGTGATTACTGGCAATAAGGCTCGCAGATCCTATTTTATTATGGAGATGCCGGAGTATAAGGCGCCCAGCCTGAAGCGCGCCTGTTTGTCCATGCTGTCCCGAGGTTGGGCATACATTGTTAAGGCTGGTACCATCATTCTGCTGTGCAACGCAATGGTGCACATTATGCAGCATTTCAACTGGAATTTTACTGCCGTGGCTGAGGGCGCGGAGAAGACCTCCATTCTGGCCAGCATTGCCGGCCCGGTTTCCTATCTGTTGGTGCCCATCGTGGGTATTGCCGCTTGGGAGTTGGCCGCCGCGGCCATCACCGGCTTTATCGCCAAAGAGAACGTGGTGGGCACCCTGGCTGTGTGCTATGGCTTTATGGTCAACGACGATCTGGAGATGGTATCTAGCGGCAACGAAGTTTCCACCGCGATGGTGGGCCTGACTTCTGTCGCGGCGCTCGCTTATCTGATGTTCAATCTGTTTACCCCGCCTTGCTTTGCTGCCATCGGTGCGATGCACGCTGAAATCTCTAGCCGTAAATGGTTTTGGAGTGGCGTTGCTATGCAGATGGGGGTGGGTTATACGGTGGCTTTTTTGGTGTATCAGATCGGTACGTTGATCACAACCGGCCATATGGGAGCCGGCTTTATTCCCGGTCTTATTGTGGTTTTGGCGTTGGCGGCGTTGGTCGTATTCCTTTGTCTTCGCGCCGGACACAAAGCTCGTATGAAAACAGCAAAGAAATAAGGTGACGTTATGGCTCAAGATATTCTATTAATCATTGTTCTGCTTTTAATTTTTGGCTCCGCTGCTTGGGCGGTGAGAAAATCCAGAAAGAGCGGTAAAAAGTGCATTGGCTGTCCGGACAGCGGTTGCTGTTCCGGTCAGTGCGGAGGCAAAAAGCCCTGATTAAAAACGGTGTGGACTTTTGTCCACACCGTTTTTCTCTTTTAACATACTTGCTGTGTTTATTGCATAATCATAAAGTAAATGAAAAGGAGTGAGCGTATGGAATCTTTGCTGAATTTTGAATCGGTTGAGCATTCTCGGTGTCTGTTGGATGGGATGGAGGAGTGTGGCTTTAACGGGGAGTACACGCTACCGGAGTACTGCCCGGATATGGCGGTGGTTCTGAAATGCTGGGCCGAACCCCGCTTGCAGAGCCGTCAGTTTAGCGCTGATAAGCTATTGTTGGATGGCGTCGTCAATCTAAGGGTTATTTATCTGGACGAGGGACGTTGTCACGTGCATTCTGTGGAATTTTCTGTTCCGTATTCCTGTGCATTGCATGGTTGTGAGGCGTGCGATTCGTCGCCGGTTTTCTATGATCTGACTACAAAATACGTTAATTGCCGTGCTACCAATGCGCGACGGTTAGAGGTACACGGTGCTGTGCAGGTATCCGCACAAGCCTATGGTAACGTACAGTCGCAGATAGCGGTTCCAGTGGATAACGAAGGGTTGTACACCCGTTGTGACTGCATAAAAACGTCCAGGTTGCTGGGCTCTGCAGAAAAGATAATGACGTTAAGCGAGGTCTTGGAGTTTCCGCAGTCTCTTCCGGCGGCTGAAATGCTGTTGGGCGGTACTTGTACAGCGTTGGTAAAAGAATGGAAGGTGCTCAACGGTAAGGTGATAGCCCGTGGGGTGGTAAAAATACATCAGCTTTATACCGATGACCAGCAGGAGGGTACAACTCAGTGCTTGGATTTCGAACTTCCTTTCAGTCAGATCGTTGATGTGATCGGAGCTCATGAGGGTTCTCTTTGCTGTGGCGACGTACTGGTGTTATCGGATATGGAGCGTTGCAGCGTAGGCCCGGATGGTTCAAACACCTTACTGGAGGTCACGGTGAAGCTGATGCTTCAGTTGCAATTATACGAGGTAGGCGAAACGTCGTTGCTTCGGGAAGCCTATCATACACAGTATCCCATTGAACAGAAGTATGAAGAAGTGGAGAGAAAAACGTTTTGCGATTGTCAAACAGAGCAAGCTGTACTTCCTGTGTTGTTGGACATTCCCGACGCTGAGTGCCGCGAAATCCTTGACGTTTGTGTTGTTCCGCAGAATACGATGTCTGTGATGGAGAATCACTTGGTAACGATTAGCGGTACGCTGATGCTGTCGGTTTTGGGGCGAAACCGCGAGGGTGAAATACTCTATTTCGAAAAAGGGGAGGAGTATCGGCTGGAATTTCCCGGTGTCGGAAATGAATCCAAAGTGAAAGTGCACGTGTCGGATTTGCACTATCGTGTGGTGGATGGCAAAATAGAATTGCAGGTTGGCTTAGCGGTCTGGTTGTGTCATTACCAATTGGATAAAGTGTCCCAGGTCTGCGCTCTTCGGCTGTGTACCGACCAGGCCTATCCATCCACCAAAACCAGCGCGTTGCTCTATTATGCTCATCCTGGAGAAAGTTTGTGGGATATTGCACGAGATTGTCACACGTCGCCTCAGCTGCTTTGCCAAGAAAACGAGTTAACGGGGGACGTGGTAGTTAATCCCTGCGTGTTGCTTGTGCCTCTGGTATAAATAAAAAGGCCGTCTGGTTCTACCAGACGGCCTTTTTGTTAGGGTGAATTAATCGTTCAGGTTAGAGGTGCAGTGAGCGCAACGGACGGCGTCAACAGGAATTTCGGATTTGCAGAAGGGGCAGATTTTGGTGGTGGGGGCAGCGGGGGTTTCTACCTCTTTCTTCTTGCCCAGGCTGTGCAGGGTATTCAGCAGCTTGATGAGCGCGAAGAGCACGACCGCAATGATGAAGAAGTTCAGGATGGCCATAATGAAAGCACCGTACTGGAACACAGCATCATTGATGGTGAAGGACAGAGAATCGAAATTCTGACCGACGATGATACCAATCAGGGGAGAGATCAGGTTGTTGACCAATGCATCGACGATGGCTTTGAAAGCAGCGCCGATCATGATACCAACAGCCATGTCAACCACGCTGCCGCGGTTGATGAATTCTTTGAATTCTGCGATGATTTTTTTCATAACGTATATCTCCTTTGTTTTGATTTTTTTCATTATAGCACAAGAAATAGTAAAATGCTACATAAAAAAACAAAAAAGCCGAAAATCGTAAGATTTTCGGCTTTTTAAGTTGATTCATTTTACTCCGTACGGGGATCGCCCCAGAAGAACAGAGCCACCGTGCCGGGGCCGGTATGACAACCGATGGTGGGACCGATGTTATAGATCTGTACCGAACCATTCAGCTGCGGGAAGTTTTTTTCAACTTCGTCTGCCACGTAACGAGCATCCTCCTTGCAAGCGGAGTTAGAAATAAAGCACTTACCGGCATAGGATTTACCACCCTCTGCGTGCTCGACCATCTGCAGGACCAATTCTTTCAGCGATTTCTGCTTGCCGCGAATCTTGAAGCGGGGGATAAGCCGCCCCTGATTGTCTACATTCAGCACGGGACAGATTTTCAGCACCGTGCCAAACCAACCGGCCGCTTTGGTGATTCGGCCACCCTTTACGAACCAAGTCAGGTCGCTGGCGGTAAACCAGTGATGAAGGCGCAGTTTATTATCCTCTGCCCAGCGATACAGCGTATCAATGTCGTCACCGGCATCCCGACGGTCGGCGAGAGTATCCATCAGCAATCCGCCACCGGCAGAGGCAGCCAGAGAGTCGACCAAATACAGCTTGCGTTCCGGATACTTTTCACGCAGGTCTTCGGCGGCGATGCGGGCAGAGTTATAAGAGCCGGATAGTCCGCTGGAAAGGGTGATGTGCAACACGTCTTTGCCTTCAGCAAGGAATTTCTCGAAATAGTGGATGTACTCCTCCATGTTCACCTGAGAGGTGCTCACTTCAGCCCCGTCGACCATCGCCTGGTAAAACTCTTCCGAAGAGAGGGTTTTTCCCATATCGTCCAGATACTCGGTACCGTTCATGTTGAAATGGAACGGTGCCATTTCGATATTCCGCTCTTCTAATACTTTCGTGGACAAATCCACCACAGAACAGCAACTTAAAACAAACGGATTCATAATCATCTTCCTTTCGGCAATATAGCTACGCAATTAGTATATTGTTTCTATTCAAAATAGTCACCCTACAATAGATCTTTTCTTCTCTATGGTGTTCGTTAGGGCAGTAGAGCGCCAATTAGGATATTCTACTGCCAGTAGAGTGCCCTTAAAGCCTGTAAATAAGGGGTTGCAAAGACATTTGACGTGTGTTATAATGGGTTGCAGTAGAGAGACGATACTTAGACTGTGAGGTCACCTATGGAAGATTTGAAACTAATTATTGCCGGAAACATCGGCAAATTGCGCCGTGAAGCCGGAATGACACAGATGGAATTGGCAGAAGAGTTAAACTATTCTGACAAAGCAATTTCAAAATGGGAACGGGGAGAGTCTGTTCCGGACGTTGGGACACTGAAAATGATTGCTGAGCGCTTTTCGGTAACGGTGGATTATCTGCTTCGCCCGGATCATCCGGTGGAGACAGATATCAAACGAGAGTATACCAGGCGCCAAAAACGCAACCATCTCCTGATTACGGTAATGGCTTGTGTGTCAGTATGGTTGATTGCGGCGATCATATATACCAGCACGGACATAGCGCTACCGGATGCCCGGAAAAGCCTATGGTTGGCTTTTGCTTATGCGGTTCCGTTGACAATGGTTGTGCTTTTGGTGTTTAACAGCATCTGGGGGAATCGTCGTTTTAATTTTACGATTATTTCTGTTTTGATTTGGTCTACGTTATCTTGCATTTTTCTTTCTTCACTGGTGTTTTTCGATTACGGATTTTGGATGGTCTTTGTGATTGGTATCCCGGCTCAGATTATTGTGTTCTTATGGTCCGGACTACGGTATAAGTAAGAGGAGATAAAATAAAAGGACTAGGAGTGGTTCTCCTAGTCCTTTTATTTTATACCGTAACGGTGGACGCTTCTTTTTCGTCCTTTTGTTGTTTCTTTGTGCTGCGATATAGGCAAAATCCTTGTTCGGCCAGCGCCATCATCGTGAAAAAGGTAAACACCAGTTTGGGGGTGGAGAAGGGGTAGTCTACCATACCGTGGACAAGGAAGCACGCGGCAAACCCGGTGATGCCAAAGCCAATCCAAAAGGCTTCTTTTTGATGGCTAAAAAGGAGACTCATACCGTTCTTTACCGTTTTGAAACCTATGGTACCCATAATCAGCAGCGCGATTATACCGCCCTCCAGCAGAAGCTGAAGCACAATGTTGTGAGAATGAGCGGCTTTCACGTGGATTTCCTGAAAAATCTCGTAGGACGGTTGTGTACCGGCGCCATAACCAAAAATCGGTTGCTCGGTGAACTTTGTTAAAGCATGTTCCCAAATCCTCCAACGTTCGCTAACGGCATTGTTAGCCATCGCTTGCTCTGGGGTCAGAGGAATAAGCGTGTTGTTGAGAGCCTGACCGGTGGTGTTTCCACCCATAGCGTTGTTGCTGATGGCGGCACCATCTTTGATGGTAAAGAGGCGGTTCACCACCTCACTGGGCAAAAATAGCAACGCAGAAACCACGTAAAGAGATATAGCCGCAAATTTTTTGCGGAAGTTAACGATAATCAGTGCCGCAGCAAGAAGGATGATCGCCAGATATCCGCCGCGTGAGAAGGAGAAGATAACACCGGCAAAGGTTAAGAACAGGCAGATACGGCTGTAAATACGCAGGTTATCTCTACGCTCAATGAAATTAAAGCATGCGACAAAAGGCGCCACCATCACCAAATACTTGGCCATGATGTTGGGATTGTCAAAAGTAGAATAAGCCCGGTCCGAAAACCCTAACTGGACGATGTCGAAGTTGATATAGGGATAAATCAGCTTGTCCAACCATTGCCAAGGGCTGCCGGTATTGCCGTCGATAAAATAGTTGATACGGTACTGAACACACGCGATCAGACCAACCAGCGCGGCCACCGAGGTGAGATACAACAGGAAGGTGTCCAAACGGTCTCGTGTGTTGATGAGGTTGACCAAAATCAAATACGCTAACAGGAAGAACCACCACATAAGAGAAGTAGCCAGAGAATGGAGTGGACGGGTACTGATAATGCAGGTAAACGTTTGATAAGCACAGAAAACCATCAGCAATTTGCCGATACTACCCACTTTAATAGAGCGTTTGTTGGTACGCACGTCTTTGATCGCAAACAGCAACGCGCAAAGCACCAAAACAAAGGCAATATATTCCGGGAACAAAGGAACTAAAGAAAGGAGCAGCAAAGCACGCAAATACGGCTGACGAATATCAGTGAAAAACTGAGACATACGTGTTTTCATAATGCGCTCCTTTCTATAATCATAATCGTATGAATTATAGCACAGGGTAGAAGATAAGGCAATAAAAGTTACAATTTTGTAACTTTTAATTTTTATGCATAAAAAAGACGCTCTGCATTGTCTGCAGAGCGTCTTACGTTTATCTGAATTACTTAGAAATCAAAGATTCGCCGGTCATTTCGGCAGGCTGATCGATGCCCAGGATCTCCAGCATCGTAGGAACGATATCTGCCAAACGACCGCCTTCACGCAGAGAACAATCCTTGCCGACCACACAGAAGGGGACAGGGAAGGTGGTGTGCGCGGTGAAGGGGGAACCATCCGGCTCGTACATCTTGTCGGCGTTACCATGGTCGGCGGTGATGATAGCGGTACCGCCCATGGCCAGGGTAGCCTCAACGGTCTTGCCTACGCAGGTGTCCACAGCCTCAACAGCCGCCTTGGCAGCGTCAAAGATACCGGTGTGACCCACCATATCGCAGTTGGCGTAGTTGAGGATGATCACATCATACTTGCCGGCGTTGATCTGCTCCACAACGGCGTCGCACACCTCGTACGCACTCATCTCAGGCTTCAGGTCGAAGGTGGGGACGTCGGGAGACTGGATCAGGATGCGATCCTCACCGGGGAAGGTGCGCTCCTCGCCACCATTGAAGAAGAAGGTGACGTGAGCGTACTTCTGGGTCTCGGCAATACGCAACTGGGTCATATCGTTTTTGCTGATGACCTCACCCATGGTCATAGTAAGCTCCTGGGGACCAAAAGCAACCTCAACGTTGGGCATGGTGGCATCGTAGCTGGTCATGCAGACGTAGTGCAGAGGGAAGAAACCGTTCTTGCGCTGGAATCCGTCAAAGTCTGCATCCACAAAGGTGCGGGTGATCTGGCGGGCACGATCCGGACGGAAGTTGAAGAATACCACGCTGTCGTTGGCCTTGATGGTGCCATCCTTTTCCAAAACGGTGGGCACCACAAACTCGTCGGTCACGTCAGCGGCATAGGAAGCCTTCATCGCTTCGACTGCGTCGGTGGCGGTATTACCCTCGCCGTAAACCATAGCGGCATAAGCCTTCTCTACACGGTCCCAGGCGAAGTCACGGTCCATCGCGTAGAAACGGCCCATCACAGTGGCCACTTTACCCACGCCGATCTCATGCATCTTATCGCACAGCTGAGTCATAAAGTCTGCACCGGAGGAAGGGGGCACGTCACGACCATCCATCAGAGTGTGCACGTACACCTTCTCCAGACCGTGGCGTTTGGCCAACTCCAGCAGACCGTACAGGTGCTCAATATGGCTGTGCACACCGCCGTCGGACAGCAGACCCATCAGGTGCAGAGCGGAGTTGTTCTCTTTACAATTATTAACCGCATTCAGCAGCGCCTCATTCTCGAAGAAATCACCGTCGGTGATGGACTTGGAGATCTTAACGAGCATCTGATACACCACGCGACCGGCGCCAATGTTAGTGTGGCCCACCTCGGAGTTGCCCATCTGACCATCCGGCAAACCAACGTCCAGACCGGAAGCGCCGATGTAGGTGGTGGGGTTTTCAGCAAAAATCTTGGACAGGTTCGGGGTGTTGGCCGCCTCGATGGCGTTGCCGTAGGTGTCTGCGTTATGACCAAAACCGTCCATAATGATCAAAGTTAAAGGCTTTTTCATAATCTCTCTACCTTTCCTTGAAAAGAGGGCGTGTGGTGTAACACGCCCTCTCGTCAATGAGTTATTTATTTCGCAGCAGCAACGATGGTGGCGAAATCCTCAGCTTTGAGGGAGGCACCGCCAATCAGGCCGCCATCAACGTCGGACATAGCCAACAGCTGAGCGGCGTTGCCCGCATTCATAGAACCACCGTACTGGATGGTCACGGCGTCGGCAGCAGCCTGATTATACAGACCGGCAATGACGTCACGGATCTGAGCACAAACCTCGTTGGCCTGCTCGGCGGTGGCGGTTTTGCCGGTGCCGATGGCCCACACAGGCTCGTACGCGATGATGATCTGCTTCAGCTCTTCCTCAGACACACCCTCCAGAGCGATCTTGGTCTGCATAGCGCAAATCTCAGCGGTGATGCCCTGTTCACGCTGCTCTAGATACTCGCCCACACACAGGATGGCGGTCAGACCGGCGTCGATGGCACCGCGCACACGCTTGGCGACGGTGGCGTCGGTATCACCGAAGTAGGTGCGGCGCTCACTGTGACCCAGGATGACGTACTTGACGCCCATCTCACGGAGCATATCGGCAGAAATCTCACCGGTGAAAGCACCAGACTTCTCCCAGTAGCAGTTCTGGGCGGCCACGCCGATGTTGGAGCCCTTGGTGGCTTCCAGAGCGGCGGGAATATCGATAAAGGGAACACCCACCACCACATCGCAGGCGGCATCCTTCACCAGGGGCTTGATGGCCTCGATGAGGGCGGTAGCCTCGGCGGGGGTCTTGTTCATCTTCCAGTTACCGGCAATAACGTACTTACCCATTGTAAAAATCTCCTTTGTTATTGATTACTTGTCGCTCATAGCGGCGATACCGGGCAGCTCCTTGCCCTCCAGGAACTCCAGAGAAGCACCGCCACCGGTGGAGATGTGGCTCATCTTATCACCGAAGCCCAGAGTGTTGACAGCGGCGGCAGAGTCACCACCGCCGATGATGGTGGTAGCATCGGTTTCAGCCAGAGCCTGAGCCACAGCGATGGTACCCTTGGCCAGGGTGGGGTTCTCGAACACGCCCATGGGGCCGTTCCAAACCACGGTCTTGGCGTTCTTCACTTCGTTGGCAAACAGCTCAGCAGAAGCGGGGCCGATGTCCATGCCCTCCATGTCGGCGGGGATGGCATCAGCGGCAACCACTTCGACGTCGATCTCGGCGTCAATGGGGTTGGGGAAGTCGCTGGCAATGACACAGTCGATGGGCAGCAGAATCTTGACGCCCTTCTCCTCAGCGCGAGCCATCATCTCACGGCAGTAATCGATCTTGGTGGTATCCAGCAGGGATTTACCGACCTCGTAGCCCTTAGCAGCCAGGAAGGTGTAGGCCATACCGCCGCCAATGATCAAAGTATCAGCCTTGTTCAGCAGGTTCTCGATCACATTCAGCTTATCGGCCACCTTGGCACCGCCCAGGATGGTGACAAAGGGACGAACGGGGTTATTCACAGCGTTGCCCAGGAACTCAACCTCTTTGGCCATCAGATAACCGTTGGCAGACTCCTCAACAAAAGCGGTCACGCCCACGGTGGAGCAGTGAGCGCGGTGAGCGGCGCCGAAAGCGTCGTTGACAAACAGGTCGCACAGAGAACCCAGTTCAGCAGACAGAGCCTCGCCGTTCTTGGTCTCCTCGGCGCGATAACGGGTGTTCTGCAGCAGCACCACGTCGCCATCCTTCATAGCGGCAACAGCAGCCTTAGCGTTCTCACCAACCACGCAGTCGTCGGCAGCAAACACGATCTCTTTGCCCAGCTTCTCGCTCAGGCGGACAGCCACGGGAGCCAGAGACAGTTCCGGCTTCGGCTCACCCTTCGGCTTGCCCAGGTGAGAGCACAGGATGACTTTGGCACCATTATTGATCAGATACTGGATGGTGGGCAAAGCAGCAACAATGCGGTTCTCGTCGGTGATGACACCGTTCTTCAGCGGAACGTTGAAATCGCAACGAACCAGCACACGCTTGCCGGCAACATTCAGGTCTTCTACGGTCTTTTTGCTCAGGTAACTCATACAAAACATCCTTTCAAAATAAATTGTCTGTTAAAAAGATAACAATCCAACATTTCTATTATATAATAGTTTACATGTTTTTGCAAGTGATATTAGCAGAAATTCGCAGATTTGAAGAAATTGATATGATTTGTTGCGGAAAAGAAGGAATTTTTGTTTATAACAACCGCAAACCTTTCGGGTAACGGTTCTTCAGTTTTCCGCCAGAGGCTTTTCCAAACCCAACCGGTATGCCGGAAACGCACACGGCGGTCCATCCTTTCGTCTCACAAGGGATCTCTTCACCGTGTAGAAATTTTCTTAACGTAGGATCGCTGGGTGAAAAATCCATCCATTGCTTGCATTGACTGATTTTGGCCGTGATATAGGCACTGTGAGCCGGTTCCAATCGGTTTTTGCAAATCGTCGCGACGGCTACACCGGCACTAAGCACACCCAATCCGCGACAATCGGGCAGACGATGGGGGAGCAGACGCACTTGATCTCCCACCGTCACAAAGACGCCGTTAGGCGTGTCGGTAAAGCACTCACTATATAAAATCTCTGCTTCAGTTCGATGGGGATCTTTTGCGGGATAGGCGTAGGTTGAGCGATTTCCTGCATCCTCGCCTGCTTTGCGGAACAGGGCAATAAAATGTCCCTCACCACCGTGCTGTGGCAAAATACGCCGACATCCGGTTAAGTCGTAGCGATTGTCTATCTCCGGGCAGAACGGTAACACTTGATCGGCAGCAAATCCGGCTCGGCCCCACGATGCATCAATAGGGATCAGTGAAAACTCAGGATGGTGGCTCAAGAAACGTGCCACAGCGCATTCGTTCTCCTCCGGCGCAAAGGTACAAGTAGAATACACCAACCGTCCTCCGGGCTTTACCGCCTGAGCGGCGTTATCCAATATGGTGTCCTGCCTTTCTGCACATAACAGAACGTTTTCCAAACTCCATTCGGTCAATGCTTGTGGTTCCTTGCGGAACATACCTTCACCGGAACAGGGTGCATCGACCAAGACGGCGTCAAAATATTCCGCTAATCCGGAGCAGAGCACTCCGCTGTCTTGGTTAGAAACGACGACGTTTCTACCGGCGCAACGCTCTAAATTCTGTTGGAGTATGTGTGCGCGGCCGGCAACGTATTCGTTGCTCCACAAAAGACCGTCATCGCCAATGGCTGAGGCGATCTGGGTAGATTTACCACCCGGAGCGGCACAGAGATCCAGTATGCGTTCTCCCGGCTGTGGATTAAGTACCGTCACCGCAGACGAAGCGGAGGGTTCCTGCATATAGTATGCGCCGGCGTGATGGAGAGGATCGCTTCCGGCTTTGTGTTCTGCGTCCAGATAGAAGCTGTTTTTGGCGAAAGGGGAAGGAGACAAGGGGAGGGAAAATTCGTTGCAGAAGGTTTCGATGGTGAGTTTATTCTCATTAACGCGTAGTCCGCGGCGCAACGGCATTTGATATCCTTGCAAAAATGCGGCGTATTCGTCGCCCAACAGGAATTGCATACGTTCTTCAAATTGACGGGGGAACTCCATAGTATCACCTCCAAATGAAAGCAATACAGCCACAGGAAACACCTGTGGCTGTGCCATTAATCTTGTTTGTCCAAAATTTCTTTGAGAGCTTTTGCCAGTTGGTCTGGACAAGAGGTCCCCTTAAATCCGCATTGGATGCCCTCCATGCGACGGATGGCTTCCTCGAGAGGCATTCCTTCCACCAGACGGGAAATGCCCTGGGTGTTCCCCTGGCAACCACCCTCAAAACGAACGTTGGTGACCTTGCCGTCAGCAACGTCAAAGAAAATGTTGCGAGAGCAAACACTCTTGGTGCGATATTGATAAGCCATATAGGCGCCTCCTTGGAAAAATTATTTGAAATAAGCCGCCTTATATTCTTTCATCAACTGAACCGTGTTATCCGGAGCCCCGCAGCTGCCGATGGGACGCAGGGGATACGTATACAGGCCGTGAAAGTCGGTGCCACCGGTCATCAAAAGGTTGTGCGTTTCAGCAAAATCCTTCAGCGATGCGATCTGCTGTTCGTCACAACTGGGATGCCACACCTCAACACCGTTCAAAAGGCCTTCGGCGGTCAACTCCTCCATCAGTTCCAGGCTGTCGGATTCGTACGGATGAGCCAATACCACCAAACCGCCAGCACTATGGATGAGATCGATGACCTCGCGTACATCGGGATATTCGACCGGGACGTAGGCACAACCGCCTTCACTGGAGAATAACTTGCGAAATACGTCGCCATAGAAAGAGTCGGTGTAGCCGGCCTCCATCAAAGCGTGCATAATGTGCTGAGGATATACGGTGGTGCTACCCGTGGCACAACGGGTAATGGATTCGGGCACAATGGGGTAATACCGAAGCACCTTTGTGATCATTTCTTTTGCGGCGGCGCGACGGATGTTGCTCATGCGCAGGCACATACCTTCCAGACGGTCGGGGCTATCGCACATATATCCCAGAATATGTACGCCACGCTGACGCTTGGGATCGTAGGCGGACATCTCAACGCCATGAATAACCTCTAGACCCAAGCGCTTGCCAACAATGCAGGCGCGGGTTGCACCGGCTACGGCATCGTGATCGGTGATGGATAGGGCAGACAGACCACGACGACGAGCAAGCGCGATGAGCTCGTCAATGCCGATGGAACCGTCAGAAATTTTGCTGTGACAATGTAAATCGCAGGCCATGTGAAACTCCTTTGGAAACGCGGTGTGTACACCAAAAAACACAACTCTAACGAACGTAATTATACTATGTTTTACATTGAAAAATCAACATTTTTCTGCAAATTTCTTGACTTTTTTCAAAAATACGCAACAAGTAAAGAAAAAATACGTTTTAGAAAGACAATTTGAAGGAAAAACAAATCGGTACAATTCCAATTTTCAATAATTCCGGTTGAATTATCGGTCGGTGTATGATAAAATGTAGAAAAAATGCAAAGGGTGTTTCAAATGACAAAAATTGATATTTTTTCCGGTTTCTTAGGCGCTGGAAAAACTACGTTGATCAAGAAACTGATCAAGGAAGCGTATGCCGGCGAGAAGCTGGTGCTTATCGAGAATGAATTCGGCGAAATCGGCATTGACGGCGGTTTTATGAAAGAGGCCGGCATTGAGATCACCGAGATGAATTCCGGCTGCATCTGTTGCAGTCTGGTGGGTGATTTCACTCAGTCCTTGACCCAGGTTCTTGAGCAGTTTACGCCGGACCGCATTCTGATCGAGCCCTCCGGCGTGGGAAAGCTGAGCGACGTGATCAAAGCGGTGCAAAAAGTAGAAACCGACTCTGTGAAGCTAAATAGCTTTACAACTGTTGCGGATGCCGGCAAATGCCGCATTTACGCCAAAAACTTTGGTGAATTCTATAACGATCAGCTCCAGCACGCCAAATGCGTGGTGTTAAGCCGCACTGGTGGTATGAGCCACGAAAAAGTTGAGGCTGCCGTGGCGCAGGTGCGTCAAATGAACCCCGCCGCGACGTTGATTACAACCCCTTGGGAAAAGTTGTCCGGTGAGGTAATTTTGGCGGCGATGGAGCAAACCAATTCGCTTAAGCACGAAATTCATCATTTGGAAGAGGAAGAGACTTGCCCGGTCTGCGGTCATCATCACGAGCATCACCACCATCACCACGATGAGGAAGGTCATCACGAGCACCATCATCACGATGAGGACGGGTGTCATTGCCATGATCATGAACACCACCATCATCACCACCACGCAGACGATGTGTTTGACAGTTGGGGCGTAGAAACTACCGCCACGTTTACGGTTGAAGAAATCGAGTCTGCGCTGAATGATTTGGCACAGGCGGACGTTTACGGTATCGTACTGCGTGCCAAAGGCATCGTGGCCGGTGCCAACGGCCAATGGATCCATTTTGATTACGTTCCCGGCGCTCCGGATGTTCGCACGGGTGGCGCTGACGTCATTGGCCGGTTGTGCGTCATTGGCTCCGGCATTCACAAGGATGCTTTAGCTGAGTTGTTCTCTGTGTAAGACTGGGGGGATATTATGGAATTACCGGTTTATGTTTTCACAGGTTTTTTAGACTCCGGCAAAAGCACTTTTTTGCAAAGCACATTGGAGGATAAACGCTTTAATAACGGTGAAAGAACCCTGGTTCTCTTGTGCGAAGAGGGCGAGGTCGAACTGGATCCTGCGCGCTTCTCCGGAAAAAACGTGACGATACAGGTTATCGACGACAAAACGCAATTTACCCCCGAGAACCTGACTGCTATGCAGAAAAAATGCCGCGCTCAACGGGTGATGGTCGAATACAATGGTATGTGGTTGTTAAACGATTTTTACGCCAATATGCCGAAGAATTGGATCATCTATCAAGAGATGATGTTTGCGGATGCCAACACGTTTGAAGCCTACAACGCCAATATGCGCAATCTGGCGGTGGACAAACTGCAAGGGGCGCAACTGGTTGTATTTAACCGTGCGCAAAAGGGGTTTGATAAGATGGCTCTGCATAAAATCGTGCGCGGTGTAAGTCGGCGTGTGGATATTGCCTACGAATACGGCGAAGACGACGTGGAATACGACGATATTGAAGATCCGTTGCCCTTTGATAAGGAAGCGGAGGTTATCGAAGTGGAAGACAGAGATTTCGCTCTTTGGTACCGCGATCTGTCAGAAGATTTGGAAGCCTATAATGGAAAAACGGTGCGCTTCAAAGGCCAAGCCGTGGTGGAAAAATCCATCCCAAAGGGATGCTTTATCGTTGGCAGACCTCTAATGACCTGTTGTGTTGATGACATCCAGTTTGCTGGTTTGGTGTGCGAATGGCCCGAGATTCAAGGTCTATCCAACCGAATGTGGGTACAGGTTAAAGCTACCATATCCATTCGTAAACATCCTTGCTATGGTCGGGTTGGCCCGGTACTTTCCGGTCTGATGGTGGAACAGACAACTGCGCCTGAAGACGAGGTAGCCACCTTCTATTAAGCGGAGTCTATCATATATTTGTCATAAAAACGTTCTAGTTCTTGTGCATATTGCACAATTTCCGTTTGGCAAATTTTGCGAAAAGGCTGAAATATAAATTTCCCCTTGCAAAGCGGTGCAAAATGGGGTATAGTTTGAATAGTTCCTGTGCCGCGTGGCACACGCAATTCCGTCCAAATGCGGTGTTTACCGCTGGAATATAAACAGTATGTGGAGGTAAATTTTATGAACAAGGTAGAACTCATCGCCGCCGTTGCCGAGAAGGCCGGTCTGAGCAAGAAGGATGCCGAGAAGGCTGTTGCCGCTGTTGTGGCTTCTGTCGAAGAGGCTCTGGTTAAGGGTGACAAGGTCCAGCTGATTGGCTTCGGTACCTTCGAGGTTCGCGAGCGCGCTGCCCGCACCGGCCGTAACCCCCAGACCAAAGAGGAGATCACCATCGCTGCTTCCAAGCAGCCCGTTTTCAAGGCTGGCTCTGCTCTGAAGAAGGCTGTCAACTAATTTGACAAGTTTAAGCCGCTCGGTTCTCCGAGCGGCTTTCTCTTTATTCCAGGAGGTTATTTATGCGATTAGATAAATACTTAAAGGTGTCGCGCCTGATAAAACGCCGTACAGTGGCCAATGAGGCGTGCGATGCCGGAAAGGTTCTGGTCAACGGTAAGCCGGCTCGCGCCTCTTACGACGTTAAGATTGACGACGTCATTCATTTAGACCTCGGTGTGCGCCAACTGCAGGTGCAGGTGGTGGCTGTACAGGAGACCGTAGGCAAAAACGATGCGTCTATGCTCTATAAAATTGTACCGTAATGGATAATTCCCCCAAACTGTTGCATATACTGTGACGGATTGGGGGTGTTTTTTATGGATCACAAAGGAGAAAACCTACCGGTTATGCCGCATCAGTTGGTGCTGCATCAAAGAAACTTGCTGGATTTAGAAGGGGTTACCGAGGTAGAGCAGTTTGATGAAATGTCGGTGATTGTATGCACTTCGCAAGGAGAACTATCCATCTGTGGCCAGAGTTTACATGTGCGTCAGTTAAACTTAGAGTGTGGCGTTCTATCAATTGAAGGAAAAATCGATTCCTTGACCTATCGAGACATACACAAAAAGGGCGGCTTGTTTGGCCGGCTGTTGCGATGATGCAGGAACTAGAATGGGGCGGGGCGCAACAATTACTGCTCCTAATTCGCAGCGCAGGCCTGGGGGTTGTTTTGGGCTTTTTTCTAGAGGTCATTACCGGGTATAGTCGGTATTCAAGCAGAGTCAGTCGCTTTTTAATGGACGCAATCTTTGGAGCTGTGGCGGCATTGATCACATTCTATTGCGCTTTGTTGCTTACCGACGGAAAACTGCACCCGGTGATGTTTATGGGAATTGCGTTGGGAATGGTAGGAGAGCATATCGCGGTAGGGAAGTGGATCTCCCGCTTGGTCCGAATAATTCGAAAACTTACGTCTGAAATACAGCGTTGGATGAAACGGTTTTTGATGTGCCTTCTTCGGTTTCTGCGGAAAAACTGGATGGTTTTCAAAAAAATACCCCAAAATGTCAAAAAAACACGAAAAAAACCTCATTTTTTTCAAAAAAAGTCTTGAAATTTTCTAAAGAACACAGTACAATAAACTTTGTAGATTTTTAATTACATATTAAATTGAAAGGAGATGTCGGTATGAAAGCTCGTTCTGCACGCAAAGTAAAGAAAAAAGCCAACTGGCCGTTGCGGATTTTGGCTATTGCCGGTGTCGCCTTTTTGTTTATCCAGATCTGGCGTACGCAAGACCAGTTGTCCACGACTGAGCAGAAGAACCAGGCAATTATGGAAAGCATCAACAAAAAGACGATCCATATCGAGGATCTGACGGCTCAGACCCAGGGAGACCAGAGTTCTGCTCTTGAGCAAAAGGCGTACGATGCCGGTTTCTGCAAACCCGGCCAGAAGGTCATTGAGGAAGAGGCTGGCTAATTCACTTAGGGGGACACAGTACGTTTATGCAGTTAGAGGTTGGAGCGATTCTTGAGGGTAAGGTTACCGGTATTACCAAGTTTGGCGCTTTTGTAGAGTTGCCGGATAAAGCCACCGGTATGGTGCACATTTCTGAGGTTGCGGCTACGTTTGTAAAAGAGATTCGCGATTTTGTTACCGAGGGCCAGATGGTTAAGGTGAAGGTGCTGAGCATCGGTGAGGACGGCAAGATCAGCTTGTCCATCAAAAAAGCTCAGCCTCCGGCACCGCGTCAAAGTGCGCCCCGCCGTCCTGCTTTTAACGGACGACCCGGCGATTATGAATGGCAGAATGCTGCTCCCCGCAGCGAGAGTTTTGAGGATATGATGAATCGTTTCAAAATGACTAGCGACGAGAAGATCTCGGATTTGAAGCGTTCGATGGACAATAAGCACGGCGGCTTTGGCCGAAAACCCCGTGGTAATGGCGGTCCTCAAGGATAAAAATGAAAGAGGAATGCATTTCTCTTTAGATAGAGAAAGGCGTTCCTTCTTTTTATGTGTTGGCTTGTGTGAAATGAGGGATATTTATGGAAAAATTCGAATTCTGTGCCCCGTGCCTGTTTGGCATTGAGGGAATCCTTGGGGATGAAATGCGCCGCCTTGGTGCTGAGAATGTACGCCCTGAAAACGGACGTGTGTTATTTTCCGGCGGTCTTGAGATGATGGCACGGGCTAACATTTGTTCTCGGTATGCCGAGCGAATCCAGCTGGTAATGGGACGCTTTTATGCACGGAGCTTTGAAGAACTGTTTCAAGGAGTCAAATCGCTGGCATGGGAGCGATTTATTAGTCAACAAGATGCGTTCCCGGTGAAAGGCTGGTCGCTGAACTCTCAGCTTCACAGCATACCGGACTGCCAGGCTATCGTAAAAAAAGCGGTGGTGGAGCGACTGAAGCAGGCCTATGGAATTCACTGGTTTGATGAGTGTGACGGTAAATGTCAGATTCAGTTCACCATTATGAAAGATGAGGTAACCGTCCTGCTGGATACCAGCGGGGTTGGATTGCATAAGCGCGGTTATCGTGCCGTGGCCGGCGGCGCCCCCATAAAAGAGACGCTCGCCGCTGCGATCGTCGATGTAACCCGCGCCCGTCGCGCCAAACTGGTATGCGATCCTTGCTGTGGCTCCGGCACGTTGCTGATCGAGGCTGCTTTGGCTGCCAAGGGGATTGCTCCCGGTGTGCGTCGTACCTTCTCGGCAATGTACTGGGACAGCATCCCGCCGGAGATTTGGCGCGAGGAGCGTCAGGCGGCTCGTGAGCGTCAGCGAGATGTGGAATTTTTTGCCCGTGGCGGTGATATCGACGAGTCGGTGCTGTCGCTGGTAGGGGAGAATGCTGCTAAAGCCGGCGTGGGTGATTTTATTACCGCACAAAAAGCGGATCTGAGGGATTTTGTCCCGGAGGGAGATACCGGTGTGGTGCTGTGTAATCCGCCTTATGGTGAACGATTGCTTGACGTGAAAGCCGCAGAGGAACTGTATAAGGTGATGGGCAAAGTGTTTGTGCCCAAGCCGGGCTGGAGTTATGCGATTATCAGTCCTCACGAGAACTTTGAGTCGCTGTTTGGTCGTCCGGCAGATAAACGGCGAAAACTCTACAACGGTATGCTGAAATGCCAGTTGTATATGTACTATAAATGATGTAAAGTGTTTTTACTTAACGGATGTATAACGAATGGAGGTACTCGGTTTGCGACACGTGTTTATCTTAAATCCGGTAGCAGGCAAAGGGAAGAAGGCGCTTGCGTTAAAAGAACAGATAGAAACCTATTTTTCGGCGCACCCGGAGTTGGAGTACCGTTGTCACGAGACTAGTTGTTGGCTTAATGCAAAGCAAATTGCAGAAAGAGAATGCGCAGAGGGTGGCGCTGTTCGTTTTTACGCCTGTGGTGGCGATGGAACGCTGCAAGAGGTGGCGAATGGTATTCCGTTTGGAGCGGATCATATTGAGTTGGCGGTGGTGCCTTGCGGTTCCGGTAACGATTTTGTGCGTATGCTTGGCGGAATTGAGCGTTTTTCAAACTTGGAGGAAATCATCGAGGGCGTTGCCGTCACCGTAGATGGCATCGACAGCGATGAGCGGATTTGGCTTGGCTATGATAAGTGGGATGAGAGAACTTGGTGTTCTTTGAACATTGCCTCTATTGGTTTGGACGCGGCAGTCGGTTACAAGATGCTGCGGTACAAACGTTGGCCTGGTGTTAGCGGCTCTATGGCTTATAACTTGGCTGTCGTAGATGCGGTTTGCCATCCTATCGGTAAGGCGATGAAAATTGAAGTCATACTTGAAGATAACACCATTATCACCCGGGAGGGGAAGTATTTAATGGCGGCAGCCGCCAACGGCCGCTACTATGGCGGTGGTTACTGTGGCGCACCCGATGCCCTCATCAACGACGGCTTGTTGGACTTTGTTCTGGTCAAAAAGATTTCTCGCTTTAGAATTCCCGGTGTATTGGGCAAATACAAATCCGGTCAGCACGACGGGGTGGATTGCATCGAGCATATTCGCGGCATAGGGATGAAGATTACCGCGAAGAAAGAGATTGTTTGCAACGTGGACGGTCAGTGCTTTGATTCGGATGAGATTGCCTTCCGGGTAAAGCGGGGCGCTTATCGCTTGGTGTTGCCGGTAGCGGTTGCGAAAGAAAACGGTTTGTATAAGGAAGAAACAGTCGTCTAACTGTGAATATTTCGTGAATTCTATGAATTTTTCCTATATTTCCCTTGATTTTTCAAAATTTTGGGGTACAATAGAGTTAGCACTCCCGATAAGCGAGTGCTAACTCTTGTGTTCGTATTATATTTTAGGAGGTTTTGAATATGTCGATCAAACCGTTAGCCGACCGTGTGGTTCTGCGATTTATGGAAGCGGAGGAGACCACTAAGAGCGGCATTATCCTGGCGGCTGCCGCTAAAGAAAAGCCCCAGGTGGCTGAGGTGGTGGCTGTTGGTCCCGGCGGTAACGTAGAGGGTAAAGAGATCACCATGTACGTCAAAGTGGGGGATAAGGTACTGATTACCCGTTATGGTGGCACCGAGGTCAAGCTGGATGGTGTGGAATACACCATTGTGCGCCAGAACGATATTCTGGCTGTAGTTGAAGACTGATTACTGGGAGGTTTCTGATTATGGCAAAAGTTATTCTGTACGGCGAAGATGCCCGTAAAGCGTTGCAGTCCGGTGTAGACCAGTTGGCCAACACCGTGAAGATCACTATGGGTCCCCGTGGCCGTAACGTGGTGCTGGATAAGAAATTCGGCGCTCCGCTGATCACCAACGACGGCGTGACCATCGCTAAGGAGATCGAGTTGGACGACCCGTTTGAGAATATGGGTGCGCAGTTGGTTAAGGAAGTTTCTATCAAAACCAACGACGTGGCCGGTGACGGTACCACCACCGCCACCCTGCTGGCTCAGGCCCTGATTCGCGAAGGGATGAAGAACGTGGCCGCCGGTGCGAACCCGATGGGGGTCAAAAAAGGCATTCAGGCCGCGGTGGACGCGGTGGTTGCCGAGGTGAAGAACAACTCCAAAAAGGTCAGTGGCACCGAGGATATTGCCAGCGCCGCGACCATCTCTGCTGGTGACGAGACCATCGGTAAGCTGATCGCCGAGGCGATGGAGAAGGTGTCTGCCGATGGTGTGATCACCGTGGAGGAGTCCAAGACCGCTGAGACCTATACCGAAGTGGTAGAAGGTATGCAGTTTGACCGGGGTTACATCACTCCCTATATGGTCACTGATACCGACAAGATGGAGGCTGTCATCGACGATGCCTATCTGCTGATTACCGACAAGAAGATCTCCAGCATTCAGGATATTCTGCCTCTCCTGGAGCAGATTTTGCAGTCCGGCCGTAAACTGGTGATCGTAGCTGAGGACGTTGAGGGGGAGGCTCTGTCCACCCTGATCGTCAATCGCCTGCGCGGCACCTTTACCTGTGTGGCGGTCAAAGCTCCCGGTTTTGGTGACCGCCGCAAAGAGATGTTGCAGGATATCGCCATTCTGACCGGCGGTCAGGTGGTATCCGAAGAGTTGGGCTATGATCTCAAAGAGGCCACCATTCCGATGCTGGGCCGTGCCCGCCAGGTGAAGGTGACCAAAGAGAATACCGTCATTGTGGACGGTATGGGTGATGCCCAGATGATCCAGTCCCGCGTAGCTCAGATCCGTGCCCAGATCGAGACCACCACCTCTGACTTTGATTGCGAAAAGCTGCAGGAGCGCTTGGCGAAACTGGCCGGCGGTGTGGCGGTCATCAAAGCCGGTGCCGCTACCGAGGTGGAGATGAAGGAGAAAAAGCTCCGCATCGAGGACGCTCTGTCTGCTACTAAGGCCGCTGTGGAAGAGGGCCTGGTGGCCGGCGGCGGTGTGGCGTTGATCAACGCCTCCTCTGTGCTGTTGCCGATGCTGGAGAGCGCCGAGGGCGATGAAAAGACCGGTATCAAGATTGTGCTGAAAGCTCTGGAAGAGCCGGTACGCCAGATTGCTCTCAACTCCGGTCTGGAGGGCAGTGTTATCATCGATAAGATTCGCACCGCCGATACCGTTAATTACGGTTTTGACTTTGCTAAGGAGACTTACGTGGATATGTTCTCTGCCGGCATTGTGGATCCCACCAAGGTGACCCGTTCTGCGCTGCAGAATGCCGCCTCTGTGGCCGCGATGGTGCTGACCACCGAGAGTTTGGTGGCGGATAAGAAAGAACCTCTTCCGCCTGCACCTCCCGCACCCGGTATGGACGGTATGTACTAATTCTCTAACAACAAAAAAACGGACATCTATCGGATGTCCGTTTTTTTGTTACTTATCCCAATTATAAACAAAATCTTTAATACCGGTGTCCTTCACCAGATGTGCCACGTCAACGAAATCGTGATGTACGTCCTTAATGCCGTTGGAGTCGATGGTGATAACGGTACCGCCGTTCATCGCCGACTGCCAATAGCAGCCGGGGCCGGTCTTGCAGGCGAACATCAGCTTAATACCTTCATGGTCTACCATAAAGTTGTTGCAATGGTCGTGTCCGGCCAATACGTGGGTAATAAGACCGCTTTCCTTCAGCACCGGCAATGCGCCGTCCTCCGCCGGATGACTGGCGATCAGCTCGTGTTGCTGACCGTAGACCTCAGAATCACCGCCACGTCCTCCGGGAAAAGCCTTTTCTGCCGCTGCTCGGTAGCTATACAACGGAATGTGGAGCATCATCATAGCATCTTTATAACCAGCGTTTTTATAGTGTTTTGCCTGCTGACCAATCCATTCTAGATGATTAGGCCACAGTTTATCGTACACCCACTTTTTCTCTCCGTTTTCCAAGGTCATTTCCACCGAGTTGTGGGAGTCGATCATAAACAGCACGGTGATAGGAGAGTCACCCTCGTGGATGCCAATGAAATAGTTGCCGTTACCGTAGGCTGGGTCACCATCTTCAAAAAGGCAGAGAGGGTGTTTTTTGAACAGTTCTGCTGCTTTCAGCACCGGTTCTATGCCGCTCTGATGGTCGTGGTTGCCCCATACGATGGCCCAAGGGATGTTGTAACCATCCAGTAACTGAGCAAAGATCTCATAGGACTCATAGTCGCCGGGATAGGCCATATCACCGGTGACGGTGATGAGATCGGGCTTGTTCTTTTCTACCAATTTATCGATAGTGTAGCGCACGATAGGGGCGTAGGGGTGTCCCTCCTGCCATTCAAAGCCATTCATTTGTGGGTCGGATAAATTGAGGATGGTAAAATCCGCATCCGCTTTTTTCTGCAAGATCTTCATACAGAATCTCTCCTTTGCTTGGCTGTTGTTTTTAACATTGTAGCAGAAAGGGTTCAGGCTTTCAATAAGATTTTTCGGAATACCGGAAATTCGCACATATCCTCTTGCTTTATGATGAAAAATGTGGTATTTTAGAAAAAACTGTGTGAGAGGAGTGCTCCGTATGTCAACTACACTTCCGCATACGATGTCTTATTCCGGTGATAAACCGTATATTTTTATTAGTTATGCACACAAGGATTCCGGTATCGTGGTGCCGTTGGTGCAGGCGATGCAGAATAGCGGTTACCGCGTTTGGTTTGATATGGGTATCGAGGTAGGTACCGAATGGTCCAACGATATTGCGGCTCATCTGCGGGATTGCGCTTTATTTGTGGCGTTTATTTCGAAAAACAGCGTTGGATCCGAAAACTGTCTGGATGAGATCGCTTATGCGAAAAGTCATCAGAAACCCGCTTTGATGATCTTTTTGGAGGAGGACGTAGTGCTACCGGAGGGCACTGAGATGCAGACGGCACGGTTCCAACGGATGTACTACAACCGCATTGGTACCGTCGAGGGGTATATGGCTTCGCTCAATAATTCCACCTTCTTCTTGCCTTGCCGTGAGGAGCAGAAAAAAGAGGAGATTCAGGTCGAAACGGCCTCCCGGGAGGCTGTAGCATCTGTGGCTGCTCCCGTTCAGCCCGTTGCCAAGAAGGATAAAAAAGGTCTTTTGATTGGTTTGGTTGCTGCTATTTCTGTCGTTGCGATTGTGTGTGTGCTGTTGTTCAGCGGTGTGTT
The DNA here is from genome assembly GCA_015066365.1 of Oscillospiraceae bacterium. Classification (GTDB taxonomy): domain Bacteria; phylum Bacillota; class Clostridia; order Oscillospirales; family Acutalibacteraceae; genus UBA5905. Next base: position 134,174 of record SVON01000001.1, on the reverse strand, counting down.
TTCTTCGGCAGCCGAGAAGGCAGTGGCCGATTACGTTGAAAAGAATGGCGATGAGTTTGTGGCAGAAATTGAAGAGGTCTTTGTTACCGCTTCTGGTATGACCTGTACTTCCAGTATCGAAGCTGAGGGCACCGGTTTTGTGGTGAATATCAACATCGATGGTCTCAATTACATACCGGAGGAAAATGCTCAGCAGATGCAACAGGCTTATGATTCTATGGCAAGTGACTTTGATGTTATGCTGATGGAGATGCAGAAAGAAATCCCTGAGTTGACCTATTTCGTGATTAATATTTGCGAAGAGTATGGCGATGTGCTGGCGGTTATAGCGGCTGGCGATCGATAATCTTGAATTATAAAAACCGCCCTGCCATCCGGCAGAGCGGTTTTTGTTTTGATGTTTAATCAATTCACGGTATAAAAAACAATGAGCACCCAAAAGGATACTCATTGCTTTGGTGCGGGTAAGAGGACTTGAACCTCCACCGAATTGCTCCGATATGAACCTGAATCATACGCGTCTGCCAGTTCCGCCATACCCGCATATTTTGTTGTGTCCCGCAGGGAACGAAATGGATTATACAGCAGGGAAGATGGTTTGTCAAGGGTTTTTTGCAACTTTTTTGAAAAAAGTTTATTCGACTTGTTATTTAACCCTTTTTCGCCAAGAATTGCTTGGCAAACAACCTTGGTTGGGAGTTGAAAATCGCGACGAGGTATGCTAAACTAACCCTGAGGTGATGCTATGTTACGCTATGTATTATTTGATTTAGATGGCACTTTAACCGATCCCGGTCCCGGTATAACCAATTGCGTGCGGTACGCGCTGGAAAAGTTTGACGTTCATCCCGAGAGCAGGGAGGAGCTATATCCCTATATCGGTCCTCCGCTGACCTATTCCTTTCAGGAGTTTCACGGCCTGACCGCGGATCAGGCGGAGCAAGCGCTTTTATATTACCGTGAGCGGTTTTCCGTAATAGGTTTGTTCGAAAACGAAGTATATCCGGGCATTCCCCGGTTGCTGAAGGAACTAAAGGATAGGGGGGTGACCCTTATTGTTGCCACCTCCAAACCGGAAGAGTTTACAGTACGAATTCTGGAACACTTTGATTTGGCAAAGTATTTCACCTTTGTTGGCGGCAATACGTTAAACGAAGACCGGCCCACCAAAGGAGCTGTGATTGCGTATATTCGCGAGCAATTCCCCTCTATCACCCGGGAAAACACCATTATGGTGGGGGATAGAAAATACGACATAGAGGGGGCGCACACACAGAACCTTCCGGCATTAGGTGTCCTGTATGGTTATGGCGATCGCGCAGAAATGACCAAAGCCGGAGCAGAGTGGATCGCTGAAACAGTAGAACAGTTAGGGGAAATTCTCAAAAGTCGATAAAATTTCCTAAAAATTACAAGATTGTTTATTATTTCACAAATTTTCAGTTATTTACTCTTTACAATATAGAATTCATATGTTATTATACAAGGTGGTAAGTTTCGGGGGGAAGCGCGTGCTTTCACACGAGCTTAACTCTATACCATTCATCATAATGAAGGAGGACATTCCTATGGCAAGAAAGTTTAAGACCATGGACGGTAACAACGCTGCGGCTCACGTATCCTATGCGTTTACCGAGGTGGCGGGCATCTATCCGATTACCCCCTCCAGCCCCATGGCCGACTACGTTGACCAGTGGGCTGCCGCTGGTCTGAAAAACATTTTCGGTACCACCGTAAAGGTGTCCGAGATGGAATCTGAGGCGGGTGCCGCCGGTACCGTGCACGGCTCTCTGAACGCCGGTGCTCTGACCACCACCTATACCGCTTCTCAGGGTCTGCTGCTGATGATCCCCAATATGTACAAGATCGCCGGTGAGCTGCTACCCTGCGTATTCCACGTGTCTGCCCGTACTGTGGCTTCTCACGCTTTGAACATTTTCGGTGACCATTCTGACGTTCTGGCTTGCCGCCAGACCGGTTTCGCCATGCTGGCCGAGACCAACACGCAGGAAGTTATGGACCTGGGCGCTGTGGCTCACCTGGCTTCCATCAAGGGCCGTGTTCCCTTCATCAACTTCTTTGACGGTTTCCGTACCTCTCACGAGATCCAGAAGATCCAGATTTGGGATTACGAGGATCTGAAAGAGATGTGCGATATGGATGCCGTGGCTGCTTTCCGTAAGCGTGCCCTGAACCCCGAGCGTCCTGTGATGCGCGGTTCTCACGAGAACGGCGACATCTTCTTCCAGCATCGTGAGGCTTGCAACAAGTACTATGATGCCATCCCCGGTATTGTTGAGGAGTACATGGGCAAGGTCAACGAGAAGTTGGGCACCAACTATCAGCTCTTTAACTACTATGGCGCTCCCGATGCCGAGCGCGTCATCGTGGCGATGGGCTCCATCTGCGACGTGATCGAAGAGGTTATCGATTATATGATCGCTAAGGGTGAGAAGGTCGGTCTGGTTAAGTGCCGTCTGTATCGCCCCTTCTGCGCGGACAAGCTGTCTGCCGCTATCCCTGCCACCGTTAAGAAGATCGCTGTTCTGGATCGCACCAAAGAGCCCGGCGCTCTGGGCGAGCCCATGTATCTGGACGTTGTCACCGCTCTGGCTACCCAGGGTCGCGGCGATATCCGCATCATCGGCGGTCGTTACGGTCTGGGCTCCAAGGATACTCCTCCTTCCAGCGTGTTCGCCGTGTACGACGAGCTGGCTAAGGAGGCTCCCAAGGCTCAGTTCACCATCGGTATCGTGGACGATGTGACCGGTCTGTCTCTGGAGGAGAAGGCTGCTCCCAATACCGCTGCCGAGGGCACCATCGAGTGCAAGTTCTGGGGTCTGGGCGGCGACGGTACCGTTGGCGCCAACAAGAACTCCATCAAGATCATCGGTGACCACACCGATAAGTACGTGCAGGCCTACTTCCAGTACGACTCTAAGAAGACCGGCGGTATCACCATCAGCCACCTGCGCTTTGGCGATAAGCCCATCAAGAGCCCCTACTACATCAACAAGGCCGACTTCGTGGCTTGCCACAACCCCTCTTACGTCCTGAAGGGCTATAAGATGGTTAACGACGTGAAGCCCGGCGGTATCTTTATGATCAACTGCCAGTGGAGCGCTGAAGAGCTGGATAAGAATATGCCTGCCGAGGCTAAGCGTTACATCGCTGAGAACAACATCCAGTTGTACACCATCAACGCCATCGATCTGGCCATCGAGATCGGTATGGGTAAGCGCACCAACACCATCCTGCAGTCTGCTTTCTTCACCCTGGCCGGCGTAATGCCCCAGGAGGAGGCCATCCAGTACATGAAGGATGCCGCCACCAAGTCCTACTCCAAGAAGGGTATGGACATTGTGGAGATGAACCACAAGGCTATCGATGCCGGTGCCACCGCTTTCGTGAAGATCGACGTTCCCGCTTCCTGGGCCAACGCTGAGGACAACGCTGTTGCCGATGCCGCTGAGGGTCCCGCCAAGCTGGTGAAGATGGTTGACTCCATCATGAAGCCCGTGGGCAAGATGGACGGCGACAGCCTGCCTGTTTCCGCCTTTATCGACCACGCCGACGGTACCTTCGAGCAGGGTGCTTCTGCTTACGAGAAGCGCGGTGTTGCCGTGATGGTTCCCGAGTGGGATCCCACCACTTGTGCCAAGTGTAACAAGTGCTCCTTCGTTTGCCCCCACGCCACCATCCGTCCCTTCGCTCTGAACGAGGACGAGGTTGCTGCCGCTCCCGCTCACATGAAGAAGGCTGAGAAGCCCGTTATCAAGACCAACTACACCTACACTCTGGCTGTTTCTCCGCTGGATTGCATGGGTTGCGGCGTCTGCGTCGGCGTCTGTCCCACCAACTCCCTGAAGATGGTTTCTCAGGAGAGCCAGGCTGCCCAGCAGGAGGTCTTCGACTACTGCGTAGCCAAGGTTGCCGAGAAGCCCGAGGTGTGTGGCAAGACCGTCATCTCCAGCCAGTTCAAGAAGCCTCTGCTTGAGTTCTCCGGCTCCTGCGCCGGCTGTGCCGAGACCGCTTACGCTCGTCTGATCACTCAGCTGTTCGGCGATCGTATGTACATCTCCAACGCCACCGGTTGTTCTTCCATCTGGGGTGGCCCCGCCGCTACCTCTCCCTATACCACCGATGCCAACGGCCATGGTCCCGCTTGGGCAAACTCCCTGTTCGAGGACAACGCCGAGCACGGTTTCGGTATGTATCTGGGCCAGAAGGCCATCCGTGAGAACCTGATCGCTCAGGTTGAGAAGATTGCCGCTTCTGACTGCGCTTCCGACGCTGTTAAGGCTGCCTGCGCCGAGTATCTGAACACCGTCAACGACGGCGAGAAGAATACCCCCGCTACCAACGCTCTGGTGGCTGAGCTGGAAGCTCTGAACTGTGATTGCGAGGCTTGCAAGTACGTTCTGGAGAACAAGGAGTATCTGAACAAGAAGTCCGTGTGGATCATGGGCGGCGACGGCTGGGCCTACGATATCGGCTTCGGCGGTCTGGACCACGTGCTGGCCTCCGGCGAGGATGTCAACGTGATGGTCTTCGATACCGAGGTGTACTCCAACACCGGTGGTCAGGCCTCCAAGGCCTCCAACATCGGTCAGGTGGCTCAGTTTGCCGCTGCCGGTAAGGCCATCAGCAAGAAGAGCCTGGCCGAGATCGCTATGAGCTACGGCTACGTGTACGTTGCTCAGATCGCTATGGGCGCCGATATGAACCAGACCATCAAGGCCATCGCCGAGGCTGAGGCTTATCCGGGTCCCTCTCTGATTATCGGTTACTCTCCCTGCGAGATGCACTCCATCAAGGGTGGTATGGTCAACTGCCAGGCTGAGATGAAGAAGGCTGTGGATTGCGGTTACTGGAATATGTTCCGCTTCAACCCTGCTGCTAAGGCTGAGGGCAAGAACCCCTTCACCATGGACAGCAAGGCTCCCACCACCAGCTATCGCGACTTCATCCTGAACGAGGCCCGCTACGCCTCTCTGACCCGTTCCTTCCCGGAGCGTGCCGAGGAGCTGTTTGCCAAGGCTGAGGCCACCGCTCAGGCTCGTTACGAGCACCTGGTGCGCCTGGGTGACCTGTACGCTCAGAATGTGCAGTAATCCACAGGTTAGCAAAACCTAATACGAAAGCCCCCTGCCGGTTGGCAGGGGGCTTTTTGTTGTTTATTTTGTAGTTTCTTCGTGCTCTTTTATCATTTTCTCGTTTTCTTTGACGCGACGCCAGTATCCATAATATCCGCCGCCAATAAAAGCTGGCAAGATAAACAATATATCGCAAATAATGGTACTGAGTAGATCATAAAATACGGTTTCAGAGTTCCAAAACACAAAAGATACGTTCGGAAAGAAAACAGGCGAAAAAGAAGTAGCACCGCCGGTCACCCAAAAGGCGATCTTTCCGCTTGTGCCTATCCAGAGCAACCACCGTACGATACAAACAATCAGCGCGGAAAGCATCACCGTCTTAAATGAAAATTGTCGTTTTTCGTAGATATCTCTTTGCATTAAGAAAAATAGTACACCAACGATGGACAGCTCAATAACCACTCCCTGAATGAGGTAAGCGTCATTCATAGTCTCTTGAAAAACCAAACGTAAGGCTAACGTTGGGAATACGCCTATCAACTCTCCGGCAAAGATGGCAAGTGTATTGTAGAGATAATACAGCCCGGTTCTCTTAAGGAAGGATTTCATGTAATCACCCCAAAATCACTTTATCACTGGTCATAAACACGTAATCACCGCTACGGAGCAGGCGGACCAGGTCCTTGCTGTCCTTGGGCAGTTCCGCAAAGCAGGTGAACAGACAGCCCTCGTGGTCCCGGTGGTGGAAATCGGTGCCGCCGGTAATGACACCGCCGTTCTTTTGGTGCAGGCGAGCGGTGAGCGCCACCCGGGAATTGTGACCGGGGTGGAGGTTGAACACCTCGTAACCGTCTACGGTGTCCCGGTCTACTTCAATCATTCGATCGCGGTTGGGGTGGGCTTGGATCATCAACATACCCTCACCGCGAAACGTGTCGTAAAACTCTTTCGCAGTTTTATCCATCCAGTCGTAGACGGCGGGGATAAAATCCTCCTCAAAGCCGAACACCAAATAATCGTTGTCACGATCCATGAAGTGAATCTCAAAGCCGAGAATGACGGTCAACCCCAACTTTTCGCCGGCTGCTTTGGTGTCGCGATAATCCTTGAGATACTGGGCACACCATTCCTCTTTAGGCGTTTCCTTCATCCACCAGACGGCGTGATTGGTCAGCACCAAGCCGCTGGCTCCGGTGTTTTTGCACCGTTCTACCAACTCGGCAGGGGAGAGGTCAGAGCAACCGCTGGCGGGGTTGGAGTGGGCGTGAAGCTCAAATTTATAGGGGTATTGTGCGATTAACTGTTGTTTCAGTTCCTGTAATTTGCCCATAGAAATCCCTCCCGGTTTGGTGCTTTTTATCCATTATAATACAACTTTTGAATTTTTACAAGTTAGGGCTAGCCAAACCGGGGAAAATCGTGTATACTGTAACACGATTTCGGTAGTGAGGTGATACGATTGCGTATCGGAAACGTTGAGATTAAAGGAAAAGCGGCGTTGGCCCCTATGGCGGGCGTAGCGGACCGCGCTTTCCGCAAAATATGTATGGATTTCGGTGCTGCCTGTGTAGTTAGCGAGATGGTCAGCGCTAAGGGATTTACCTACGGTGACCGCAAAAGTGCAGAACTTTTGGAACTGGACGAGGAGATCCGCCCTGCCGGTATTCAGCTGTTCGGGGATGACCCGGCGATTTTGGCAGAGGCTGCTCGGCAGGCGTTAGCATTTAAGCCGGACTGGATCGACCTCAATATGGGCTGTCCTGCCCCCAAAATTGCCGGCAACCACTGTGGTAGCGCCCTGATGCGTGAGCCGGATCTGTGCCGTCGGCTGGTGCAGGCGGTGCAGGATGCCGTCCCAGTACCGGTGACAGCGAAGATCCGCAAGGGTTACGCCAAGGATGAGGTCAATGCGGTTGAGGTGGCGCTTGCCTGCGAGGCTGGCGGTGCCGATGCCATCACCGTCCACGGCCGTACCCGTGACCAAATGTATGCTCCGCCGGTGGATTGGGACATCATCCGCCAGGTGAAGCACGCCGTCAAGGTGCCGGTCATCGGCAACGGCGACGTGGTGGATGCCAAATCCGCTGCCGCTTTGTACGAACAAACCGACTGCGATCTGATTATGGTTGGTCGGGGCGCTCTTGGCAAGCCCTGGGTTTTTCAGCAAATTGAGGCGTATCTTAACCATGAAGTAGTCCTACCCGATCCCGGTATGGCTCAGCGGATGGCAACCTTAATGCGTCAGGTGCAACTCACTACCCAGTACAAAGGGGAGAGGGTGGCACTTTTGGAGGCGCGCAAACACGCCGCTTGGTATCTCAGCGGTATGCGTGGCGCGGCACAGCTTCGTAAGCAGGCCGGCACACTAACTTCAATGGAGGATCTGGCAAAACTTTGCGCTGAGGTCATCCGTATGGATGAGGAGGGACTGTTATGAACCTGCCAAAACCGCTGATTTTAGCCTCTCAGTCCCCACGCAGACAAGAAATTCTGACCGCTGCCGGTTTTACGTTTACAGTTCATCCGGCAGAAGGGGAGTGTGCCCCCGAAGGATTAGCTCCTTATGACTTGGTTTGCGCTCTTGCGCGTAGTAAAGCAGAACAAGTAGCGCCACTTTACACAAACAGTCTGATTCTCGGCTCGGATACAATGGTGGTGCTGGACGATATCGCCCTTGGAAAGCCGAAGGACGAGGCAGACGCCATAACAATGCTCCTTTCTTTGCAAGGGCGTGCTCATCGAGTGATGACCGGCGTGTGGGTGATCGAGACAAACGAGGCCGGCTTGCCTGTAAAGTCTTCCGGCTTCACAGATGTGACAGAGGTTGAATTCTACGGGTTTTCTCGGGATGAGGCTGCAGAATACGTGGCAACAAAAGAGCCAATGGACAAAGCCGGTGGTTACGGAATCCAAGGAAAAGGAATGCGGTTTGTAAAAGGGATCCGAGGGGATTATTTCACGGTTATGGGCCTGCCCGGTGGTCCTTTGCTTCGCTTTTTGTCCGAATTTCTTGCTGAAAACGAAAAATAATGGCAAATTTCGGATATTTTTTTCAAAATTGTATTGTGATTTCAGAAACTTCGGTATATAATAAGTTTTAATATGAGTTAATATGTATCGTATGCTTTTAACCCACTAGAAAAGGAGAGAATTTTATGTTTTTCAATCGTGATATCGGTATCGACTTGGGTACCGCCAATACGCTGGTGTACGTGCGTGGTAAAGGCATTGTGATGCGGGAGCCTTCCGTGGTTGCCGTTGACGTGAAGAAAGAAGAAGTCATGGCGGTGGGCAGCGAGGCAAAAGAGATGATCGGCCGTACCCCCGGCTCTATCTCTGCTGTACGTCCCCTCAAAGACGGTGTTATCGCCGATTTCGAGGTTACCTCCGCTATGTTGCGCTACTTCATTAAGCGTGCGCTCAAGAATAATCTGTTCAGTCGTCCTCGCTTGATCGTGTGCATCCCCTCCGGCGTTACCGAGGTGGAGCGTCGCGCTGTTAACGAAGCGGCTCGTAACGCCGGTGCCCGCGAGGTAGAGCTGATCACCGAGCCCATGGCTGCCGCCATCGGTGCCGGTCTGGATGTTTCCGACGCGTCCGGCTGCATGATCGTGGATATCGGCGGCGGTACTTCTGAGGTGGCTGTGATCTCTCTGGGTGATATCGTGACCGCTCAGTCTGTCCGTGTGGCCGGTGACGACTTTGACGAGGCCATCATCTCTTACATCAAGAAGAAATTCAATCTGCTCATCGGTGAGCGTACCGCTGAGGATCTGAAGATCAAATTGGGCTCCGCTTTCCCCTATGAGGATGAGAGCACCATGGACGTTAAGGGCCGCAACTTGGTTGACGGTCTGCCCAAAAACATTGTCATCAGCGCCGAAGAGGTTCGCGAAGCTTTGGCTGATCCGGTGGGAGCCATTGTGGACGCTGTGAAGTCCACCCTGGAGCGTACTCCTCCCGAGCTGTCTGCAGACATCATTGACAACGGCATTATGCTGACCGGCGGCGGCGCTCTGCTCCGCGGTCTGGATACGCTGATCAACCGGGAAACCGGTATGCCTGTCCACGTGGCTGAAAATCCGCTGGACTGTGTGGTTAACGGTACCGGCAAGTGCTTGGATCTGGGTATGACCAGTAACTTCCGCTCCAATCGCAGATAATAAAGAGATAGGCGGAGGACGGACACGTCTTCCGCTTTTTCTGTTTAGGGTAGGTGAGTGCATCATTGAAAAAGTTCATCAAAAATTATCTTACCCGGTTTTTGGCTGTGTTGTCCTTGGTTTTGATCGGCGTGATGATTTATAGCGCCTCAACGGGCGGTATTGCGACCATCCCGGAAACGCTGACCGGCATCTTTGTCACCCCGGTGCAATCTTTTTTTACCGGCATATCCGATGGTGTTTCCGATTTTTTCAGTCAGTTCGGTGGTGGCGGTGAGGTGCAAAAGGAAAACGAGCAACTAAAACAAGAAATTGCCGAACTACGCAAAAAAATGGTCGATTACAACGAAATGAAGCATGAAAACGAGTGGTATCAAGGAATCCTCGAGTTAAAGGATAACAATCCGGACTATACGTTCGCTCCCGGTCGTGTCATCGGGCGTGATCCCTCAGACTTTTACGGCAACTTCACCATTTCTGCCGGTACCAGTTCGGACGTTTCCGTAAACGATCCGGTTGTGTCAACAGACGGTTATCTAGTCGGCGTTGTGGAAGAGGTAGGGCTTACTTATGCCAAAGTACGCACGGTATTAGATCCCTCTACCAAGGTCGCCTCGGAGATCGACCGTACCGGCGATAACGCCTATACCGCAGGCGGGACGTTGGAGTTAGCGCGGGATAACACCCTTCGCTTAACCGCACTAGAGCGTTCATCTGGTGCTGCTGTGGGAGATATGCTTATCACCTCCGGCATCGGTGGCATCTATCCTCGCGGCTTGTTAATCGGCTCTGTGAAGAGTATTGATAACGCTACGGATGGTATGACTCTCAAGGGTGAAGTAAAAGTGTTTGCCGAAACCTTTGATCTAAAACAGGTGATGGTCATCACTCATTTTGACGGTCAGGAAAGTCAGCGATAACGCTTTTTGAGAAAGGAGTCGTCTGCTATGAAAACCAACCATACTGTCGGCTCCTCTTTGGGGCGCGATTACGTAACCTGGATCCTATATAGTGTCTGTGCATTTCTGATTACGTTGATGCAAAATGCGCCACACTGCTTCCCTCCGATTTTGAACGCACGGCCTACGCCGCTTGTATTATTTGTTGTCTGTGTGGCGATGTTCGAAGGACCGCGCATCGGGGCCGCCTTTGGTGTGATTTCCGGTGTGTTGTGGGATTTGTATTCGGTACGTGTTTTTGGGTTCACCGCTCTGCAACTGCTATTGATCAGCGTCGTTGTTGCGTTGCTGATTCAGTGGCTGCTTCGCACTAATTTCTGGTCGGGTATGCTGTTGTGCCTCTGCGGTGTCCTTGTGCAAATGCTTGTTGAATGGTTCTTCCGTTACGTCCTGTATATGCACGAGGAGATGCTGTCTGTCCTGGTATATGTGTACTTGCCGAACGCACTGTATACGGTGCTGTTATCTCCTCTTATGTATTGGCTGGTGATGACGCTGGCCCGGTATTTACGCCGCCACAGAAAGGCGGCCTAACAAGGATTACGAACGAAAGGTGGTGGTGCTATGCTGAAGGATCCCAGTTCCAGTGGATTAAATGGGCGTCGTGCTTTTGTGCTGTTTATGATCATCGTGATGGTTTTATCCGTTTTTTCGGTACGCCTGTTCCAGGTCCAGATCGTCCAAGGGGACGAGTATCTGAAGCTGGCAGACGAAGGCTATAAAGTCACCGTTTCCATCGCCGCCTCTCGTGGTGAGATCGTCGATTGTAACCAGATCCCGTTGGTATCCAATCGCACCAGTTACGCAGTGGTGTTGGATTATAACTATTTTCCTCACGGAAAAAGTGAGGAGCAGCTCAAAAAACAAAACGAATGCCTTATTTCTCTGATCAATCTTTTGCAAGAGAACGAGGAAGAGTGGACCGACTCTTTACCCATTTCCAAAGAAGCTCCGTTTAAGTTTGAGGAGGAAGAAAAGCGTAAAGAAGGCATCAAGCGGCTGAAAAAGCAACTCAATATGGCCAGTTACGCCACCGCCGAACAATGCCTTAAGCACATGGCGATCAAATACGGTTTGACCGGTTACGATAAACAAATGCAACGAATTCTGGCCGGTATTCATTATGAGATGGAAACCGCTGGTTTTTCTGCAAAAGTCCCCTTTACTCTCGCTCACGATATTTCCAGCACCACCATGTACAAGGTGGTGGAAAAGAGTGCTCAATTCCCCGGCGTGGATATCACCACCGTGCCGGTACGTGAATACACCAGCGGCACCACAGCATGCCACATCATTGGCTCGGTTGGTCCCATTTACGCTGAAGAATACGCTGGCTTAAAAGAAAAAGGCTATTCCTACAACGACATTCTGGGTAAAGAAGGCATCGAAAAAGCGGAAGAAGACAATCTGCGCGGTAAAAGCGGAAAACGTGTTTTGACCAAAAACTCCAAGGGTGAAGTGGTCAATGAGGTCGAAGAAGTAGCTCCTAAGCCCGGAAATACCGTCGTGCTGTCACTGGATTCAAAGGTGCAGGCAGCAGCGCAGGCAGCTCTGGCCGAAAAAATTGCTGATCTGCGCGCCAATGCAGCGGCAGAGAAAGGTAAAGACGTCAAAAGCGGCTCGGTGGTTGTGCTGGACGTTAAGAATGGCGGTGTGATCACCTGCGCTTCGTGGCCGGACTACGATTTGTCTACGTACAGAGAGAACTACACAGAGCTGATAAACGACCCCGAGAATCCTTTGTTTAACCGTGCGTTAACCGGTCGTTACCCCTGTGGTTCTACCTTTAAGCCGGGGGTCGCTCTGGCAGCTTTGACCGATGGATTTATTACCCCCTCCCAAACCATCAACTGCACCTACACGTACAAGTATTACGCTTCTACCGGCTACGCGCCCAAATGTATGGGCTATCACGGTCATTTAATGGTAGGTACGGCTTTGGAAAAATCCTGCAACTGCTATTTCTATGAAGTAGGTCGACTGATGAACGATCGGTTGTTCGATTATCTGAAATTGTACGGATTTGGTCAAAAAACCGGTGTGGAAATTGATGAAAGTTCCGGCAAACAGCCCACCTCTGCCGATGCCAATTGGGTTGGCGGCGACTATCTGCAGCTAGCCATTGGTCAGCGTGGAGAATATACGCCCATCCAGCTTGCCGCCTATGCTATGATGATTGCCAACGGCGGTATTCGTTACAAAACCCACTTTGTCAAAGCGATTCGCAGCTATGACGGGAAAAACGAAACGGCAATTCCTGCCGAGATCGCCGCTCAGGTCGAGTGGAGTGACGAGGCGATAGCGTCCGTACGCAAAGGTATGGTAGCGGTAGGCAAAACCGGCACAGCTCGTAGTTCTTTTGCAAACGCACCCTATACCATCGCCTGTAAAACAGGTACCGCACAGACGGGCATCAAAGGCGCCTCCGACCACGGAACGTTTATCGGCTATGCGCCGGCAGACAATCCCGAGATAGCCATTGCGGTAGTGGTAGAGAACGGCACCTCGTCTGCCTCTGCATCGGTAGCCCGCACGGTATTGGATGCCTATTTTGCCAATAAAGACAGTGGTGAAAAGCCCACGCCTGAAGGCGTTTTGATCCCATAATTTTTTCGAAAATATTTGTGTTATTCCCTCAAAACGGGGGTTTACATCTACGTTGTTTTGTGATATAGTGATAATAATATTTTATTTGTCGAGGGAGGGGAGAGCGTATGAGCCAAATTTGCGTAGTTACATCCGGCAAGGGCGGCGCTGGCAAATCCACCGTCACGGCGGGTTTGGGTTATGCTCTGTCCCGTCACAGCGGTCGCGTATTATTGATCGACGCCGATGCCGGTTTGCGTAGCTTGGATTTGATGTTAGGTGTCAGCGGTAATACGATGTACGATATGTCCGACATCTTTTCCGGTAACTGCGAACCGGTTCGGGCTATTTATCCCTCTCCGGTGTTCAAAAACGTATTTGTGTTGCCCGCCCCTTTACGGCTTGAGGAGATGTGTACCCCGGAGGAAATGCGTGCTTTGTGTCGCAGTCTGGCTGCCTATTACGACCAGGTGATCATCGACTGTCCCGCTGGTTTAGGCCCCGGCTTTGAAACGGCAATTGCCGCTGCTGACCGCGCACTGATCGTTTCTACACCGGATATGGTGTGTGCCCGCGATGCGCAAATCTTAGGGCACCTTTTAGAAGAGCGTCAGATGCGTAGCCACTTGGTCATCAACCGCCTTCGCCCTAACAAGGTGATGGATGGCTCTATGCCGGATGTAGACGAGATTATCGACACAGCCGGCATTCAGCTTTTGGGCATCATCCCGGAGGACGAAGAGGTGGCCGTAGCAAACGCTAACGCCAAGCCGTTACCGGCTGCATGTAATGCGGCTATCTGTTTTGATAACCTGGCACAACGCTTTATGGGTAAAACCGTCCCGTTAGCAAAGCTGGAAAAAATGTAAATCTTTTTGTGATACTGATAGAGGAGGTTGCAGGCTATGAATATTGCATTGATTGCTCACGACGCAAAAAAGGAATTGATGGTTCAGTTTTGTATTGCTTACTGCGGTATTTTGAGCCGTCATACGTTGTGCGCCACTGGCACCACCGGCAAACTGGTGTCTGAGGCCACCGGTCTGGACATCGTTCGCTATATGAGCGGTGCACAGGGCGGCGACCAGCAGATTACAGCCCGTATTGCCTGCGACGAGATCGACCTGCTCTTGTTTTTCCGCGACCCGATGACTGCCAAATCCAACGAACCTAATGATTTGGATATGTTGCGTTTGTGTGATACCCGCAACATACCCGTTGCAACAAATATTGCTACGGCGGAAGTATTGATTCACGGTCTTGAGCGCGGAGATTTGGATTGGCGTAACGTTGTCAATCCCCGTAGTCGTTAATCCGGTAAAAGGGGTACACAAACGTGTGCCCTTTTGCCTTGTTATTCCTGAGTTAGAGAGGTTATTATTATGGCATTGATTACCCAAGCACCACGCGGCACCCAAGACGTGTTGCCCCAAGACAGCTACAAATGGCAGTACGTTGAGCAGATGGCTTTAGCTATTGCACGGGATTTCGGCTTTCACGAAATTCGTACGCCTGTGTTTGAGCATACCAACCTATTCCAGCGCTCGGTGGGCGAGACCACCGACGTGGTACAGAAAGAGATGTACACCTTTGAGGACAAGGGTGGTCGTTCCATCACTCTACGTCCCGAGGGCACAGCCGGCGCTGCGCGCGCTGTACTGGAGCACGGTCTGCTGGCCGGCGCTTTGCCTGTAAAGGTATCTTACTTAACATCGTGCTATCGTTACGAAAAGAGCCAAAAAGGCCGTTATCGCGAGTTTCATCAGTTTGGCGTTGAGTGCTTTGGTGCCTCTGCGCCTCAAGCAGACGCCGAGGTGATCTCTCTAGCCACCGGTATTTTGGGCTCTTTGGGTTTGGCTAACGTAGCGTTGCATATCAATTCGATCGGTTGTCCTACTTGCCGCGCTCGCTATACCGAAGCGCTGCATGCCTATTTTGCAGAACGGCAAGGAGATCTCTGTGGTACTTGTCTGAGTCGCTTGGAGCGCAACCCTATGCGTATTTTGGACTGCAAATCTCCGGTTTGCCACGAGATTGCTGCGGATGCCCCTGTGATGCTGGACTATCTGTGTGACGATTGCGCCGCCCATTTCGAGGGTGTGAAGAGTTGTTTGGATGCCGCCGGCATTGATTACGTTATCGATGAGCACATTGTGCGCGGCTTAGATTATTACACCCGCACCGTGTTTGAGCTAGTCTCCGATCAGGGCTTGGTGGTGGCCGGTGGTGGTCGCTACGACGGCCTGGTTTCTGAACTGGGCGGTGCTGCTCAGCCGGGGCTTGGCTTTGGTATGGGCATTGAGCGTTTGTTGATGACCATGGAAGAGCAGGGCGTTCGCTTCCCGGACGCCCCCAAATGCGATCTTTATTTTGTGTCGATGGGCCAGGCCGCCGCTCAAAAATGCTTTGCCTTAGCCTCGTCTCTGCGGGACGGCGGTGTCACCGTTGAGTGTGACATTGTGGGCCGCTCTTTGAAAGCGCAGATGAAATACGCCGACAAGCTGGGGGCGCGCTATACCGTCGTGGTGGGCGACAACGAGTTGGAAACCGGTCACGCCCAGTTGAAGGATATGAACACCGGAGAAACGGAAGATGTTTCGTTGGACGACGGACTGTATGCAGTCCTGCGCCAAAAACTGTTGGATAGTGAACTGGCCGGCATGGCGGATTTGTTCGGCAGTGTTGCTGACTTTATGTAATCTCGAAAGAATAGGGGAGATAGAAAATGGCAGAAACGATTAAAGGGCTGCGCCGTACTGCGTATTGTGGCACGTTCCGCGAGGAGCACGCCGGTCAGGAAGTGACCGTATTCGGTTGGGTCCAGCGTCAGCGTGATTTGGGTCAGTTGATTTTTGTGGATCTGCGCGACCGTACCGGTATCGTGCAGTTGGCTTTTGATCAGGATACGGACAAGGCGGTGTTTGAAAAAGCGTTTTCTCTGCGTAGCGAATACGTGGTCGCGGCCCGCGGTAAGGTGCGGGTTCGTTCCTCCCGTAATACGGAGATTCCCACCGGCGATATCGAAATCGCTGTAGAGGAGCTACGCATTCTCAACAAGGCAGAAACGCCGCCCTTTGAGATTGTAGAGAACTGCTCTACCGCTGAGGCGACCCGTCTGAAATATCGCTATCTGGATCTGCGCCGTCCCGATCTGCAGAGCAATATTCTGATGCGCCACCGCATTGTCAAGGTGATTCGCGATTTCTTTGACAAGAACGGCTTCATCGAGCTGGAGACCCCTATGTTGATCAAATCCACCCCCGAGGGAGCCCGTGACTTCCTGGTACCCAGTCGTCTGCACCAGGGCGAATTCTATGCTTTGCCTCAGTCTCCTCAGCTGTACAAACAGCTCAGCATGGTTGCCGGTTTTGACCGCTACGTACAGTTGGCTCGTTGCTTCCGCGACGAGGACCTGCGGGCTGACCGTCAGCCCGAGTTTACCCAGATCGACCTGGAGATGTCCTTTGTGGACGTTGAGGACGTTTTGGCGGTGGGTGAGGACTTTATGCGCACCCTGTTCAAAGAAGTATTGGATGTTCAGCTGCCAGATGCCCTGCCTCGCCTGAAATACAACGACGCTATGGAGCGCTATGGCTCCGATAAGCCGGATACCCGTTTCGGTATGGAGATCATTGACCTAACCGACGCCGTAAAGAATTGCGGTTTTGGCGTATTTGCCTCTGCCGTGCAGGGCGGCGGCACCGTCCGGTGCCTGACCGCCAAGGGGGCTGCTTCCACGCTGTCCCGTAAGGAGATCGACAAGCTCACCGAGTTTGTCCGTGGCATCGGCGCCAAAGGCTTGGCTTGGGTGCGCTGGGTGGAGGATACTCCCGCATCCTCCTTCGGTAAATTCTTGACCGAGGAAGAGATGACTGCTCTGCTGACCACCGCCGGCGCAGAAAAGGGTGACGTTGTCCTGGTGGTGGCTGACACCGTTAAAAAGCACGTCTTGACAACTTTGGGCGCTCTGCGTTTGGAGCTGGCCAACAAGCTGGAAATTCCCCGTGAAGGCTTTAACTTGCTGTGGATTACCGAATTCCCCTTCTTCGAGTGGGATGAGGAATCTCAGACCTGGGTGGCTATGCACCACCCCTTCACCTCTCCGCTGGATGAGAGCATTCCTTATCTGGACACCGATCCGGACAAGGTGTACGCCAAAGCCTATGACTTAGTGCTCAACGGCATCGAGTTGGCTTCCGGCTCCATTCGTATCACTGATCCCGACCTGCAAAACCATATGTTTAGCGCGTTGGGTCTTTCTCAGGAAGAGGCCCAGCAGAAGTTCGGATTCCTACTGGACGCTTTCCGTTACGGCGCACCGCCTCACGGTGGTATGGGCATCGGTTTGGACCGCTTGGTGATGCAGATGCTGGGTGCCACCACCCTGCGTGACGTTATTGCTTATCCGAAGGTGCAGAATATGACCGAGCCGATGACCGATTGTCCCTCTGTTGTAGATGATCAGCAGTTAGTGGATCTAGGTATCACCTTATTGCCCCAGGAATAATCTGAGTGTGAAAACCGTACCAATACGTTTGGTACGGTTTTTTCTTTATTTTCGCGGGATTATTTCAAATCGGTGTTGAATATTTCGGCGAATAATGGTACAATAATAGGTAATTTAGTAAAAAGGAGGGGTATCTATGCAGATTCGACGCTGGAATGAACAAAAAACGGATAAAACGTTAGCGGCAGAGCTGGCGGAAGCATGTGAAATTCACCCCTTCTTGTCGCTGATGCTCACCTCCCGTGGTCTAACCACGCCGGAACAAATTTTTGAATACATCGTCGGCTATGAAGAAGAGGTGGATCCGTTCTCTTTTGCCGATATGCAAAAAGCCGTAAAGCGTACAAAACAGGCGCTTGAGGCCGGTGAGCGCATCCTGGTGTATGGCGATTACGATGTGGACGGCATTACCTCGACCACCTTGTTGTACGATTATTTTAAGAAGCAGGGAGCCGACGTGCTCTATCGCCTTCCGTCACGTGATGAAGGCTATGGTATGCACCCAGAAACCATTGCCTGGGCCGCCCAACATGGCGTGCAGTTAATCATTACGGTGGATACCGGAATCGCTGCGTTGGAAGAGGTTACGCTGGCGAACAACGCCGGCATTGACGTGGTTGTCACCGACCACCACCAACCCGGTGAAACACTCCCAAATGCAGTGGCGGTGGTGGATCCTCACCGTATTGACTGCGAAAGCAGCTTTAAAGAGTTTGCCGGCGTAGGCGTAGCGTTTATGTTCCTGTGTGCTTTATCCGGCGACAGCGAAACGATGTTTACCCAGTATGGTGATCTGTTAGCTTTGGGCACTCTTGCTGATATGATGCCGCTTCAGGGCTTTAACCGTGACCTTGTGCGCCGTTGTTTGTGTCTGTTGGAGGAAAGTCGCCGCCCAGGTCTGCTGGCTTTGCGCCGCGTGGCAGGCTTAGAGGAAAAGACGCTGGATGTAGGAAACGTCTCTTTTGGTCTGGCTCCCCGGTTGAATTCTTCTGGCCGTATGGCAGATCCTAACCTTTCCTTGCGTCTATTGTTGAGCGAGAACAGGGAGGAGGCCAACCGGGCCGCTGAAGAGATTCAGCAACTGAATTTGACCCGGCAGCAAGCCACCACCGACATTGTCCAACAGGTTGAAGAACAGTTACAGCAACATCCCGAGTGGCTGTATGATCGCGTATTGGTGGTATGCGGTCGCGGATGGCATTGTGGCTTACTCGGTTTGGTGGCGGCTCGACTTATGGAGCGCTACTGCAAACCGACCATCGCTCTCTCTATTGGAGAGGATGGTTTGGCCCACGGCTCTTGCCGCAGTTTGAGCGAATTCTCTATTTTTGACGCTTTATCGGCTTGCGCGGAATACGTGGTGCAATTCGGCGGTCACGAGTTAGCCGCCGGTGTCACCTTAGAGGCAGACAAAGTAGATGCATTACGCACAGCCATCAACACCTATGCTGCTGAGCATTATCCGGTTATGCCGACCGCATCTTTCGATGTGGCGGTACGACTCCGTCCGGATCAAATCAACACGGAAAAGTTGGAACTATTGCAGGTGTTGGAGCCCTTTGGATGCGGCAACCCCGCCCCGCTATTTGGGCTGTTCCGTATGCAGTTAGATAACATCACCGCTGTTGGTGCCGAAAAGAAACATCTGCGTCTTTCGCTAAGCCGGGACGGGGTGCGCATCAACGCTATGCTGTTCCAAACGAGACCGGAAGAATTCCCTGTGGCTTGCGGCTCTCTGCTCAACAGCGTCGTCGCTCTGGAGAAGAATGAATTCCGCGGCAACACCACCGTTAGCGTACGCATACGCGATCTCTCTTTTGCTGATACTGATCGCGATCAGTTGATGCGTGAGATTGCCGATTTTGAGCGTATTATGCGTCGGGAATATTGCCCCGAATTGGACGATGTATTAGCCAGTCGTGAGCAACTGGGGCATCTCTACAGTCTGTTGCGCACCTGCAAGGTGTGGCAGGGTACGGTAGAACAGCTCCACCATGCATTGGGAGATAAGGCTCCTACGGTCCTACAACTGTTGGTTGCTCTCCAGTTGTGGCAGGAGTCCGGCTTGATCTGCTGGTATGACCGCGGTGAAAAGCTATTTATCGAAACGCTTCCTGCTGAAGGAAAGGTGGATTTGACCGAAACACCCCTCTATCAATACATACAGAAAGGAGATGCGCCTAATGTTGGATAACCAGAACGTAGAACGCAAAGAAGCCGTCATTGAGCAACTGGATTCGCTAATGGAAAACAGCGATAAAATGTACGACATTGAGCGCATCCACGATGCCGTAAATATGGCGATTGAGGCTCACGAGGGACAGTTTCGCCAGTCTGGCGAAGAATACGTCTGCCACCCCTTGCATGTGGCCTGTATCCTGGTGGAGATCGGTATGGACAGTGATGCGGTGATCGCCGCATTGTTGCACGACGTGGTAGAAGATACCGACGTGGAGCTGAGTGACCTTGCGCGCCGTTTTGGCCAAGAGGTGGCTGACCTGGTGGACGGCGTCACCAAAATCACCAAAATGCAATTCTCCACACGAGAGGAACAGCAGGCCGAAAACGTCCGTAAGATGTTGCTAGCCATGGCTAAGGATGTTCGCGTGATGATCATCAAACTGGCTGACCGTCTGCACAATATGCGTACCAGCGAAGGCTGGAAACCGCAAAAGCAGCGGGATAAGGCTCGAGAAACGCTGGATATCTATGCGCCGCTATCCCACCGCTTAGGCATCCGCACCATGAAAGAGGAGCTGGAAGACCTCTCTCTGCGGGTGTTGGACCCGGTTGCTTATAAAGAAATCGAAGAAAACCTGGCCATGCATGCCGACGAGCGCAATCTATTCTTAAAAAGCATCCAAGAGCGCATCTTGGATCATTTGGCAAAGTTTGGACTTAAAGCGCATATCTCTGGTCGCGTCAAGAGCTATGCCGGCATTTACCGTAAGATGTATATGCGAGGCCGCGCCTTTGACGAGATTTTTGACATATATGCTGTACGCATCATTGTGGACAGCGTCAACGACTGTTACAACGTCTTAGGTATCGTGCACGAAATGTTTACGCCTTTGCCCAACCGGTTTAAGGATTACATTTCCACGCCTAAACCGAATATGTATCAGTCTTTGCACACCACGGTGGTGAGCAAAGAAAAAATCCCCTTTGAGGTGCAAATTCGCACCTGGGATATGCATTATACCGCAGAATACGGTATTGCCGCCCATTGGAAATACAAGGCCGGTATACAAAAGAAAGACAAGCTGGAAGAGCGCTTGGCTTGGGTTCGCCAGTTTATTGAAAGCCAGCAGGATGTAGACGATGCCGAGGACATTGTTCAGAGCATCAAAACAGACCTGGATATTGAAGACGTGTTTGTCTTTACCCCTAAGGGCGACGTTGTCACCTTACCGGAGGGCAGTACCGTCATCGACTTTGCCTATAACATCCACACAGCGGTAGGCAACCGTATGGTGGGCGCTAAAGTAAACGGACGTATCGTGCCTTTGGATTACAAAGTGAAAACCGGCGAGATCGTAGAGGTGTTGACCACTTCTGCCGCCAACCACGGCCCCAGCCGCGACTGGCTGAACATCGTGCATACCAGCGAAGCACGCAATAAGATCCGCAGTTGGTTTAAAAAAGAGCGTCGGGAAGAAAATATCCAGCAGGGTAGGGCAGAGCTGGAACGGGAGTTGTCCCGCAACCTGATTCGCCTGCCGGAAGAGCGAATGGAACAATTCTTAATACATCAAGCTAAGAAACAACACTGTGCCACAATCGACGATTTTTATGCGGCTATCGGCTACGGCGGTGTGATGCTTTCCCGCCTGATTCCCCGTATTAAAGAAGAGTACAATCGGATGCAGAAAGAGGAGCAGATCGCCGCCTCGGTGATGAATCCCATCACACCTCCGCCGCGCCGACACTCTCATATGGGCGGCGTCATCATCGACCAGCTGGACGATTGTTTAGTAAAATTTGCACAGTGCTGTAATCCAGTGCCCGGAGATCCCATCATCGGCTTTATCACTCGCGGTTATGGTGTTTCCATCCACCGCCGGGATTGCACCAACGTGCCCAAAGACCTCCATTCGGCACCAAACAAAGAGCGCTGGGTGGCAGTTCAGTGGGAGCAGTCGGTGGATACCGAGTTTAACGCCAACCTGCACATTATTGCCCATGAGCAACAGAATCTACTGCTGAAACTGGCTACCACTCTTTCCAATCTGCACGTGCCGGTTCATTCCATCAACGCCCGGGATCAGGAAAGTGGCGCCGTAGTATCGTTAACCATCGCAGTAAACAGCGTGGATCACCTTCAGTACGTTATTCAACGTCTTAAGGCCGTTCCCGGCGTGGACGAAGTTCAAAGAACCGGATTCTAACTAGGAGAGAAGACTATGAAAGCGGTCTACCAACGTGTCACAGAAGCATCCGTAACGGTCGAGGAAACCTGCATCGCCTCCATTAACAGCGGCGTTTTGCTGCTGGTGGGGGTATGTGAGGGGGATACGGCTGAGGAGGCAGCTTTATTGGCGAGAAAAGTCGCTGAATTACGGGTGTTCTGTGACGAAAACGACAAGATGAACCGCTCTGTCCTGGACATTGACGGAAGCGTTTTGGCGGTTTCACAGTTCACCTTGTGTGCCAATACAGCCAAAGGACGCAGACCGGATTTCTTTGGCGCGGCTAAACCCGACGTAGCCAAACCGCTCTTTGACCGTTTTGTGGAATTGTTACGGGAAAACGGCATCAAAGACGTACAAACTGGCGAGTTTGGCGCCGATATGAAGGTACGTCTGCTTAATGACGGCCCGGTCACCATCCTGTTGGATACGGATACTTGTACACGGAGGAAGCCATAATGGTTCATACGCGACTGATTTTAGGAGAGTTAGAAACCAATTGCTATCTCGTCTGGTCGGAGCACGAAGGCATCGTCATCGACCCCGCAGATGAAGCAGAGGAGATTCTTTCTGAGGTTGCGGAAAGGGGAATTTCCATTACAGCTGTGGTACTGACCCACGCACACTTTGACCATATGCTGGCAGCTGAGGCTGTGTGCGCCCATACCGGAGCACCCTTGTATATCGGAGCAGGTGACGTTGACGCACTAACCGATCCAAAGCGGAATTTGTCCGGTTGGTTTTCGCCCGGTCAGGAGATTACCATAGATAAGGCTAATCTTTTGTACGAAGGTGGTGTGATTTCCTTTGGAAATGCGTCTTTAACCGTGCTTGAAACCCCCGGGCATACACCGGGTTGCATTTGCTTGCATACAGAGAATACACTATTTTCCGGTGATACGCTGTTTCGTAACAGCATCGGTCGTCTGGATTTTCCCGGTGGCGACGTCACGGCGATGAAACGGTCATTGGAGCGTTTACTCCAGTTACCGGATTCCACCGCGGTGTATCCCGGACACGGCCCGGATACCACGATCGGCACCGAAAAGAAGTACAATCCCTATCTGAGATAAAGGAGCCCGTTATGCATCTGTATTTGCGCGGCAACGATTTTCATTTTGAATTGGAAAATGTATCCCGTTTGTTTTTGCCGTTGGAAAAAATTTATACCCACCACGAAGAGATCCCGGACAGTATCGATGGGTTGACGGTGGAGTGTTGCTCTGTCAATCGTGGGGAACACGTGGCACTCTGTTGCCGTGTACGACTTGACGGCTTTGACGAAGCCCTAGAAAGTACAGTTCCCGGGAGTTTGGAAACCAATCCGGACGATTGCGAATTGGAACTTTGCACGCTGCTCTATCATCTTCTTGTAAAGCTACTCGGCTTTACACAAGGCTGGGGCCTGATCACCGGGGTTCGTCCGGTCAAATTGCTGCGCCGCTTGACCCGCGAGATGGGGCCAGATGCGGCACGCACCTATTTCCGTGATAAATTGTTGGTCAGCGACCAAAAGCGCATTTTGTGCGAGACCACTTTGCTGGCCGAGGATAAACTTTTGGCTCTCTCTCAGCCGAAGTCCTTCAGTTTGTACGTCTCCATTCCGTTTTGTCCCACACGCTGCGACTACTGTTCGTTTGTATCACAAACGGTGGTGCAGGCCAAAAAACTGATCCCCACCTATGTAGAGCAGTTATGCCAAGAGATTGCTTATACCGGCCGTTTGGCCAAAGAATTGGGGCTGCGTCTAGAGACGGTCTATTTCGGCGGTGGTACTCCCACCACGCTGTCCGCGGAGCAACTGACCGCCCTGTTTAAGGCGGTGGAAGGAGCATTTGATCTGTCCACGCTACGGGAATATACCGTTGAAGCGGGGCGCCCCGACACGGTAACTCCGGAAAAGATGGCCGCGATTCACGCCGCCGGCGTAGGCCGGGTGAGCATCAACCCCCAAACCTTACAACCGGAGGTTTTGGCCGGTATCGGCCGTAAACATACGGTGGAACAGTTTTATGACGCCTTTGATATGGCCCGAAAAGCTGGTTTTACCAACATCAATACCGATCTCATCGCAGGGCTGCCCGGCGATGATTATGAGGGGTTCTCCCGCACAATAGAGGGGGTTCTATCTCTGGCCCCGGAAAGCATCACGGTGCACACCTTATCGATGAAGCGCGCCTCCAACATTATGTTGCAGAAACGCCCCGATTACGGTGTGGAAGCGGATGCCGTACGGATGGTAAAACTGTCTGCAGCTCGGCTACCGGAAGCGGGATACGCCCCGTATTACCTCTATCGCCAGAGCCGCACCGTCGGCAATCAGGAGAACGTGGGCTGGGCCAAACCCGGTTATGAAGGGCTCTATAACGTCTACATTATGGACGAGACGCACACCATTCTTGGTTGCGGCGCTGGCGCTGTCAGTAAACTGAAGCAGCCCGGTACCGACTATCTGGAACGCATTTTTAACTATAAATTCCCGTATGAATACAATACCGGATTGGAAGAGATGCTGGCACGCAAAAACGCCGTGCCGGAATTCTACCATAAATACTGTGAGGAGTGATCGTATGGCAAATTGGGAAGACGTCCTTATTTCTGCAAAAGGGTTTGCGGTCAATGCCGGACGCAAAATGACCAATATGGCGGACGTGATGGGTCTTAAGATGGAACTGGCGGAGAAAGAACGCGACCTGCGGCAAGTGATGGAGGCGTTGGGACACCTTTTGTATGACAGCAAAAAGGATGGCTCTGAGCTGAACGATGAGCTGGTGGCTGATTTGGTGAAACAATCCGATATTCTTTATAAAAAGATTGGTAAATTGCAAAACGCCATTGACGAGCTGTACGCCAGAAAGACTTGTTCTTGCGGCGCTGTGAACCAGGAGGATGCAGTATACTGCAACGCTTGTGGTGAAAAAATATAATAGAAAAAGGACAGTCGTTCGACTGTCCTTTTTTGTTAGGTTTATTCGCAAAGGTTTCAAAATCCTTTGCAGTCACACGCTCTAATCATTCATAATCATCCAAAAACGATGTGTATTGCACGCCTTTATGATAACTAATAATGGTTTCCAAGTTCACGTTTTCTGCACTGCGGAAGATGTTGATGTCAATCTGGTCGTTTTTCTTACGCAATTCTGACACAAGAGCCTTTACCTCAGCGCGCTTAGAACCGAAGTCTTCATTTTCGCGGTCAGTAACGGAACAGGCACAACGGAGAAACTGCAAATCGTTGTACCGCGCCCAAGCCAAAATATCCTTCTCTTTTACTAAGTAGAGAGGGCGAATTAGTTCCATCCCAGGGTAATTCTTACTATGTAACTTGGGCATCATGGTGCGCATTTCTGCAGCATACAGCATGCTAAGCAGCGTGGTTTCGATCACATCGTCAAAGTGATGGCCTAACGCAATCTTATTGCACCCTAAACTTTGCGCAAACTTGTAGAGATACCCACGCCGCATCCGCGCACAAAGATAACAGGGAGACTGACTCTGCTTTTCCACCACCGTAAAGATAGGGCTATCGAAGATGTGGGCCGGGATTGCCAATTCTTTTAACAGCACCTCTATGCGTTGGCGGTTTTCGGGACGATAGCCGGGATCCATCACGATAAACTCCAGATCAAAGGGAACTTCGCTGCCGTGGCGATGCAACTCCTGCAGGCATTTTGCCAGCAAAAAGGAGTCCTTTCCACCGGAAATGCACACGGCAATCTTATCCCCAGCCTGGATCATCTGATAGTCTTTCAGACCACCGATAAACTGATTCCAAATGGGTTTGCGATATTTTTTGATGATGCTCCGTTCGATTTGTTGACAGCGGTCCATTGGTTATCCTCCTTTGCGGCTGAGGAGAATTTGTTTCACACTGCCTAATAAATACCGGAAGTTGATCACCAGCACCACCACAAACATAGCACTCACGATATACTTCCAATAAGGTACCGCGAACACCATCATAAAGCACTGAGCCGTGACCAGGGACAGATTGAGGAACAAGCGGGGCAGATCCCAGTCGATGGGAATGAATTTACGGGTGTGGAAGGCACGAAGCAGGAATACAAAACCATAACTGGCAGCGGTAGCGATAGCCGCTCCATGCGCACCCATTCTGGGGATTAACATAAAATTCAATGCTAGATTCAACACCGTACCAATGACCGTGGTGACCAACGAACTGTTGCTTTTCTTTTCAACCACGTAGATAGTGCCCAGGAACGTGACGAAGCAGGACATGGCGGTAGCCATCACCAGGGTGGGGATGTATTGCCAGGAGTCATAGAAAGCAGGGTCAGCCATAATTTCGGTTACCAGCTTTGCCCCTGCAATCAAAGCTGAGGCACCCACGAAGATAATAGACTGATACATCTGGAACACGTTGCTAAAGAAATGCTGCCGTTCCAGGCGGCTTTTTTCGCTGAGCACCGACATCTGCCACGCATCCATAAAGATACCGCACACCATAATCAGCATATTGGGTAAGCGATAGGCCAAAGAATAGAGACCGTTAGCCGATTCGCCGATGAATCGTGTGACCATATAGCGGTCAGAGTAATCGGTAACCCACCATAATGCAGAGTTGGGAATGAGAGGAATAGAGTATTTGAGCATCGCTTTAGCGATGGTACGCTTAAGCTTTTTAAACCGAATAAGCTTGTACAGTTTTCCGGTAAAAATTAGAATAACCGAACAGGTGGCATCGCTGAGGGCAATGGCCAGGATATAGCCGGTAATGCCCATATTCCACTTAGCCAAGAACAGAATGTCTAAAACAACCGTAATCGCTGTACCGATGATCACACAGATGGTGAAAAGTTTCGCCTTTTGCATACTTTTCACGCAATAAGCAAACAAATAATGTGTGATAGAGCAAAAGACAAATAAGTAAATCAAAAGGGCGTATTCGCCAAAATCCGGAATCATCCGCACCAACGGATAAAACAGAAGAAAAGCGCCAAAGCCGAGCAAATTCACCACAAGGCCGGTGGTCAGCACCGCCCCTCGGTCCGTCTCTCCGTCCATACCAAATCGGAGCACCGCTTGGTTGATGCCCAGCGAAACCAAAGGCATCAACAGATTGGCGGTCTGCACCACCAGATCCACGATGCCGAATTCAGCAGTGGTCAGGTATTTTGTATAGAGTGGGGTGAGCACCACATAGGTCATCAGCTTTGAGATGACGGTACCAATACCCAGTATCAAAGTGAAGGAGAATAACTGCTTGTAACGGTTGGTCTTGCCCATATGGCGCCTCCTTTCTTACCTAATATCATTCAAAAAAACATTTTATCACAAACCGCCAGAGAATACAAGCCTACTTGACAATTCTTTTCCGGTTCCGTACAATAACTCTCAGAGGTGATACGATGTTTTGGAAGCGGAAACAAAAAGTAGAGATCAGCGAAACGGCTTTGATGTTGGATGGCAAGGAACTGACCCTGGTAGCCCGCCGCTATATGGATGAAAACGGCAATCCCCAAGAGGAGGGCCTGGGCCGCGGTGGCCGTATCAACACCGCCAACGGCCACGTGATCATCAATACGGACAAGCGCGAGGTGTTTGTCAACCACGATATTTCTACCGTAGAGTGTGGAGAGTTAATGTCTAAAGGTGGCGCCCTATTTACCGGCTATAACGAATTGAACGGAAAAACGGAGTCAATTATTTGTTATTACACAAAAAGGCAGTAACCGGAAAAAGGGGAGGAATGAGCTTATGAAGTATCCGTGGTTGGATGAGTATGCTATGAATAAGCCCGGTGTTACGAAAAACACGGAAAACTGGAACTGGATCCGTTATATGATCGGCGAAAAGATGTTTCTGGCGGTTTGCCTAGATGATGACGACCGTCCGTATTATATCACGCTGAAACTGGAGCCTCTGGAGGGCGAGTTTTTAAGACAGCAGTATGAGGATATTATCCCGGGATTTTATATGAATAAACGACATTGGAATTCCATCAATCCCGATGGTGCTGTCCCTAACGAATTGTTAAAGGAACTGGTGGATAAGTCCTATCATCTCATCCTGGCATCTTTCAGCAAAAAGAAGCAGCAAGAAATTCTGAACGGTTAAATGTCCATACTGTAAAAATGCCCTCGCCTTTAGCGAGGGCATTTTATTGTGTTCAGAACAACGAAACGGGTACAATTTCCCAATCATCAGACCGTTCTGAGGATAGCGAAAGGATAACGTCATTGCGATCCCATAACGACCAAAAGCATCGATTTTTTTCGTCAAATTCATCCTTTGGCGGTGTTGGCAGAGTAATCTCTTTTGCCGGAACGGAAAGTCCCGTACCGGTCAACTTCATATAGGCCTCTTTCATCGTCCACAGTCGGGTAAATCGTACCGGATCATTTTCTATCCATGCTTGTTCCTGCGGTGTAAAGCACCGACGCATCACAGCGGGACGGATAGGGGAGACAAGTTCAAGGTCAACACCGATTTCACAATCCGCTACCGCGCATACTACGTACTTACCGCTGTGCGAAAGGCTGAAAAAAAGGTCGTCTCTGTCTTTGAAATAGGGCTTGCCGTTTTCACCAAACACGTATGCGGTGTCGCCGAATATATGGCGCAAAAGCAGACCGGCACCGGCGGATTGGGCGCGCCGCTCAGCCGTTTTATAGCGCAAGGTCTTCTCCCGGCGTGTTTCGTCAAGTGTGGGAAGAATGCGGGTCAATTCCCGCTCGTCAAACAGCGGGGTACAATCCAGCCAATAAACCTTGATCATACGCATCCTCCTCTCATTATTGATACCACATTCTACCACAAAAATTACGACTCGTCAATTGACATCAAGCCTAGAAAAAGGTATAATTGATTCACTATGTTATAAGGAGACACCTATGGATATTTTGCAAACGCTGGTGAGTGAATTTCACCTTAAAACCCAACACGTCGAGAATGTGATCGCCCTGCTGGATGACGGCAACACCATTCCTTTTATCGCTCGTTATCGTAAAGAGCAGACCGGCTCTCTTGACGACCAGGTGTTGCGCGAATTGGCAGACAGGTTGACCTATCTGCGGAACCTGAACGAGACTCGCGAAAAATACCGCGCCACCATTGAGGAGCAGGGCGCTCTAACCGAAGAATTGGCGGCAGCGCTGGATGCGGCTGTAACCATGACCGAGTTGGATGACCTATACCGCCCCTATCGACCCAAGCGCCGCACCCGTGCTACCATCGCCAAGGAACGCGGTCTACAGGCTTTGGCAGAGGCTCTCTATGCCCAAGATCCGCAAGGGGAGGACCCCTACGCGTTGGCGGAGGCCTATATCACCGAGGAGGTTCCCACCGCCGAGGATGCTCTGGCCGGTGCACGCGACATCCTCGCTGAGCTGATTGCCGACGACGCCAACGTACGCAAGCGTCTGCGGGTGGTTTGCTTTGCCAACGGTTACTTGACCTCCAAGGCCGCAAAGCAAGAGGACAGTGTTTACGCCAATTATTACGAATTCCGAGAGCCTCTGAATAAAGTCCCCGGACACCGCGTGTTGGCCATCAACCGCGGGGAACGGGAAGAGTTCTTAAAGGTCCACGTAGAGTTTGACCCCGCTCACGCTCTGCGGATCGTGTATTCCGAGCATCTAAAGGATGACTGCCCCTCTACCGCCCAGGTGCAGATGGCGGCAGCGGATTCCTACGACCGCCTGATTTTCCCCTCGCTGGAGCGAGAAATGCGGAATCTGCTGTCGGATGCCGCTAGTGAGTCTGCGATCAAAGTGTTTGGTATCAACCTGCGCCAGCTGTTGATGCAACCCCCGGTGAAAGGTCGGGTCACACTAGGTCTTGACCCCGGATACCAACACGGCTGTAAATGCGCCGTCATCGACCCCACCGGCAAGGTCTTGGACACCGGCATCATCTATCCCGTTCCGCAGTTTAAGCGTCTGGATCAGGCCAAGAAGACGGTTTTGGGCTTTATCAAAAAGCATAAGGTCGAGGTCATCGCCATCGGTAACGGCACCGCCTCTCACGAGACCGAGGTGTTCACCGCCGATTTGATTCGGGACAACAACTTGACCGGCGTTTCCTATATGGTGATCAGCGAGGCAGGTGCCTCGGTGTACTCCGCCTCCAAGTTGGCGGCTCAGGAGTTCCCGGATTACGATGTAAATCTGCGCTCCGCCGTATCGATTGCCCGCCGGTTGCAGGATCCCCTAGCGGAGTTGGTGAAGATCGACCCTAAGGCTATCGGTGTGGGGCAATATCAGCACGACCTGCCCCAATCCCAACTATCTGAAACTCTGAGTGGCGTAGTGGAGTCCTGCGTGAATGCCGTAGGCGTGGACCTAAACACCGCCTCCGCGCCGCTGTTGTCCCAGGTGGCTGGTATCAACGCCACCGTGGCGAAGAATATTGTGACCTATCGTGAAGAAAACGGCGAGTTTACCTCCCGCGCGGCGCTGAAAAAAGTGCCGAAATTGGGTCCGAAAGCCTTCGAGCAGTGCGCCGGCTTCCTGCGGGTGCCGGAGAGTAAGAACCTATTGGACCATACCGCCGTTCACCCGGAGAGCTATCCGGTGGCCAAGGAACTGCTGGAGGTTTGCGGCGTCACCGCCAAAAGCGTGACCGGTTTGCAGGAAAAGGTAGACGCCTTTGGCATCGCTAATTTGGCGGAGAAATTGGGTGTGGGTGTGCCCACCCTGACCGATATTATTGCCGAACTTCAGCACCCCGGCCGCGACCCGCGTGACGAGTTGCCGCCGCCCTTGCTCCGCACCGATATTCTGGGCATCGAGTCGCTGAAGCCCGGTATGGAGCTGACCGGCACGGTGCGTAACGTCATTGATTTTGGCGCTTTTGTGGACATTGGTGTGCATCAGGACGGTCTGGTGCATATCTCTCAGATCACCAACCGTTTTATCAAGCATCCCTCTGAGGTGCTGAAGGTAGGCGACATTGTCAAGGTATGGGTGCTGTCGGTGGATATTCCCAAAAAACGCATCGGTCTAACGATGAAACAGCCCAAGAACACTTGACAAACGTCTGTAAAAAGGCTATGATATGGGGCGTGGTTTCTGCTACGCCCCAACCATGCCGCTGTGGTGGAATAGGCAGACACAAGGGACTTAAAATCCCTCGGTAGAAATACCGTACCGGTTCGACCCCGGTCAGCGGCACCAAATCCTCCCGGTACACATCCGTGTACCGGGGGGATTTCTTTTTATAAACCGCTGTGAAGAGCCGGTCTAATTTACCGCTTGGTTGACATTATACTCCGTCATCTCTATAATTACATTAGGTTCAACCATCGGTTGAGTAGGTTCAACCTTTCGTTCATTGTTATTTTGCAATTATCTTGCTATACTCGGTCTCGAAAGGAGCGATATTATGGACAATATCAATAATGTTTTAGCAGAGAATATTCAAAGGTTTCGCAAAGAAAAAGAGATGACCCAAGAGGAATTAGCTAACATACTAGGCGTGACCTATCAAGCGGTATCAAAATGGGAAAACGCCAAATCCGCCCCAGATATCATTTTTCTGCCTATACTGGCGGATGTGTTTGAATGCTCTATTGATACCTTGTTTTCTCGTAACAAAGAAGTTGAACACACTTATAAAATTAATACAAGTTGTGATGCTTTGCCGTGGAAGGACGATGACGTGATTCGGGGGGTGGTGTGCCTTGGTCAGAGAATCCTGACAGTCAAAGAGCCGTTGGTGGATAAATTCACCTTTGAAGTGATCGGTGAGGCAAAAGCCGTCAAGAGCGAATGCAATGTCTCGGTGAACGGTTCTGTCAACGGTGGCTGTAAGGCATCTAATTCGATCAACATCGACGGAGACGTTAACGGCGGAATTTTTTGTGGTGCTAACATCAGCATCGGAGGAAATCACGCTGGTGGTGTCAACTGCGGTGCCAACGTATCCTGCGGCGGCAATATCGACGGCGGTATCAACTGCGGCTCAAGTGTAAGTTGTGGCACGCTTAAAGCAAGGGGCGTTAACTGCGGTGGTTCGATTGCCGTTGACGGCGACTTTAACGCGGAAACGGTGAAGATTAAAAACGGAGACGTCGTTTGCAATACGTTCAAATGCGATAATCTTAAAGGAAATGTAAAGGTAAAAACAAAAGAATAATCATTTTGCCCGGCATTATAATTGTGCCGGGCATATTTTCGTATTTTTTCAAATCAAACCTTGAAATCCTAACCAAATATGTTATAATAAAAACAACAACCTTTGGAGGTGCATTTCAATGAAACTGACTGAAAAAGCAAAATCTCTGGGTATCCGTCAGGATATGTTGGATACCGCGTTGGTCTCTGCCGGCAACCCGGCTAAGATCGCCGCCGTGATGCGTAAAGCTCTGTCCGGCCAGCGGATCACCATCGGCGTGCTGGGTGGCAGCGTCACCCATGGTGCTGCTGCCTCTTTGAAGGAGAATAGCTACGCCGGTATTCTGCGTAAGTGGTTTGAGGATACGTTCCCCATGTCCACCATTTCCTACATCAACGCCGGTTACAGCGGCACCTCCAGCTTGCTGGGCGTGCACCGCGTCAACGAGTTTTTGCTGGACCATAACCCCGATTTCGTATTGGTGGAGTTTGCGGTCAACGACATTATCCAGGAGTTCCAGGCTGAGTGCTACGCCAGCCTGATCCATAAGATTTTGACCGCTCCTAGTGCCCCTGCGGTGATGACCCTGTTCGTAATGAACAACGGCGGCATCAACGCCCAGGCTGACCAGCAGCCCATCTGCGCCCACTACGATCTGCCTATGATCAGCTATCGTGACGCCGTGTGGCCGGAGGTCAAGACCGAGCAGAACCCCGATGGCCAGTATCTGTGGGAGGAGATCTGCGCCGACTGGGTGCATCCCACCGATAAGGGCCACGCCATCGTGGGTGAGTTGGTGACCACCTATTTGAACGACGTGTACGCCGATCTGGACACCATCTCTACCGATATCCCGGCCATTCCGGCTCCTTATCAGCCTTATGTTTATGAGAACGCCAAGTGGTACCATTGTGAAAACACCGAGCCTGTATCTATGGGTAGCTTCAAGGTGTTTACCAAGGAGTGCTGCTCCTGGCAGAACGAGGGTGAGGAGCCGCTGGCCATCAAGGTCACCGGCAAGCGCATCATCCTGCCCATCTGCACCCCTTATTCCGACGATCTGAAGATGACTGTCAAGGTGGACGGCGTGGAGAAAACTCTGCCCGAGTACGTCATCCGCGGCGGCATCTTCACCAACTTCATCATCCTGGACGACGCCCAGGCTGGTGAGCACATCGTGGAGATCATCCCCAACGGCGACACCGTATGGTGCGGCGGTCTGCTCGTATCTTAATGTAACATAAAGCGGTGTACCCTAAGGTACACCGCTTTTTTCTAATTTTTTTGCATTTTCGCTTGACTTTTATACTTTACGGCGGTAAAATAATACTAATATTTCAGAAAGGAGCGCACAGATATGTTTATGAACTATTTTTATTTTTATTTCTTTAAAAAGGACTGTCTGTGCTCTTATGCTTCTAAGTGAGTTCGCTTAGAAGCGACTGAGAATAACGGACAGTCCGCTACCGCTTGTGCCACCTTTTACGGCATAATGGGAGGCGGATTTTTTTATTATCAGGAGGAATTGTGATGGTATCGAAAGAGATGTTAGCCTTGGGCAAGAAAAGCTCGGTCATTCGGGAAATCTTTGAATACGCCAAGGTGCGCCGAGCTGAAATCGGCGCAGAAAACGTTTTTGATTTTAGTTTGGGCAATCCCAGCATTCCTGCGCCGACAGTAGTAGGGGAGACTATGCAGAAGCTATTGGCCGAGACCGACCCGGTGCTGCTTCACGGTTACACCTCCGCCCCCGGCGATATGGGGGTGCGGCAGACCATAGCCAACCACGTAAAAGAACGCTTTGGTATAGAGGCGAACCCCAACCTCATCTATATGACCTGCGGTGCGGCGGCCTCGCTGACCGTATCCCTGCGTGCCATTTGCTCTGAGGGGGACGAGGTGATCCTGCTGGCGCCCTTTTTCCCGGAGTATCAGGTGTTCGTGCGCAATGCCGGTGCCGTACCGGTGATCGTGCCGGGTCGTGTTGGTACCTTTGATATTGATTTTGATGCTCTGGCATCCGCCATTACGATTAAGACTCGTGCGATCATCATCAATTCGCCCAACAATCCTTCCGGCGTAGTGCTGAACGAGGCGTGCATCCGCCGTTTGGCGACGTTGCTGACCGAGAAATCCGCAGAATTTGGGCGGCCTATCGCCATCATCGCTGACGAGCCTTACCGCGAGTTGGTGTACGGCGACGTAGAAGTTCCTTATATCCCTTGCTATTACGATAACACCCTGGTGTGTTACTCCTACAGCAAGTCGCTGTCCCTGCCTGGAGAGCGCATCGGCTATATCTTGGTGCCACCGACAATGTCCGGAGCCGGTGACGTGTTCGCCGCCATCTGCGGCGCCGGACGAAGTCTCGGTTTTGTGTGTGCGCCCAGCCTGCTCCAACTGACGGTAGGTGCCTGCGACGGCACACCGCCCGATCTAACCGCTTATGACGAAAACCGTACCTTGCTGTACGAATCCTTGACCAAGATCGGTTACGAAGCGGTGCGACCCGACGGCGCCTTCTATCTGTTTGTCAAGACGTTGGAGCCGGATGCTACGGCGTTCTACGAAAAAGCCAAACAGCACGAACTGTTGTTGGTTCCCAGCGACAGCTTCGGCGTACCCGGCTATGTGCGGATCGCATACTGTGTCAGTAACGACCAGATCCGCCGATCCATCCCTGCCTTTGAGGCACTGTATAAGGATTATCACAAGGAGTGATCGATATGTCAGATCTGGAGCAAGCCAGACAAGCCATCAACGAAGCTGACCGCGAACTGGTCCGTCTGTTCGAGCGACGGATGGAGGCGGTGCGCCAGGTGGCTCAGTATAAGAAAGAGCACGGTCTCCCGGTAGAGGATACCACCCGCGAAGAGCATATCGTCCGCAAAAACGCCGCATTTGTCGAAAACGAGGATTACCGTTCCTATTACGTAAGTTTTTTGCGGGCCGCGATGGAACTGTCCAAAAACTATCAGCACCGTCTGCTGGACGGTATGCGGGTGGCATACAGCGGCGTAGAAGGCGCCTTTGCCAACATCGTGGCTAAACGTATTTTCCCGGACGCCACAGCGGTGTCCCACGGTGACTTTGCAGAAGCGTATCAAGCGGTGGTGGACGGCGACTGCGATTGCGCTCTATTACCGGTGGAGAATAGTCATAACGGCGACGTGGGTAAAGTGCTGGACTTGGCTTTCTTTGGCAATCTGTACGTGACCGGCGTGTATGAGGCAGAGATCGTCCAGAATCTATTGGCGGTGCCTGGCACCACTCTGGAGGATGTCAAAACGGTTATCAGCCATCCTCAAGCGCTAGGGCAGTGTGCCGCTTATATTAAGCATTATGGGTTCAACACCGTTGAGGCGGTGAATACCGCGGTAGCGGTGCGGCAAGTCGCTGAGATCGGCCGTAAAGATATTGCCGCCATCGGCAGCGTCGAAGCGGGCGAACAGTTTGGCCTGACCAAGCTGGAGGGTCATATCAATGAAAGCGGACAGAACACCACCCGGTTTGCGGTATTTTCCAGGGCCAGACGCAGCCCCAGCCCCAAGGATACCCGTTTCATTCTGCTGTTTACTGTGAACAATTCCGCCGGTTCATTGGGGCGGGCCGTATCGGTAATCGGTGAGCACGGATTTAATCTCCGGGCATTGAAGAGCCGTCCCACCAAAGAGTTGGTTTGGGATTATTATTTCTACGCCGAGGGTGAGGGAGACCTTACTAGTGAAAATGGTCAAGAGATGATTCGAAAACTGAAAGAATGCTGCAGCAACGTAAAGATTTTAGGTAGTTACGAAAAAGAAACCCATATCTAAGGAGTGGTTTTGATGACCCTTAAGGTAAAAACATCCGGCGGTGATTACAAGATCCATATCGAGCGCGGTCTGCTCCAACATGCAGGCGAAATGATAAATCTGGAACGCAAGGTACTGGTGATTACCGACACCGGTGTACCGGAGGAGTACGCCATGACCGTTGCCAGTCAGTGCGCTGAAGCGGTGGTGTTCGTCTTTGAGCAAGGTGAACTCTCCAAGAATATGGACACCTATACAGGTATTTTGCAGACGTTGACCGAGAACGAATTTACACGCACAGACTGCGTGGTGGCCGTAGGCGGAGGCGTAGTAGGGGATATGGCTGGCTTTGCCGCCGCCACCTATATGCGGGGGCTGGATTTTTATAATGTACCTACCACCGTACTTTCTCAGGTGGATTCCTCGGTGGGCGGCAAGACCGCCATTGACTTTATGGGCTACAAAAACCTGGTGGGAGCCTTTTACCCGCCAAAAGCGGTGCTGATCGACCCGGAGGTGCTGCGCACGTTACCTCAGCGGCAGGTCAGCAACGGTTTGGCTGAGGCAATTAAAATGGCTCTGACCCACAGCTCTGAATTATTTGAGTTATTAGAAAACAAAGACTTGGATGATACTCTGCTGGAAGAAATTATCTGCCGAGCCATCCAAATCAAAAAGCAAGTGGTAGAAGCGGATGAATATGAGGCGGGACAGCGAAAGGTCCTAAATTTTGGTCACACGTTGGGCCATGGAATCGAAGCAGTTACCAATCTCTATCACGGGGAATGCGTGGCTCTGGGCATGCTACCGATGTGCTCCGAAGCAATACGTCCCAGACTCATAAAGGTATTGGAGCGTTTGAACTTGCCTACTACGGTTGTATGCAACGCAGGCGCTGTAACAGAAGCCTGCCACCACGACAAAAAGCTCTCTGCCGATACCGTTACATTGGTTTTTGTTCCCGCAATTGGTGAATACGAACTGAAAACAATCCCATTGCAAGAATTTGAACAAACGATCCAGGAGGTGCTGGAGTTATGAAAAACACGTTCGGAAACGCCGTATCCATCACCTTGTTTGGTGAGAGTCACGGTCCCTGCGTCGGCTGTGTCATTGATGGCTTAGCCCCCGGTATTCCGGTAAACGATGCGTATATTGCAGAGCTTTTGACCAGACGCCGTCCTGCCGGCGCTATTTCTACGGCTCGCCAGGAGGCAGATCAGTTTATTATCGAAAGCGGTGTATTTCACGGCAAAACCACCGGAACGCCTATCTGTATTCGCATTCCCAACGAGGACACCCGTTCCGGCGACTACAACCGCTTAGCCCGTCCCGGACACGCGGATTATACCGCCCACTGCAAATACCGTGGGTATGAAGATTATCGCG
This sequence comes from Oscillospiraceae bacterium, assembly GCA_015066365.1. Classification (GTDB taxonomy): domain Bacteria; phylum Bacillota; class Clostridia; order Oscillospirales; family Acutalibacteraceae; genus UBA5905. The sequence goes on along the minus strand of SVON01000001.1, from coordinate 97,191 downwards.
GCGGCGGCCATTTTAGCGGTCGTATTACCGCGGCATTGGTGGCGGCTGCGGGCATTGTGATCCCTGCGCTGGAGAAAAAAGGGATTACCATTCAGACAAACATTCACCGTTTGGCCGGCATCCCCGGTGAGGGAAGCGCCTGTGTCAGCGCAGAAATGGAAGAGAAGATCCTATCTGCCAAAGCCAACGGCGATAGCGTAGGCGGCGTACTGGAAACGGTCGTCACCGGTATGCCGGTCGGCGTAGGGGAGCCCTGGTTCGATTCGGTCGAAAGCGTGCTCTCCCACGCGTTATTCTCCATCCCCGCAGTAAAAGGCGTGGAGTTTGGCGACGGCTTTGCTTTAACAGAGATGCTTGGCTCCGAGGCAAATGACGCGTTGGTGGCTACCGAAAACGGTATCATAACCGAAACCAACCATAACGGCGGTATCAACGGAGGCATCACCAATGGTATGCCTTTGCTCTTCCGTTGTGCGATCAAACCGACCCCCACCATCGGCAAGGCGCAGAAAACGGTGAATCTGGAAAGCGGCTCCAACGACGTGTTGCAAGCCAAAGGTCGGCACGATCCGTGCATCGTTCACCGTGCTGCTGTGGTCGTGGAAGCGATGACTGCAATAACCCTCTGCGACCTGCTAACCACCCATTTGGGAACAGATTGGTTGGGTGAGGCATGAAATACGGACTGATTGGCGAAAAACTGGGGCACAGCTTTTCCAAAGAGATTCATCAACAACTGTTTGATTATTCCTATGAGCTGAAAGAAATAGAACCGGCTAAGGTAGAGAGGTATTTTCAGCAGCGAGCCTTTTCTGCCATCAACGTGACTATCCCGTACAAAGAGACGGTTATTCCGTTTCTTGATGCGGTAGACGAAGTTGCGGAATCGATTGGCGCCGTCAATACGGTGGTCAATCGTGACGGAAAACTTTATGGCTACAATACTGATTTTCTGGGGTTGAAAGCACTGATCTTACACGCCGGGATGAATTTTACCGACAAAACCGTCCTGGTTCTCGGGAGCGGCGGTACATCAAAAACGGCGATGGCTGTGGCGAAAGCCTTGAATTGCCGCCAGGCCATGCGGGTGTCCCGCACCAAAAAAGACGGATGCATCACCTACGAGCAAGCCATACAACAATACCAAAACGCAGAGTACATCATCAACACCACCCCTTGCGGGATGTATCCCAACATCGGCGAAAGTGCCGTCAATTTGGTGGATTTCCCGAGTTTAGAGGGTGTTGTGGACGTGGTATACAACCCCTTGCGCTCTAAGTTAGTGTGCGATGCATTATCCCGCGGAGTTCCTGCAACAGGTGGTCTGTATATGCTGGTGGCTCAGGCGGCCTATGCGGCTCAACTATTCACCGGCAAGGTGGTACCCGCGGAGCGCATTGATCCCATTTATAATGAATTGATATCCAAAAAGCAGAACCTTGTGCTGATCGGCATGCCCGGCTGCGGAAAGACCACGATAGGCAAAGCGTTGGCACAGCAGATCGGGTTAGCTTTTGTGGATACGGACGAAGAGATCGTGCGCGTCGAAAAACGCACCATTCCGGAGATCTTTTCCGCCGATGGAGAAATGTATTTCCGGCAGGTGGAATCCGCGGTGATCCGACAGATTTCGTTGCGGCAGGGTTGTGTAATCGCCACCGGTGGCGGCGCGGTACTCAACCCGGAGAATATGGCGTTACTCCGCGAGAACGGACGTCTCTATTTCTTAGACCGTTCTTTAGAGAATTTGTGCGCCACCGCAGACAGACCGCTTTCCGCTAATAAAACCGCGTTAGAACAACGGTATCACGAGCGGTATGCGCTGTATTGTCACGAATGCGATCAACGCATTCCTGCCAACGCTAACATCGATGCCGTAATAAAACACATCCGAGAGGATCTGATCGAATGAAGAAGCTGAATTTCGTCGTACTCAACGGCCCCAATCTGAATATGCTGGGCATCCGTGAACCGGAGATTTACGGTAAACAAACCTATCAAGATCTGTGCAACCTGATCTGCGGCTATGCAGAACGCAAAGGGGTGTTGATCGAGGTAAAGCAGTCTAACCACGAAGGGGATCTGGTGGATTGGATCCAAGAAGCGTATCAAAACGTAGATGGTATCGTGATCAACCCCGCCGCCTATACCCACACCAGCGTGGCACTTTTAGACGCGCTAAAAGCAGTGGGGTTACCGGCGGTTGAGGTACACATTTCGGATGTGGCCCAGAGAGAGGATTATCGCCAGATCAGCTATGTGCGGGAATACTGCGAAAAATCCATTATGGGACGTGGCTTTGACGGCTATTTGGAAGCCATCGACTATTTAATCAAACGATGCGAGGCGACCCTATGCAAGTAACCATTTATCCTTCCAAGGCTTTTGGCAACGTCCAAGCCCCACCCTCTAAGAGTGTAGCCCATCGGGCGCTGATCTGCGGTGCGCTGACCGACGGTTGCACCATTCACAACTGCGGCAGCTCTCAGGATATCGAGGCAACGCTGCGTTGTTTGCAGACGATGGGAACGAACATTGAGAGAAATAAAACTTCTATCTCGCTAGGTGGTTTGGACCCGTTTTCTGTCCCAGACAACGCCGTGCTGGATTGTGGTGAAAGTGGAAGCACCCTGCGCTTCTTATTACCCCTTTGCTTGCTTTCCGGTCAAAGGATTACCCTAACCGGAAAAGGGCGGTTAATGGAGCGCCCTCTTGGAATCTATCAGAAGCTATGCTCCGACAACGGTTTTCTTTTTGAACAAAACGGTAATACTTTAACGGTGTGCGGAGCATTGCAAAGTGGCAATTATGCCGTGCCCGGAAACGTTTCCAGCCAGTTTATTACCGGTTTGCTTTTCGCATTATCTCAGTTGCCCGGTGAAAATAAGGTAGAGGTGACCGGGACTTTCGAGAGTGCCTCTTATGTAGACATTACTCTTTCGGTGCTTTCCGCCTTTGGGACTGATATTACACGAGAGAAAAACACCTACATTGTTGCAGGAAATCCGCCATTTATTAACGGTGACTATACCGTGGAGGGTGATTGTTCCAACGCGGCCTTTTTAGATGCCTTCAACCTCCTTGGCGGAGGTGTAAAGGTGCTAGGCTTGTCACCTAAAACCCCGCAGGGCGACTGGGTTTATAAGCGAATGTATGCCGAATTGATGACAGGTGAAACAGTCTTTGATCTATCGGATTGTCCTGATTTAGGGCCGGTTATGTTCGCTATGGCGGCTGCTTTGGGCGGTGCTACCTTCACCGGAACGGCCCGCTTGCGCATCAAGGAGAGCGACCGTTGTGCGGCGATGGCAGAGGAGCTTGCCAAATTTGGCATCGCAACAGAGATTTCTGAAAATTCGGTAAGAGTTTTTTCAGGAAAATTGTCGTCACCCACCGAAACGCTGTGCGGACACAACGACCACCGTATCGTTATGGCGCTAAGCCTGCTTTGTTCGCTAACCGGCGGTGTTATTGACGGTGCCGAAGCGGTTGCTAAAAGCTATCCCAACTATTTTGAGGTAATCGAGTCTTTAGGAATTGAGATGAAAACGGATGATATTTAACGATGTAAAACATGTGCTGATCGTGGGTCTCGGCCTTTTAGGCGGCAGTTACGCCAAAGCGCTGAAGAAGAAGGGCATTGCTGTGGATGCCATCACGCTGGAACAGAGTTCCATCGACTATGCTCTTGCTCACGGTATCATCGACACCGGAACTACCCAAATCAACGCAGAGATAGTTTCCCGTGCCGATCTGGTGGTGTTTGCGCTGTATCCACACATTTTTGTGGAATGGATACGCAACCACGGTCATTTGCTCCGTCCCGGACAGGTGGTGACCGACGTAACCGGTGTCAAGGAAAGCATTGTATACGAGGTGCAGGCGCTTTTACCGGAGGGCGTGGAATACATTGCCGCACACCCTATGGCCGGCCGTGAGGTGGGCGGCGTCGAGAACAGCGATGACTCCATCTTCCACGGTGCCAACTATATCGTGGTACCTACTGAAAAGAATACCACCAACGCCATTTGGCTGTGCACGGAACTGGGATATGCCTTGGGCTTTGCCGACGTATCCTGCCTTGACCCCAAAAAGCACGACGAGATGATCGGTTTTCTCTCTCAGCTGACCCACTGTATTGCGGTGTCGCTGATGTGCACCTGCGACGATCCCAATATGAAGCGCTATACCGGCGACTCGTTCCGGGATCTGACCCGCATCGCCAACATCAACGACGAGATGTGGAGCGAGCTGTTTTTGGCAAACCAGCAAACGCTGTTAGAGCAAATGGAAGCCTATCGTTGCCGGTTTGACCGTTTATACGAATGCATTAAAGAGGGCGATCGAGAAGGGATGCGCGAAATGATGCGGCTTTCCACAGCTCGCCGTCAGTTATTTGATAAGAAAGTGTAAGGTGATCACAATGGGAATGGATTTCAAACGCAAATTGCCCGTGCCGAAGGATATCAAGGCGATGTACCCGGTATCGGAGGAGATGGCGGCCACCAAAGCTAAGAACGACGAAGCGATTAAAGCCGTTTTTACCGGTGACTCGGATAAATTTCTGCTGATTATCGGACCTTGCTCCGCCGATCATCGAGAGCCGGTGCTGGATTATATCGGCCGTCTGCGCCGGGTACAGGAGCAGGTGGGAGATAAGATCATCATCATCCCGCGCATCTACACCAACAAACCCCGCACCACCGGTGACGGCTACAAGGGTATGCTCCATCAGCCCGACCCGGATCAAGATCCGGATATGCTCAAGGGATTGGTAGCCATCCGCGATCTGCATATGGAGGCGCTACGGGATTTCGGTTTCTCCTGTGCGGATGAAATGCTTTATCCTGAGAATTACCGTTATTTGTCCGATCTACTGTCCTACGTGGCGGTGGGTGCCCGCTCGGTGGAGAACCAGCAGCACCGTTTGGTCGCCAGCGGCATCGAGGCTCCCGTCGGTATGAAGAATCCCACTGGCGGCGATCTGTCCATTATGATGAACGCCATTAAGGCCGGTCAGCATCAGCACACCTTTATCTACCGTGGTTGGGAGGTCAAGAGCGACGGCAACCCCTACGCTCACGCCATTATGCGCGGCTACACCGACTTTGCCGGTAAGAACGTGTCCAACTACCATTACGAAGACTTGGTGAAACTCCACGATCTGTATCAGGGCACCGACCTGGTCAACCCAGCGGCAGTTATTGACTGCAACCATGCCAACTCCGGCAAAAAGCCGCTGGAGCAGGTACGTATTGCCAAGGAGATCGTCCACAGTTGTAATCATAATGCGGACATTCGCCGTATGGTTAAGGGCTTGATGATTGAAAGTTACATCGAGGATGGCGCTCAGGGCGCCGGCGAGCATATCTACGGCAAATCCATCACTGACCCTTGCTTAGGCTGGGAAAAGACCGAGAGGTTGATTTTGGAATTGGCCGATAGATTATAACGCTTAGGAGGACCTATGAACGCGATTGTCTACACTTCCAAAACCGGGCACACTGCCCAATATGCAGAACTATTGGGCAAAAGAACCGCTTTACCGGTATAAGAATTAAAAAATGCACGAAAGACCTTAGAGGAAGGCACCCCGGTGATCTATTTGGGGTGGTTATTTGCCAACAACATAAAGGGGTATAAAAAAGCTGCTAAAACATACAGAGTGGAAGCCGTCTGCGCTGTCGGTTTGTGCGATACCGGCACGGCGTTAGAACAAGTGCGCAAAACCAACTGCCTACCAGAGACTATTCCGTTGTTTACCATGCAGGGCGGCATGGACCATTCCAAACTTCGTGGTGTCAACAGATTTATGATCAAGATGCTTACCAAAAGCATAGAAACCAAGCAAAACCGCACCAAAGAGGATGAACGAATGCTGTATTTGCTGAAGAGCGAAACAAATTATGTGAGCGAAGAACACACAACGCAATTTATGGAATGGTACCAAAAGCAAAAAGGAAAATAAAACGAAAAAAGCACTTGCGAAAGCAAGTGCTTTTTTCTGGCTGGGCTAGATGGAGTCGAACCATCACGGCGTGAGTCAAAGTCACGTGTCCTACCGCTAGACTATAGCCCAATATTTTGGTCGCTTGCGGTATTCTACCTTATTTTTCGCTGCTTGTCAAGAGAAATACAAAGAAAAACCTCTGACAGGGTCAGAGGTTTTTCTTTTATTCCGTAATCACGATCGCTTGGGTTCCCATCTCTTTGTAACGGCGCTCCACAAGCCACTTGGCATACCGTTTTGCTGTGCCGGTATAAGGGTCGTTAAAATAATAATAGTTGCGGTCATATCCCACCAAAACCATACAGTGTTCATTGGCCGGCCACTCAAACAGCGACCCGTCGTCCAACCGCCATTTGGCGCTGGAATAGGTATCCAACATACCGATGGTGACCCATAGCAGCACCGGTAGATCCTTGTCAATATAGGTTTTGCACAGTTCTTCCAACGAAGCCCCAGTGGCGTTCACTACGCGCTCTCCGGAACCAAAATAGTCAACCAACGCGCGCTCAATCACCGGTGCCATACAGCCATAAGACTGCTCTGTGCGAGGATTACCGACAAAAAATTCATATGGATTCGGACCGTAATTCACACCGTTTTTGGTGTAAAAATACGCACTCTTGGGCAGATGACGATCAATAAAATGATCAATCGTGATTTTTTCGCCCCAGTATTTAAGCACCATAATGGCACTTATCGATTCGCACCCGGTAGGATAATTGGGCTTTTGAGCGATGACCGGCACCCCTTCGATCTTATGACTGGATTTATTCACACGCGTGGAGGTCGTACTGGAGGTCGTAGAAGAGGTCGTACCAGAGGTTGCGGAGGTGGTTGTACCAGAGGCAGTAGAAGAGGTCGTACCAGAGGTTGCGGAGGTGGTGGTAGTTGTGGTAGTTGTGGTGGTGGTACTCGTCGCAGAATGCGTAGATGCCTGCTGGGGGATGACGGCATCGATAGCCGTCAAAATCAACTGATGATACTCTTTGCTTTTGGTGTTCACCAGTAGCCAATCCTTGTAGAATACGGCACCCTCCACCGGCTGATCAAACCGTAACGTGTGAATTTTGTCTGAAGACAAGCTGTACACGTACACCGTTTTATCGCCGTCACTAATAGCAAAGCGGTTACCATCCGTGGTAAGAGGGGCGGGGTTAGCGCACTTTTTCTCAAAGTGCAAAGCTCCCTCCACATCAGGACGAATCACCTGTAGTGTATTTTCATCAATGCAGATTCCCATTTCCGGGAATTTGGTCATAGCACCCAGCTGACAATAGGCCGTCTCCGCGTAGTTGCCATCCTCTTTGATGCGCAGCAGATCCGTTTCACCCTCCAGGTAAAAATAACCATCCTGATAGGTCAAAGGCTTGGCATAGCCAAACAGCATCTGTCCAACGTCTCTGTGGGATTTTTTCGCCACATCATACAGATACAGGCGCCCCTCTTTACCGGACCCTATAAAATAGGCGGTTCCGACAGGGTTCATCATCAGAAAAGATACTTGTTTAATTTGAGAGGGGAAGACACGCTCCTCAACCAAAGTGCCCTTTTCATCGTAGAGATAGATCGTCCTCTTGTTTAAGGCAACGGCATAAAACCCATTTTCAGTCCAGCCAGTATTCCAAGAATCTTTACCCAGCGGCAAACGACACAGCACCTTCTTCTGTGCCAGAGAATACAGCGTTACTGTCAAATCATAATCATCCAGGCTCGGGTTGATCGACTCAATGCGCAAAAGGTCCCCTTTGATCTGGCAATCTACCATCTCAGCTGTTAGCTTTTCATCCAAAACGATCTCCGTAGCAACAGGGGCGGGTTCCGGTTTTGTATCCGCCGTTTGTGTCGCGTACTGGCAGCCGCTCAAAAACCAAGCCGAACCGAGTATAGCAGCACAAAACAATGCACTAAGTCTACGCATAATCAGGACCTCCTTTTGCTAAAAGTATTATAGCCCCATTCCGTAACTAAGTCAAGAATAAAGCCCCCATTGTAGGAAACAATGGGGGCAAAAAATCAAAGGATTATACGCCGGCAGCCTCGCGCAGATCCTGCACTTTGTCGGTGCGCTCCCAAACCACGTCCAGATCCTCACGGCCAATGTGACCATAGGCGGCCAACTGGCGGTAGATGGGGCGGCGGAGCTGCAGGGTGTCGATGATGGCGGCAGGACGGAAATCAAACACCGCTTTTACCGCCTCGGTGATCTGCGTATCCGGCACCACGCCGGTACCAAAGGTATCCACCAAGACCGACATAGGGTGTGCCACACCGATGGCATACGCCAACTGAATCTCACAACGATCCGCCAAACCGGCGGCCACCACGTTTTTCGCCGCGTAACGGGCCATATAACAGGCGGAACGATCCACCTTCGTAGGATCTTTTCCGGAGAAGGCACCACCACCATGACGGGCATAACCGCCATAGGTATCCACGATAATCTTACGGCCGGTCAAACCGGTATCTCCCTGGGGACCGCCCACCACAAAACGTCCGGTGGGATTGACGTAAATCTTGGTATCGGCATCCAGCAGGTTGGCCGGAATGATGGGGCGAATGACCTGCTCGATGATGTCCTGACGGATGGTATCCAAAGAAACGGCACTGCTGTGTTGAGTGGAAACCACCACAGCATCAACGCGGGACGGCTTGTTCTCCACATACTCCACCGTCACCTGCGCCTTTCCGTCGGGCCGCAGATAGGGGAGAGTGCCCTCCTTACGCAGCTTGGTCAACTGCTTGCACAGTGCGTGGGACAGGGAGATGGGCAGGGGCATCAGCTCCGGAGTTTCGGTACAGGCGTAACCAAACATTAATCCCTGGTCACCGGCACCGATCTTATCGTAAGCATCTTCGGAATCCTCGCGGCTCTCAACAGCCTCATTCACACCCATAGCAATGTCCGGAGACTGCTCGTCGATGGCGGTCATCACCGCACAGGTGGTACTGTCAAAGTTACCCTCTTCACCGTTATAGCCAATATCCTTGACCACCGCGCGTGCGATAGAGGGAATGTCTACGTAGCAAGAAGTCGTGATCTCACCCATCACCATCACCATACCGGTGGTACAGGCGGTCTCACAAGCCACGTGGGCGTTGGGATCCTGGGCAATGATGGCATCCAGCACCGCATCGGAGATCTGGTCGCACACCTTGTCGGGGTGACCTTCGGTCACAGATTCAGAAGAAAAATAATGCTTGTCGATCATAGTTATAAACCTCCTTGTAAAATTCAAAAAACGCTCGGCAGAAACCGAGCGTTTGAGAAATCCTCATCTTTCGGTTGCTACCGCAGGATTTAGCACCTTATGTTACCACAGGTTGCCGGACATCATCGGGCCTGATCCCTCCGTCACTCTTGATAAGGTATGAAATTTTCGTGTTGTATTATATAGCAGACTTCACCATTTGTCAATAGTTAAATCATGCCTTTCCACGCTAAAAGTCCAAGAGTGATGCCAATAACGATCAAAGCAGACAGAACGATGACCGGTAAATACTTTTTCGGAGAAGTGCGCGTTTCAGAGGGCGGAAGCAATTTCGTAGCGCGCAACGCCGAGGAAACACTCTTATAAAGGAGCATCGTCAGAGCCGCATTCAAGACACACTTGATTGCATTGAACGGTAAAAACACTGGCAAAATCTGCTCAAGCACCACACTGCGCGGAACGTTCATATACAACGGTGTGATCAAATAATTCCACAGCAACATACCGGCAGTGGTGAGCAGAACTGCACAAGATAAGCCGAGCAACGCCCCGCCCAACGTGCGTTTCTTCTGATAAAACAGCGAAGCTGTGCAAACGAATAGACAAGAAGAAAACACGTTCATCACCAACCCGATAAGACCGGTGGAACTAAACGTTACCATCTCAAGCAGAGACACGGTCACCGTCATAATCACTCCGGCAAGGGGATCCAGCATATAAGCCCCGATCGTGATTAATGAGTCCTTGGGCTCATACGTTAAAAAATCGGCACCGGGCACAAGCGGAAATCTTGTAAGGAACACCGCAACGTAAGCTATGGCTACCAACATTGCCATTACAGTTAGGCGCCGTAAGCGTTGAGACGTGTTATTCATACTTTACCTCCAAACAAATAGCGCCTTGTAACAAACCGTCACAAGGCGCTACACATATTTCGTGTACCTTCTTTCATCCGGACTATACCGTCGGTACCGGAATTCCACCGGTTCGGCACTCATAAGAGTGTTAGCGGACTGTCACCGCCGGTGGGGAATCACACCCCGCCTTGAAGTTAATACTATCATACAACAAAAATACAGATTGTCAAGCGAATTACGGCAAATTGTTGTAATAACCGACCGCCATTTTGTCACAGCGCTCATTTTCCGGATGACCTTGATGCCCTTTGACCCACACAAACTCCACCTGATGCTGTTGGAGGAGAGGGAGGAGTTGCTCCCACAAATCCACGTTCAGGGCCGGCTTTTTATCCGCTTTGCGCCATCCGTTGCGCTGCCAGCTATACACCCATCCTTGCACGATGGCATCAATCACGTATTTGGAATCACTGGTCAGACGAACCTGACAGGGCTCCTTTAGAGCCTCCAGCCCTTTAATGACAGCGGTCAATTCCATACGGTTGTTGGTGGTCTCCATCTCGCCGCCACACAACTCCTTTTCGTGGCCATTGTAGCGCAAAATCGCGCCCCAACCACCCTTGCCGGGGTTGCCGGAACAGGCACCGTCGGTAAACAGTTCTACGAATTTCATAGTGTCCCTCCGTGATACTCAATAGCATCATTATAGCAAGAATAAAATCATATAGCAATAGTTAAAACAGAGAATTCTCGTCCATACTAATTAAGCTGATTTTCTGCATCAAAACTGAGGATTATCGCTTGACTTTCTTATATAATTAAGATATTATATAGTCAATGTTTCGTGTTCGGATGTGTCGGCATAGGACCGACGGCTTACCCTTGGCTTATTGATTGCGGAAAAACGACGGGTGCGGAGCCCGTCAGCCGGATGCTCTCCGGCATACATCAGTAGACCCCATCCTGCGGACAGCCTCACCATTCGGTGGGGCTCATTGACGTACATTCACGGCTTATTTTTTTGAAACGGAGGTATCGTATGGCCGAAAATAAATATCGTCCCAAGAATAAAAATCAGAATCGGAGCGAAAACGAAAAGAATCACAAACCGATGACAGCGGCTCAAACCGCTTCTCATAACTCTGCTAAGCGAGCAGAGAACGCACCACATACGCATAAGAATAACCATCGCAAGAAGAAAGAAGCGCCGTCTAAAACGCCGGCACTTCCCATCCACTACACCGTACTGGGCGGTCTCAACGAGATCGGCAAGAATATGGCAGTGTTGGAATACGGCGATGACGCCATCATTATCGACTGTGGTATGTCCTTTCCGGACGAAGACTTACTGGGCGTAGACGTGGTGCTGCCGGATTTCACCTATGTCAACAAAATTAAGGATAAAATCCGCGGTATCTTTATCACTCACGGTCACGAAGACCACATTGGCGCTCTTCCGTATCTGCTCAAGCAGATGGATATCCCGGTGTATGCCGGACGACTGACGGTCGCATTAATCGACTCTAAGCTGAAAGAGCACGGCCTAGCCGGAAAAATGCGTTTGCACGTTGTGGAGGCCGGAGGCATCATCCATATCGGCAAAGAACTGACCGTTGAGATGATCACCGTCAACCACTCCATCCCGGATGCCATGGCTTTGGCCATCAAAACTCCGCAAGGTTACATTGTCCACACCGGTGACTTTAAGGTGGATTTCACCCCGGTGATGTCACCCATCATCGACCTGCCCCGCTTTGGCGAATTGGGTAGGGAAGGGGTTTTGGCCCTGCTGGCCGACTCCACCAACGCAGAGCGCTCCGGGTATACCCCCAGTGAACGGGTAGTAGGCGAGAGCTACGCCAACCTATTCCACAAGGCGGAGAATAAACGCATTATTGTCGCTACCTTCTCTTCCAATCTGCCGCGTATTCAGCAGATTATGAGCGCCTCCGCCAAGGATGGTCGTAAAGTGGCTGTTTCCGGTCGCAGCATGATCAACTTTGTGAATATCGCGCAGGAATTAGGTTATCTGCACGTCCCCGAGGGTCTGTTGATCGATATCGATGCCATCAACCATTACCCCAAGGACAAGGTGACACTTATCACCACCGGCAGTCAGGGTGAACCTATGTCTGCCCTGACCCGTATGGCGTTTTCCGACCACCGCAAGGTGGAGGTGGGACCGGACGATTACATCATCATATCCGCCACCCCCATCCCCGGCAACGAGAAAACCGTCAGCAAGGTGGTCAACGAACTGATGCGACGCGGTTGTGTCGTCGTATACGAAAAAATGTACGACGTGCACGTCTCCGGTCACGCCTGTCAGGAAGAATTGAAGATCATTCACGCCCTGACCCGTCCCAAGTTCTTTATCCCGGTGCACGGCGAGCAAAAGCACCTGTACAAACACGCCCAATTGGCGCAAAGTATGGGTATGCCCGCCAAAAATGTGCTGATTACCGAAATTGGCAAGACCATCGAGCTAACCGCCGATAAAATGGCGGTTGTCGGGTCGGTCCCTGCCGGTCGCGTATTGGTGGACGGTCTGGGTGTGGGTGACGTGGGCAGCATCGTGCTCCGTGACCGTAAGCATCTGTCCGAGGATGGATTAATCGTGGTGGTGGCTACCTTTGATAGTGCCACCGGCGAGATCGTTTCCGGTCCGGACATCGTCACCCGCGGTTTTGTATATGTTCGCGAGGCAGAAACCCTCATTGACGAAATCCGCGAGGCGGCACGGCGGGTACTGGACGATTGCTCCCGCAATCCCCGTTGTGATTGGTCTATGATGAAATCCCGTGTCCGGGATGAGCTGTCCCGGATGCTGTTCCAAAAGACCAAACGCAGTCCTATGATCCTACCCATCATTATGGATGTGTAATCCGTTCGCTGTACCGTAAGGAGGTACATCTATGAAATCTGTTTATGCTATGTTTTCCGTTATCGCCGCACTGATTATCGTGCTGGTTGGCGGTTGCGCCGCTGTGCTGTATCAGCATTCGCCTGTTTACGGGTGGATACCGCTGGCACTGTTTGCCGTGTTGGCGGTATGTATGCTGATCTTCGTCCTGCGATTTAGACGTATTTGCACCGGCTGGATCCACCGCTTGGTGAAGAAAATTGACCCGATGCAAGAAATGGCTCTGGAAACCTTTCCGTTGCCTTTGCTGATGATCGACGAACAGGGCAACTTACTCTATTCCAACAAGCTGTTTCACACCCAGGTGATGCAGGACAGCGTCCCGGTAGTAAACACGCCTATAAGCAAACTGTTCGAGGGGAGCTCTTTGGAGAAACTTGTCTCCGGTCAGCCCTTGTTACTGCAACGCGGGGCACGCAAATACACCGCCTTTGCCTCCACCATCCGCAGTGAAAAAGGACAGCGCTACGTGCTGTATTTGTTTGACGATACGGCTCTCAAGGATACGGCAGAAGAGTATAAAGCCAGCCGTCCGGTGGTGCTCCAGATTTGTATTGATAACCTGGAGGAGGCAACCGAGCACCTTCGTGCCGGTGACCGGGCCCGCATCAGCGGTCACATCGAAACCATGCTGGAGGATTGGATCTCTGCCGGGGGCGGTTTGTTGCAGAAGTACGGCAACGAGCGCTTTGTCTGCATAACCGAGCATCGCCACTTGGCCAAAATGGTGGAAAGCCGCTTTTCGATTCTCCAAAAGGTGCGCGACGCTTTTCCGGAGGCTGACGGAAGCATCACGCTGTCCATCGGTATCGGTCAAGAGAAAACCATTGACGAGTGCCGGCGCTCTGCTATGCGCGCTTTGGATATGGCATTGAGTCGCGGCGGCGACCAGGTCGCGGTGAAAAACATCAATGGTTATGATTTTTACGGCGGCAAATCCGGTGGCGTTCAGCATCGCGCCAGGGTACGTACCCGCATTATTGCCGATGCTCTGCACGAGTTGATTTCTACCAGCGACCGGGTATATGTGATGGGTCACCGTATGTCTGATCTGGACAGCTTGGGCGGTAGTGCCGCCCTCGCCTCGGTGATCAACCGCATCGGTGTTCCTGCTTATGCGGTGGTCAACCGGCAAGCTACGATGGCCGGGCACTTGATTGAACGTTTTGCGGCAATGGGCAAGGATGATTTATTCATCTCTCCCGAAAGTGCCACCAAATCCGTTACCAAGAATACGCTGCTGATCATCGTGGATACCCATACAGCCACCATGCTGGAATCTCAGGAGCTATTCAATCTGACCGAACGCGTAGTGGTCATTGACCACCATCGCAAGATGGTCAACCACATCGAAAATACCGTTTTGACTTACCACGAATCGGCCTCCTCTTCTGCCAGCGAGTTGATCGCGGAATTGCTTCCGTATTTCTCGGACCAGAAAACCAGCCGCATAGAGGCAGAAGCGTTGTTGGCCGGCATTATGCTGGATACCCGTAATTTTGTGCTTCGCACCGGTGTGCGCACCTTTGAGGCTGCCGCCTATCTGCGCAGTATGGGGGCGGATACCGTAACTGTTAAAAAGATGTTCGCCGAGAGTCTGGAGCTCTATCGTCGCAAAAGCGACCTGGTGGCCGCGGCAGAAATCTACCATAATACCGCCGTCACCGTCACCGAAGAAGACTACACCGATTTCCGCACCGCCGCCGCCCAGGCTGCGGATGACCTGCTTTCGGTGCAGGGAGTACAGGCCTCTTTTGTGGTGTCCCGTATGAAGGATCAGATTCAGATTTCCGCCCGCTCGTTTGGCGAGTGCAACGTCCAGCTGATCATGGAGGCTTTGGGCGGAGGTGGTCACCTGACGATGGCCGCTACCCAGCTATCCAACTGCACCGTTGCCGAAGCGGAAGCACGGTTGAAGCAAGCGATTTCCGACTATTTTGAGCAACAGAATTCTTAACATAAATCCCACAGGAGGTTTCCCTATGAAAGTGATTCTCAAACAAGACGTAAAAGGTCAGGGCAAGGCCGGTCAGTTGGTCAACGTCTCCGACGGTTATGCCCGCAACTTTTTGTTCCCCCGCCAGTTGGCGATCCCGGCTGATTCCCAGGCAATGAACGAACTGCGCACCAAGGAAGAGGCCACCCAGTACCACGCACGCGTGGAAAAGGAAAACGCCATGAGCACCGCCGACAGCCTAAAGGATAAGGTGGTGGAGATCAAGGCCCGCGGCAATGGTGACCGCTTGTTCGGCTCTGTCACCACCAAAGAAGTGGCCGACGCACTGGCGAAACAGTATAACGTCAAGGTAGATAAGCGCAAAATCACCATGGACGATATCAAAGCCTTTGGCAGCTATCCTGCCGAAATTAAACTCCACAGCGGCGTGGTCGCCAAAATCACAGTCAAAGTGACCGAATAAGGAATCATAACAGAAAGGTGGTTTTCCCTATGGCGGAAGCAAAAACCACACAAGTGAACGACGGTCTGGGCTTGCCGTACAGCTTAGAGGCAGAACAATCGGTACTTGGTGCCATTTTGCTAGAGCCCGAACAGATCAATACGGTGGCCGACACGCTGAAAGCAGAGCACTTCTATCTGCCGGAGCATCGCTCTATCTATGCGGTGATGCTCCAAAAGATGAACCTCAACCAGCAGATCGACTTGGTGACGGTTCTGGAAGCACTGAAATCTGAGGGATTTTTCTCTTCCGAGGATGGTAAAACATATCTGCTGAAACTGGCTAACCTCGTGCCGTTCATCTCCAATCTTCCCAATTATGCGAAGATCGTACGCGACAAATACGAGGCTCGCTGTCTGATTAAAGCGGCCCGCGAGATCACAGAGGCTGCTATGGATCCCTCCAGCGAATCTAGGGAGTTGCTGGATACAGCCGAAGAAAAGATTTTCAATATCCGGCAGGGGAGACAGACCGGCGGTTTGATGCCGCTGAAAGACGTTCTGACCAGCAACTTTGAAATGTTCCATAAGCTGACCGACCCTGCTCAGCGCAGTCAGTTTATCGGCATCCCTACCGGCATCTCTGCGTTGGATGAGGTTACCAGCGGTCTCAACCGTTCCGACCTGATTATCGTCGGTGCCCGTCCCGGTATGGGTAAAACCAGTTTTGCCTTGAACGTGGCACGCAACGTGGCAGTACAACAGAATCGGGTGGTGGCCTTCTTTAATCTGGAAATGTCCCGTGAACAAATGGTCAACCGGTTGCTTTCTACCGAAGCCCGCATTCCCAGCACAAAACTTCGTACCGGTAACCTGACCGCTGACGAATGGTCACGCCTGACCATGACGGCCAGCAACCTATGTAACGCCCCCATTTTTTTGGACGATACGCCCAGCATTACGGTACCGGAGATGAAAGCCCGTCTACGGCGCTTGCCAAATTTGGGGTTTGTGGTGGTGGACTATCTTGGCTTGATGAAATCCGGCCAGAAAACAGAAAACCGCGTCCAAGAAGTGGGCGACATCACCCGAAGTCTAAAGGTTATGGCAAAAGAGCTGGACGTCCCTATTATGGTATGCGCTCAGTTGTCCCGTGGCCCGGAAAAGCAGGCAAACCACCGTCCCGCACTGGCAGACCTGCGTGAATCCGGCTCTATCGAGCAGGATGCCGACCAGGTGCTATTCTTATACCGTCCGGAGTATTACAACTCCGGTGACCAAGACCCAACCGCTACAGGCGGTCCCAGCATCGCCGAAGTCATTGTGGCCAAAAACCGTCACGGCGAATTGCGCACGGTGGAACTGGCGTGGGCCGGTGAATTCACACAGTTCACGTCGCTTGACCAAACCAATACCTTATGAAATTCGTGAATTTTACTGACAAGGTTTTTACCTTTACGCAGAAAAACGCCTTGTTTTCTGCCCCTTCCCACCTGCTGGTAGCCGTTTCCGGCGGACCGGATTCTATGGCACTTCTGCATACACTGGCCCATTGGCCACAACCCGGTCTACACCTCTCCGCGGTGCATCTTAACCACGGACTGCGAGGTGAAGCGGCACAGCGGGACGAGGATTTTGTGCGCGGGTATTGTACGGAGCATAGCATTCCGCTCACCGTATACCGAGAAGATGTTGGTCGTTTTGCCAAAGAGCACAACCTCACGCTGGAAGAAGCTGGGCGCGAAATCCGCTATCTGCGCTTTGAGCAATTACGGCAAGAGATCGGGGCAGACTGGATCGTCACCGCCCACACCGCTTCGGATCAGTCTGAGACCATGCTGATGCATTTGGTGCGGGGCTGTGGGTTAGACGCTTTGCAAGGCATTCCGGTCAAGCGCAACTACGTCTGCCGTCCTCTGCTAGCTTGTAACAGGGAAGAAATCTTAAGCTATTGTAATACCAACAAGGTGCCTTACGTCCTGGATGAAACCAATTTGGATATGCAGTTCACCCGCAACCGTATGCGCCACCAAGTGTTGCCGCTGTTGCGCGAAATCAACCCGGCGGTAGACGCCTCGTTGCTACGCTTCCAAAACCATATTGCAGAAGACGTCGCCCTGTTGGATGAACTTTCTCGCCAACTATTAGATCACGCTACCAAGGGCGAAGTTCTCTGCATCCAGCCCTTGCGAGAAGCGGCAGGGGCGCTGCGACGCAGAGCCATCCGCCTGCTGTTACGTCAGCATCAATTGAAATCGGTAGAGGAGACACACATTCGCGCCGTAGAGCACCTCATCCTTTCCGGCACCGGCAAAGCCTTGTTACCGGACAAGCACGTAGTGTTGGTACACGACGGTGCTCTCACCATGACAAAACTCGCTGAACCAGCACCGGAAAAGCCGGTAGCAATTCCCATCACCGTACTGCCCACAACCCTAACCTTTAACAATCAGCAGTATACGATTTCTTTATTGCCGGTCTCCGATGCCGCCAAAGTTCATAATTTATTCGCCAATAGCGCGATAGATTATGATACAATACAAGGCGGTTTGTGCTTACGCCCCCGCCAAACGGGGGACACCCTACATTTGGCTGGGCGCGGTATCCATAAAAGTCTCAAAAAGCTGATGAACGAATGGAAAATACCTGCGCAAAAGCGGGACGGTTATCCGCTCCTTTGTGACGATACCGGCGTACTGCTTATACCCGGTTACGCCTGTGACCAAAGAGCGGTCATCACCCCAGAAACCAAGCGATTATTGGTAATTCGAGTCCAATAACGCCGCAAATATACCAACGATAGGAGCGAAATAATGGAACCTAAAAAGAACAACTCCGGCAAGACGTTTCTCAGAATTGCCTTGCTCATTGGCATTCCGATCGCCTTGTTTTTGGCGCTGTCCTCTTGCTTAGGCGGAGGTAACAACGCTGACGACAAGGTGTATTCCGACTACATTCACTATTTTGAATTAGGTCAAGTCGAGGAATTCACTCTGGATCAGGGTACCGGTCAGTTAGATATTTTACTACGTCCAAACGTCCGTACCGACGTAAACAAGGACGGTAAGGTAGACAAAAACGACGTTCTGACCTATTCGGTCCCCAACGTCAGCCATTTTGATTCTCAAATTATGAAAGATTTGGTGAATCCGGCTAACCGGGACGAAACAACCGAAAACGATGTAAAATACAACTATATCGCACCTACCGACAGCTCCTGGATCGCCAACTGGCTCCCCATCATCCTGATGGTGCTGATGATGGTGCTGATGTTCGCCTCTCTGCGTCGCTCCTTTGGCTCGATGGATGGTGGTCCCGGCAAAATCCTTGGCTTTGGTAAGGCTAAGATCAAGCAAGCCTCTGACGATAAGCGTAAGACCACCTTTGACGACGTGGCGGGTGCCGACGAAGAAAAAGAAGAACTGCAGGAAGTGGTGGAATTCCTCAAGAACCCCCGCCGCTTCACCGAATTGGGTGCCCGAGTCCCCAAGGGGGTTCTGCTGGTGGGCCCTCCCGGTACCGGCAAAACCCTGTTGGCACGAGCCGTAGCCGGCGAAGCCGGCGTGCCGTTCTTCTCTATGTCCGGCTCCGACTTTGTAGAGATGTACGTGGGCGTAGGCGCCTCCCGTGTCCGCGACTTGTTTGACCAAGCTAAGAAAAACGCCCCCTGCATCATCTTTATCGATGAGATCGATGCTGTGGGCCGTCAGCGCGGCGCCGGTTTGGGCGGCGGTCACGACGAACGCGAGCAGACCCTCAACCAGCTGCTGGTGGAGATGGATGGTTTTAGCGGTAACGAGGGCATCATTATGATCGCCGCCACCAACCGTCCGGACGTGCTGGACCACGCCTTGATGCGTCCCGGTCGTTTTGACCGTCAGGTTGTGGTCAACACCCCTGACCTGAAGGGGCGTGAAGAAATCCTTAAGGTGCATGCTAAGGGCAAGCCTCTTGCCCCTGACGTTGACCTGTCTGTGGTGGCCAAGTCCACCGCCGGTTTCACCGGCGCGGATCTGGAAAACCTGCTGAACGAGGCCGCCCTGCTGGCTGCGCGCCGCAATCTCCACGCCATCACGATGGAGGAGATCGACGAGGCCACCGTCAAGGTGGTGGTCGGCACCGAAAAGCGCAGCCATGTAATGACCGAAAAAGAGAAGAAGCTGACCGCCTATCACGAAGCCGGTCACGCGGTTGTAACCTATTTCTGCGACACCCAAGATCCGGTGCACCAGATTTCCATCATTCCTCGTGGTATGGCCGGCGGTTATACGATGAGCCTGCCGCAGCAGGATCGCTCCTACAAGTGCCGTAACGAGATGCTGGAAGACATCCAAGTCCTGTTAGGCGGTCGTGTGGCTGAAGCCTTGACACTGGAGGATATTTCCACCGGTGCCTCCAACGACATTGAGCGTGCCACCGAAATCGCTCGAAAAATGATTACCAAATTCGGTATGAGCGAAAAGTTGGGTCCCATCTGTTATGCCGGCTCTGACAGTGACGAAGTGTTCCTAGGCCGTGATTTTGGCCACACCCGTAATCACTCGGAAGAGATTGCCGCTCAAATTGACGCCGAGGTGCACCGTATGCTGTCCGAGGCTTATACCGCCACCGAGCAAAAGCTGAACGCTCATATGGATAAACTGGTAGCCGTAGCAGAACGTCTAATGGTGGACGAAAAGATGGACGGCGCCGAATTCAAGGCGCTGATGGATGACGACAACGCGGCTTTGAAAACCCAGGAGTAACGTCTTCCAAATTGTCACTATTGACTTTTTGTCCCATTTAAGGTATACTGGTTATAAATCAATTCAACCGATATTCTAAGGAGGTCTAATTATGGAAAAGAGCACCAAATCCCGTTGGGTAACTATTGCGATCATCGCCGCTGTTGTGGCCGCCATCACCACCATCGTGGTTCTGGTTCTGCGTGCCCGCGCCAAGAGAAAAGCTTGGTGTGAGCAGGAGGCTTTTGACTACGACGTTGACGATTACAACAGTTTTGACATGGATGACGAGGATATCGTCGACGCCATCGAAGAGTAATGTAACAAAAAAAGAACCCGCCGTTGGCGGGTTCTTTTTTTACATTCGGGAAAGTCCGTTTCTTCGTCGTGTTCGTTCCGAAAAGGAAACGCTCAGCGCAAGACCAATACCGAGATATAAGGTCAACACCGAACTTCCTCCGTCACTAAAGAAGGGGAGAGTAATGCCGATAACCGGCAAAACACGCAGGTTCATTCCCAGATTGATCAGCGACTGAAAACCGATCAGTGCCATCATACCAATGCAGAGATACGAACCCAATGCATCTTGTGCCATTCTGGCAGAACGATACAGCTCGTACACCAACAACGCAATCAACACAAACAGCAGCATACCGCCAATAAAACCGAACTCTTCTGCCGCAACAATGAAAATCAAATCGTTATTCCGCGCAAACAGATCCGGATTATGTCCCTCCAGATATCCCACACCGGTCAATTGCCCGGAGCCAATGGATTTCAACGCCTCAAACTGTTGCCAACCCTCCGTCTCTAAAAACCGATCAATATATCCGGGAAGAATGCACAGAAACCGCGCTTTCTTATCATCACTCATAAAGAAGGTCCAAAGTATCGGGATCGCCGAAAACACACCGGCAAACCCAATAATGAAGTACAGCAGATTGACACCGCTTACCAACATCATCGACAAGAAGATGGCAATAAACACCAACGCCGTTCCATCATCACCCTGTAAAAACACCAGAAAAATATGGAACGCGCCGTGCATTCCCAACAGAAGAACCGTTTTGAACTCTCGGATGTGCTCCTGCACCTTTACTAAGTGCATCGACATTGAAATAATAAAACTGATTTTCAACAACTCGGACGGTTGGAACGTGATGGGGCCAATAGCCAGCCACGCGGTGTCGTCTGTTCCGGCAGCATTAAGCCCCAAGGGTGTGTAAGTGAGCAACACCAGCAAGAGGGAGAAGCCTGTCCAAAGCGGCCATAACGCGCAGATGTTTTCATAATCCACACGAGAGATAAACAAAGCAATTAGAAAACCGAGAATTGAAGCGATGATCTGAATGGACACGCCGCCAAAACCTTGACCCACACCGTAAGACCAAGAATAGACTAAAATACAGCCGAACGCGGAGGCTAAAATGCACAACAGAATGAGACGCAAATTAGAATAGCGCACAAACGAGCGAAGACCATCAAAAGCGGAACGTTTTCCATAGCGCATAGTAGAACCTCCTTTCTGTCAAATCTGTTCATAACGCTATTATTATAACGAACTTTTCTATAACTTGCAAGATTTCTCTTTCATTATTTCAAAAGTTATGATATAATACAAGAAATGTAGGGAAATTTCACGCTTTTTATACAATGAAACGAGGTGAAGGCGCGATGAGCCAGGTATTTCGCTCAGAATCCGTAGCCGCTACAGAAGAATATGGCTATCGCCTCGCCCAAGAATTGACCGGCGGAACTGTTGTCGCCTTTTTTGGCGGGATGGGCATGGGGAAGACCGCCATGGTACGCGGTATCGCCGCAGGCAGAGGACTCCGTCGCGAGGAAGTATCCAGCCCCACCTTTGCTCTTGTACACGACTACGGTGGAAACCCGCCCCTCATTCATTTTGATATGTTCCGGGTTAAAACGTGGGACGATCTTTATGCAACCGGTTTTTTTGATTATCTGGATGCCGGTTGCATCCTCGTGGTAGAGTGGAGCGAAAATATCGAAGCCGCACTACCGGAAGAAACCATTCGTCTGCACATTCAGAGAGTAGACGAACACACAAGACTGATCGAAAGAGAGTGACGTCAATGCCAATTATTTTAGCGGTGGATACCTCAGCAAAACCGGTATCCTGCGCCATCGCACAAGACCAACGTATACTCGGCTCCTTTTACGTCAATAATGGCCTGACCCATAGTCAAACTTTAATGCCGATGATTCAGCATTTGCTTGAAATTACCGGTTTGACCGTCAACCAACTGGACGCCGTCGCTGTCAATGCCGGACCGGGCTCGTTCACCGGAGTGCGCATCGGGGTCTCCGCTGTAAAGGGATTAGCCTTCACAGATAATCTACCCTGTGTTTCCGTCTCTACGCTGGAGGCGATGGCGGTTCAGGTGTCGGCACCTTGTGGTACGCTTGTTTGCGGCACGATGGACGCGCGGTGTCAACAGGTATACACCGCTTTGTTTGAGATAAACCAGGCAGGTAAGCCGGTGCGCCTCACCGCAGACGCTGCCTTGACCCTTAACCAACTGGAAGAAATGCTCAAGAATCAGGATCGTCCCATCATCTTGGTGGGGGACGGTAGCGAACTCACCTACAAAGCATTGAATAGCACTATCCCGCAACTTTCTTTGGCTCCCGCACCGGTGCGCTACCAAAACGCCAGCGGCACCGCCTTAGTTGCTATGGAAAAGCTCCTCTCTGACGAAACGGTTACCGCCGAAGACCTTTTACCGGAATACTTACGATTACCACAAGCGGAAAGAGAACTAAACAGCAAGTTAGCAAGCAAATAGAATTTTGATATAGGAGGAATGATTATGGCTAAGGAACCCTTTATTGCAGACCACCCGTTGATTCAGCACAAACTCAGCATGCTCCGAGACGTTAATACCCCGTCCAATCAGTTCCGTGGACTGATTAAGGAAATCACTGAACTGCTGGTGTACGAAGCCACCCGCGATCTCCCCACCTGCGTGGTGGACGTACAAACACCCCTCACCATTGCCAAGGGGAAAGTCATTGCCGGTCGCAAACTGGCTTTTGTCCCGATTCTGCGCGCCGGTTTGGGTATGGTGGACGGTGCGCTGGAATTAGTGCCCTCCGCTCGTGTTGGTCATATCGGTATGTACCGCGATGAGGAGACCCTGATTCCACACCCTTATTACTGCAAGCTGCCTAAGGACATCGAGGATCGAGATGTCATCGTTTTGGACCCGATGCTGGCTACCGGTGGCTCTGCGGTGGATGCTATTGACCAAATCAAGCAGAAGCATCCTCGCTCCATCAAATTTATGTGCATCATCGCCGCTCCGGAAGGACTGAAATTTCTAACCGAAAAGCATCCGGATGTACAGGTGTACTGCGCCAACCTGGATGATCGCCTTAACGAAAATGGCTATATCTTGCCCGGTCTCGGCGATGCCGGTGACCGCATCTTCGGCACAAAATAATCCTCAAAAACACCTTTGTCGATTTTTTTGACAAAGGTGTTTTTTTATGTTGTCAATTGTCTGATTATATGTTATACTAATTTATATGTATATCTTGGTTGCTTTTGGAGGTGACAGAGTGGATGCTGAACGCATAACCAAACCTTTGCTTGCGTGGTATTCCACCCATTTTCGCCCACTACCGTGGCGCGTTGATGCCACCCCGTATCACGTCTGGATCTCTGAAATTATGTTACAGCAAACACGCATAGAGGCGGTCATTCCGTATTATCACCGCTTTATTGCTGCGTTACCGGACGTACACGCTTTGGCCGAGATCGATACGGAGTCCTTATTGAAACTCTGGGAAGGGCTTGGCTACTATTCCAGAGCCAGAAACCTTCAGAAAGCCGCCCAAACGATGGTCCAACTATACGACGGTGATCTCCCTCCGGATTATGACAAACTACGCACCCTGCCCGGCATAGGGGATTATACCGCCGGCGCCATCGCCTCTATTGCATTCTCCATCCCCGCACCCGCGGTGGATGGCAACGTTATGCGGGTGCTTGCTCGTCTGACCGGCGACAATACCGACGTTCTCTCCACAGCCGGAAAGAAGAAGTTCACCGATCTTACGTGGCAATTAATTCCGGAACGGCAACCAGGTCGATTTAACCAGGCGTTGATGGAATTGGGAGAGACGGTATGCCTGCCCGCCGGTACACCAAAGTGTCATACGTGCCCGCTCCGCCACGAGTGTGTTGCTTTTCGCGAAGGCTTGACCCAGCACCTTCCGGTACGCATCAAAAAGACCAAGCGCCGCGTGGAACAGCACGCCGTTGCCGTGGTAATAGCCAATTCCACTCCGCCCTCGGTTTTGCTTCACAAGAGGGCAGAGACGGGTTTACTGGCCGGTATGTGGGAATTCCCGCATACCTTGTCCGAATCGCCATTAGACGCACTGCCGGATCCGGTCAAGACCGTTTGCACCAACGCCGAAGCCTTACCGGTATGTAAACATCTGTTCTCCCACATCGAATGGCGTATGGCCGGAGCACAGTATCGAATACAGACACCGGTTACTTTACCGGCCGACTATGTGTTTGCCTCCTTAGAGGATCTACAAAGCGTCTATCCCTTGCCCGGTGCGTTTCGCCGGTATACCGAAATTGTATCAAAACTGCTTGTTAAGGAGATATAGCTATGAACCAAAGAACCGATTACCTCAGTTGGGATGCCTACTTTATGGGCATCGCCCTGCTGTCTGCACAGCGCAGCAAGGACCCCGGCACTCAGGTAGGCGCCTGTATTGTTGGTCCCGACAAAAAAATTCTGTCGGTTGGCTATAACGGTATGCCTACCGGTTGCTCCGACGAGGTAATGCCCTGGGCCAGAGACGGAGCGCCCAAAGATACCAAATATCTGTACGTCTGCCACGCCGAGCTCAACGCCATTCTCAACTATGGTGGCGGCAGCATCCGTGGGGCAACGGTCTATACCACCTTGTTCCCTTGCAACGAATGTGCCAAAGCGCTCATTCAGGCTGGTGTCAAGCGGGTGGTGTACCTGTCGGATAAATACAGCGACAGCGATTCGGTACAAGCCTCCAAATTGATGTTCAAAATGACCGGCGTCGACTTTGAGGCCTACGAGATGACCGGTCGTTCCTTCTCGGTGGAACTGTGATGAAGGGCGTCGCATTGGTTACCGGGGCATCCCGGGGGATCGGTCGCGCGACCGCGTTACAGTTAGCCAAAGACGGCTTTGCGGTGGCGGTGCACTGCCTTCACTCTATTGATGAAGCTGAAGCAGTCTGTCACCAAATCCGCGCAAATGGGAAACAGGCGCAAACCTATTTGTGCGACGTGGCAGACACAGCCGCAGTTCACCGGATGGTGCAGGATATTCAGCTAGCGCTGGGCCCCATCACCGCCTTAGTTAATAATGCGGGAATTGCGCAACAAAAACTGTTCACCGACATCACCCCGGAGGAATGGCACCGTATGATGGCGGTACATGTGGACGGTATCTATAACACCTGCCACGCCGTACTTCCGGAGATGATCCGCAACCATGCCGGTACGATCGTCAACGTTTCCTCTATGTGGGGGCAGACCGGCGGCTCTTGTGAAGTGCATTATTCCACCGCTAAGGCGGCAGTCATCGGCTTCACCAAGGCATTGGCCAAAGAAGTGGGACCTGCCGGTATTCGGGTCAACTGTGTGGCCCCCGGTGTGATTAAAACCGATATGATGGCCGGCTTTGACGAAGAAACCTTATCTGCATTAGCGGAGGAAACGCCTTTGTGCAGACTGGGCACACCGGAGGACGTAGCAAACGCAGTGTCCTTCCTGGTTTCCGAACAGGCCGGATTTATTACCGGACAAGTATTGGCGCCGAACGGCGGCACAGTTATCTAATTATTATTGGAGGTATTCATTATGATCGCATTAGCTTGTGACCACGCGGCTCTCGAACTGAAAGCCGAAGTGATTAAGATCTTAGAGGAGCGCGGCCTTGCCTATGAGGATTTTGGCACCTACACCACCGACAGTTGCCATTATCCCATCTACGGCGCCCGTGCCGCCAAGGCGGTAGCCTCCGGTAAGTGCGACCGCGGTATTGTCATCTGCGGCACCGGCATCGGCATTTCCTTGGTCGCCAACAAGATCAAAGGTATCCGTTGCTCTCTGTGCAGCGACGTATATTCTGCCAAGATGACCCGTGCCCACAACGACTCCAATATGCTGGCTATGGGAGCCCGCGTCATCGGCGTTGAGATCGCTAAGGAAATCGTCGCTGCCTGGCTGGACACCCCCTTTGAGGGTGGTCGTCACCAAACCCGCGTGGATATGATCACCGCTCTGGAAAACGGTGAAGAACTGGAATAATAGGGGAGAACAAGGCATGAAAAAGCGCACCAAAAAGACCATCAGCGTAGCGATAAGTGTATTCACCCGCGTATTACTCGGCATTGTTCTCTGCGCCATTCTGAACGTATCGATGAACGCCATCGCGGTGGGCATCTTTGGTAACGAGGTTGGGTACCGCGTTATTGAAGAGGATAAGAGCACCGGCGCTGCCAAGTACGTTCCCGAGCTGGAATACCGCTATAAGCCCGGCGAAACCTCTACGGTTCGCGATAAACTGAAATTGGTGGACAATGAAAAGATTGCTCAGGTCGCCGAGCCTATTATTGAGCCCTCTGCCACCACCAAAACGATTATGGATATTCTGTCCCAGGTGCTTATGTTGGTCGTTCTGGGCATTTTTCCATACCACATTCTGTGGCAGTTTGGTAACCGGGATGACACCAACGTACGCTATAAAGGACAGCGTCCCGATCCTTGGCGCGGTGTTAAGGTCGGCGCACTCGCTATGATTCCCTTTGCCGCGCTGTGGATTGTGCTGGTTGTTGCCCGCTTTACCGGTTGGGATGATTTTCTCTCGATCTACAGCCTGATTTCCTTCCCGTATATCAATTACAACACGTGGGTTTTGGGGGCATCCACTGCCTTGGCGAATGTGGCTGTGTGGCGACTGTTCCTGCTGTTGCCCACGTTGCTGTTCGTGCCTGCTGTGTCCGGTATTGCCTATCGGATGGGTGGCAATCAGTTCTCGATTGCTGAGTTTATCACCTTCAAAAAAGCAAAAGAAACCAAAGAAGAGGAAGAAATCTAATCGTTGTATATCCCTCCATCTCTTCATCATACACTAAGACGGAGGGATGGATATGAATCGCTTGATTTCTTTCAGTCTGTGTTTGTGTGTTCTGCTGACCGGTTGTACCGGCACAAAACCCGCCGAAGTGCCACCTGCCACCGTAGATGTGTTAATCGACCCCGGTCACGGAGGCTTTGACGGAGGCGCTGTGGCGGCAGACGGCACCGAGGAAAAACATATCAACCTATCCATTTCATTGGTGTTGCGTGATCTGTTGCAGGTTTGTGGCGTTTCGGTGATTATGACACGAGAGACCGATCAAGCCCTGAGTACCAATAAATCCGGGGATATGCAAGCACGACTGGCGCTGTATCAGCAGTCCAAAGCCGTCATCTCGGTACACCAAAACCAATTTAGCGTGCCCAAATATGCCGGCACGCAAGTGTTTTACTCCGGCAACCATTCCCGTTCGCAAACATTAGCTAGGGCGGTGCAACTAGCGGTGCAAAGCACCCTTCAGCCGGAGAACCACCGAGAGATAAAAAAAGCGACCGATGGAATTTATCTATTGCACCACGCTACCGTTCCCAGCGTGCTGGTGGAATGCGGTTTTCTCTCCAATCCGGAGGAACGGGAACAGCTCAAAAGCCCCGATTATCAGCAAAAAATGGCGTTTGCTATCGCTATGGGGTACTGGAACGAAAAAACAATGAAATGAGGGAGAACTATGGCGGCAAAAAGCAAAACCATCTATGCCTGTACCGAGTGCGGCGCCGAATCCACCAAATGGTACGGCCGTTGCCCCAGCTGTGGTGCCTGGAACAGCATGGAAGAAGAGGTTCAAGCCCAGTCGGTTGCTGCCACCCGCTCCACCGGTGCGACGGTACAGTCCATCGCCCATATTTCTCCCAACGATAAACAACGCTACCACACCGGGATGAAAGAGCTAGATCGGGTGTTGGGGGGCGGCATTGTTCGGGGTGGCTTGATGCTTATCGGCGGCGACCCCGGCATCGGTAAATCTACCTTGCTGTTGCAGATCTGCCAGCATTTGGGTGAAGATCATAAAATACTCTATGTGTCCGGAGAGGAATCCGAGGGTCAAATCAAGCTCCGTGCAGATCGGCTCGGTGTCGTTTCCGAAAACCTGTTTGTGCTGTGCGAAAACGATATGGATACCGTTTTGGCGTCTATGCAAACAGAAAAACCGGACGTGGTGATTATCGACTCTATCCAAACCATGAATCTGATGGAGGTGGCCTCCGCCTCCGGCAGCGTGACTCAGGTGCGGGAATGCACATCCGCCATTATGCGTCTGGCCAAACGGATGGATATTCCCGTTTTCATCGTCGGTCACGTTAACAAAGACGGTGCTATCGCCGGACCGAAGGTGATGGAACACATCGTGGACTGCGTTCTCTATTTTGAGGGAGATCGTCACTCCAGTTACCGCCTGTTGCGGTGTGTCAAGAACCGCTACGGCTCCACCAACGAGATCGGTGTATTCGAAATGGGGGATAAGGGCCTTAATGAGGTAGAAAACCCCTCTTTGATGCTGCTGTCCGGACGTCCCTTAGACGTGAGCGGCGCTTGCGTCGCCTGCACCATTGAAGGCACCCGTGCCATGCTAGCCGAGGTGCAGGGCCTGGTTTCTCCTACCGGTTTT
Organism: Oscillospiraceae bacterium; assembly: GCA_015066365.1. Classification (GTDB taxonomy): domain Bacteria; phylum Bacillota; class Clostridia; order Oscillospirales; family Acutalibacteraceae; genus UBA5905. The sequence continues at coordinate 68,292 of SVON01000001.1, read as the reverse complement.
GGCAACCCCCGCCGTATGGCTACCGGCTTTGACAACAACCGCCTTGCGCTGATTCTGGCGGTACTGGAAAAACGAGCCGGGTATTTCTTCTCCAACTTAGACACCTACGTCAATGTGGTAGGCGGTCTTTGGCTGGACGAGCCTGCCGTAGATCTGCCGGTAGCGTTGGCCCTGATTTCCGGCCTTAAGGACGCGGTAATCTCCTCAGACACCATCGCCTTTGGTGAGATCGGTCTGACCGGAGAGATCCGCGCCGTATCCAACGCTGACCTACGTGTAGCCGAAGCAGCACGTATGGGCTTTAAGCGCGTAATTGTCCCACATCACAACCTGCCCAACATTGTCAAACGCGAGGGGGTCTCCGTTGTCGGCGTGCACTCTGTCCGCGAGGCCTTTGAGGAAATTCAAAAGTAACGGAGTTTTTTCTATGCAACCAAAACGGAAAGAGTTTCTGTTCCCAATTCTGGTGGTAATTAGCACCGCCGCCATCTTCTTTGTCATTGGTTATTCCGCCTCTGTCCTGCTGGGCACCAACCACACAATGACTACCGAGATCGCCTATGCAGAACCGTCGCACACCGAAGAGACGTCTGCAGAAGCCACCACCATTGCCGACGCAGCAGCACAAGCAACAACCCATAAAGCTACTCCCAACGGCAAAATCAACCTCAACACCGCCACCAAAGAAGAACTCTTATCGGTTCCCGGCATTGGCGAAACCTATGCGCAGCGTATTCTGGATTACCGCGAGGTATTTGGTCCTTTTGTTGACCTGTCCCAATTACGAGAGATCCAAGGCATTGGCGAAAAACGCTATGCACAATGGAGTCCATATTTCACCGTTTCCTGACACTACCACGATTGGAGGCACTCTATGTCTGTCACCGTCCGTCAATTCGACACACTGCAAAACGGACAATCCGTCCACATAATCACCATGACCAATCAAGCGGGCACCGAGGTATCGCTTTTAACTTTGGGGGCTGCCATTCAAGCCTTCCGCTTTGCCGGCAAAGATTTGGTACTGGGCTTTGATCGAGCAGAGCATTATTTTCACTCCGGTGCCTATATCGGCGCCACCGTGGGCCGCATCTGCAACCGCACCGCCGATGGTCGGTTTGAACTGAACGGCACCACCTATAACCTAGTCTGTAACGAACCGGACCGCCGAGTACATCTCCACGGCGGCAAGGTTGGTTTTGATAAAAAAGTGTGGGATTACACCATTATCCGGGAAGAGGAGTTGCCCTGCGTGACCTTCTCCACCGTCAGTCCGGATGGGGAAGAGGGCTACCCCGGCACCCTGATGCTGGAAGTCACCTACACCCTGACCGAAGCGAACGAACTCATATTGGATTACAAGGCTCAGTCGGATGCCGATACCCCGCTGAACCTGACCAACCATACTTATTTTAATCTCAACGGCTGTGACGGCAAAACGGTGCATAACAATCTGCTTCAGATAAACGCCGCCGAATACACTCCGGTAACCGAGCGATTGGTGCCCACCGGAGAATACGCCCCCGTTGAAGGTACCGCCATAGATTTCAGAATGGCCAAGCCCATCGGTGAGGCGCTGTACAACGAAGACGCCAGCATGGCTTATACCGGCGGCGTGGATCATAACTTTGTGTTGGCCCACACCCGACCGGAAGCCGCCCTTGAGGCAGCCTATGCGTACAGCCCCGACACCGGCATCCAGCTACGGTGCTATACCGACTTGCCGGGCATCCAGGTGTACACCGGCAACTTTCTGGACGAGCCAGGCGGAAAATATGGACTGAAATGGGGCCAACACCAGGGGTTCTGCCTGGAGACCCAATTCTTTGCCAACAGCATCAATCAACCGAATTTCCCCTCTATCGTACTGAAAGCGGGGGACACCTTCCATTCTCGTACCACCTACGCCGTTTCGCAGAAAGAGGAGGGATAAAATATGCGTGTGATTACCGGTTTGGCCCGTGGCAGACGACTGGAAACTCTACCGGGTGACAACACCCGTCCCACCGGCGAAAAGGTAAAAGAAAGCCTGTTTTCGGCCATCCAATTCGATATTGAGGGTCGCCGGGTTCTGGATCTGTTTGCCGGCTCCGGTCAGTTGGGCATTGAAGCCCTCAGCCGCGGCGCATCCGGCTGTGTGTTCGTGGACAAGAACACCGAGGCTGTAAAGATTATCAAACAAAACCTCCAGCACACCGACTTGATGGAAAAAGCTCAGGTGCTGGGCACCGATGCGCTGTCCTATCTGACCCGACCGGGAGACCGATTTGACTTGGTATTTCTGGACCCGCCCTATGCGTCGGAATTGCTGATCCCGGTGCTCAACAAAGTGGCACCGCTGGTCAATGATGGCGGCATTTTGGTGTGTGAGACGGACGACACCGTCACCCTGCCGGAGCAGGTGGATCGGTTTGCGGTGGCCCGTACCTATCGATTTGGTCACACTTACGTGTGGCTGTACCGCTATGACCCAAAGGAGGAAAGCCTATGAAATTAGCCATTTGTCCCGGCAGTTTCGACCCGGTTACGCTGGGTCATCTAGACATCATCACCCGCGCCTCCAAGCTGTTTGACAAGGTCATCGTCGTGGTGATGACCAATGCCTCCAAGTCCCCTTTGTTTACCCACGTCGAGCGGATGGATCTGCTGCAGCGGGTGATCGAGGATGCCGGCATTGAGAATGTGACGGTGGACTGCTACGACGGTCTGCTAGCCGACTACGCCAAGATGCGTAACGCCACCGCCATTGTCAAAGGTTTACGCGCAGTGTCCGACTTTGAGTACGAGTTCCAGATGGCACTGACCAACCGAAAGCTGTATCCCGAGGCAGAAACGGTGTTCTTGACCACCTCTGCCGAAAACCTCTATTTATCCTCCAGTCTGGTAAAACAGGTTGCCCGGTTTGGTGGCGAGATCTCGGATTTCGTTCCCTCCTGCATCCTGCCGCAAATAACAGAAAAGTTAAGAAAGGAAAGAGAAGTATGAGCAAGAATATTGAAGATATCCTGGAGCAGTTAGACGATATGCTGGACGCCGCTTGGGCGATGCCCCTGTCCGGCGGTAAGGTGGTGCTGAACGGCGATCGTGTCCGCGATCTGCTGGACGATATTCGCGCCAGCCTGCCCTCCGAAATCCGTCAGGCCAAGGCCATTGTGGCAGACCGCGCTAAGATTGTCAGCGACGCCAAGCAGGAGGCTGAGGACATCATCCGCAACGCCGAGGAGCGCCGCAACCAGATCCTGTCCCACGAGGAGATCGTGGTGCAGGCGCAAGAGAAAGCCAACGAGATCCACGTCCAGACCCAGAAGCGTGCTCGCGAGATGCGCCGCAACGCCCAGGAGTTCACCGAGGACATTCTGCGTCGCACCGAAGAGGCTCTGACCCAGCAGGTCAGCCAGGTGCGCCAGGCCCGCGTTTCTCTGCGCTCCAATAATAAGAAGGAAGAAGCCGCCGAATAAGACACAAGCAACAAGAAAAGCAGCTTGCACAAAACGTGCAAGCTGCTTTTTTTGTTAGTCAAACGCCGGGTTAAAGGCGTAGAAGTTTTTGCTGTCCAAACGGTCTTGGACCAGACGCAAACCCTCACCAAACCGCTGGAAGTGGACAACTTCCCGCTCCCGCAGGAATTTCAAGGGCTCCAGCACGTCCGGATCATCCACTAACCGGATCAAGTTATCGTAGGTAGTGCGGGCTTTCTGCTCTGCTGCCAGGTCCTCGTGCAGATCGGTAATGGGATCGCCCTTAGACTGGAACGCCATCGCGTTGTACGGTGTACCAGCAGCCGCCACCGGATACACACCGGTAGTGTGGTCAGTGTAATAAGGGGCAAACCCGCTATCCTTGATCTGCTGTTCGGTCAAGTTGCGCGTCAACTGGTACACGATAGCCCCTACCATTTCAAGGTGTGCCAACTCCTCGGTTCCGACATCGGTTAAGATCGCTTTCAGTTCCGGGTAGGGCATACTGTACCGCTGGCTGAGATAGCGAAGCGAAGCACCGATCTCGCCATCCGGGCCGCCATACTGGCTAATAATCACCTGTGCCAGTTTCGGGTTGGGGTTTTTAATATTCACCGGGTACTGCAATCGCTTCTCATACTGCCACACAACGGCCATCTCCCTTCACAACAACATCCCACGGCCACGGGTCCTTAACCCACTCGGCCCAGGAATCCTCCACATCGGCCATAGTGACCACATACTTGCCGTAATGCTGCTCATACTCATCGATGAGCGCCGCCAACCGCTCCTTGTACACACACCGCAACTGCATCGCCTGTGCATCGCAGGGGTGAGAGTCCAGATACAGACCTAGATCATACAGGGCAAACTTATAGGCGGCAATCCGTTTTTCAACGGCACTTTTGCATACCATAGCGCGCCCTCCTTCCGTAGAACGGTTTGTCCAGTTCCGGGAAGATGGTGCCCCGGCTCAGCGCTTCCTCCGGCTCGTATACATTGGTGAGTTCCTGCCAACGCACATAGGCGATGGCCAAGGCCGGATCCGCCGGAAATGGCGTTTTTGCTTGTTGATTCATTCCACAATTCTCCTTTCTTTATACTCTGTCCCACTTACAGTGTATGTCCCATAGGGGAGAAGGGTGAGAAAAAGGCGATGCCGCAATGGCATCGCCTTTTTTATGCAGAATGCTTTTTCTTTTTCTTAGAGATTGCACGATAAACGAGATACCCGATCCCACTAACTCCGGCAGTCACCCCATATACAATGCCGGCGGTAAGAAAATGCTCGTCGCTCAGCATCTGTCCGCAGATGGTAGAGGTCACCACCGACGGGATCCGTGCCACCAGCGTTATGGTTAAAAACTGCGAAATGGTCAATTCAGTCAGCCCCACAAAATAGGTGAGAATATCCTTGGGGGTGCCAGGGATAAAAAACAGCAAAAACACTAAGCGTTTCAATTTACGGGTATCGTTGATAAACCGTAGCTGACTGATTTTCTCCCGGGAGATAAACAGTTCCACCATCGGCATACCGATCTTTTTCACCAGTAAAAAGATCAGCGACGAGGAAAGCGCCACACCTGCTAAGCAAATCAGCGCACCCTCAACCGCGCCATAGGCGTAACCGGCGCCCAACTCCACCACTTCGCCGGGGATCAACGCCACCACCACCTGAAGGCACTGCAGACCAAACAAAATAAACCGTCCGGTCCAACCATAGCCATCCAGAAAAGCGCGCAATTCCTCTTTGGAGCCAAGATACGGGGCTAACACCCGGGTAAACAAAAGGGTCAACAGCACCAGTACCACCGCAAACAGCGTGAGCGTAATGGCACTAAACCACTTTCTCCGCCGAAGGTACCGGGCATCATCCGATGTTTTCATACCATCCTCCTACAAAAAACAGCGCATCCACCACATAGAGAGGATGCGCTGTATTGAGCTGGAATATTACTTTTTATTAAGCTCGCGTTCCAACCAAATGCTACCAATATCCATCGCGTTATACAGACCTATCTTCTCACTCTTTTTCACGATACGGTCCTTCATACGCACCTCTTCATCGGTGAGCATCAGCTGAATCTGAACTTTCTCCGCCATGGTCATACCGTTCTCCTCCTTAGTGGAGAGGATCTGCATCACAATGACGTATTTCTCCGCCATACTGCCGTAATACAGCACATTACCGGAGCGGACCAACGGACGGCCCTTATACATCAGAAAAGGGGTGTTTTCTGCCATTTCAAGGCACCTCCTTAGTTATTGAGATAGGATTTCACCAGAGCCCGCATCAGCTCGTCCCGATCCAGCTTGCGGATCAGAGCACGTGCATTATTATGGGTGGTGATATAGGTGGGGTCTTCGGAGAGGAGATAACCGACCAACTGATTGATGGGGTTATAGCCTTTTTCGCGCAAAGCATCATAGACGGTGGTCAAGATAACCTTCATTGCCTGTTCTTTGTCGTCTCCGAGAGAGAAAGTCATCGTACGATCTAACATCATTCCGTCCTCCAATCATTAGTATAAGCCTATTATACAGGATAATTTCGCAAATGACAAGGGGTTAAGAACGAAGAATGCAATCATTTTCCTTCAGTTTGGCAAAAATCTTGTTCAGAACCGGGTCGATATCCTCGTCGGACAGCGTGCGATCCGGCACACGGAACTTCAGGCTATACGCCACACTCTTCTTGCCGGCCTCGATCTGAGCACCCTGATACACGTCGAACAGCGCCACGCTCTCCAGCATCTTACCACCGGCAGTACGAATGATCTTCTCAATAGAAGCGACCGGCATGGCGGCATCACACAGCAGCGCCAGATCACGCTCCACGGCAGGGAAGCGGGGCAGAGCCTTATATACGGTGCGGGGCCGCTCAATAGCAAACAGCGCCTGCAGGTCAATCTCCGCCACGTACACGCGAATCGGCATATCGTAAGCACCGGCCACGTCCGGATGCACCTCACCAAAGGTGGCGATCACGGCATCACCCACAGAGGCGGATGCCTGACGACCGGGATGCAGATACGGCTCGGAAGAGGCAGCGAAGTCTGCTTTGGCGCCAAAGGCATCCATCACGCTCTCCACGATGCCTTTCAGCGTGAAGAAGTCCTCTTCGCTACCATACAGACCCAATGCGAGGGCCGGTATCTCTAAAGGTTGCTCGGTGAGAGGCAGTGCCTTGGGAACAAACCGCTTGCTCACCTCAAACAGACGCACCGCCTGAGTCTTACGGTTATAGTTGGTCGCCAGCACGGTCAGCATACTGGTCAGCAACTGGGTACGCATGGTGGAATACTCTTCACCCAGAGGATTCAGCAACGTCACCGCTTGACGGCGGGCATCATCCTCAGCCAGATTCAGAGCGTCAATCGCCTTGCTACCGATGAAGGAATACGTGGAGATCTCCCGCATCCGGTTTGCCACCAGCACACTCTTGACCTTATCGGTCATCACACGCTCCGGCAGTTTTTTGCCGCGGATGATGTCGCCGCGAATGGGGGTGGATACGATATGCTCACAGCCATAAATACGCATCACTTCCTCTGCCAGGTCGGCGCAACCCTCAATGTCGTCGCGGTTTGCGGGAATCTGGCAAGAGAGAACGCCGTTCTCGATGGTGGTCACAATGCCCAAGCTGTTAAGGATTTCCACGATGGTGTCAAACGCCACCTCAATCCCCAGCAGGTCGTTGACCTTCTGCGCCGGTACGACCAAAGTGCGGAGAGAGGGGAGACCATCGTGACGATCGATCACGCCGGAGATAATGTCACCGGCATCCAGCTCGCAGATCAACTGCAGAGCCCGCTCCATCGCATACTCGACACCGATGGTGTCCACGCCGCGCTCAAACCGGGCACTGGACTCGGTACGCACACCCAAGGTGCGGGCGGTGCGACGGACAGAGTCGCGGCGGAACTTAGCACACTCGAACAGAAGGTCGGTGGTATCTTCTTTGATCTCACTATTGAGACCACCAATGATACCGGCCAGGCAAGAGGGCTCTTCTGCGTCAGCAATCACCAGCATATTGTCTGTCAAGGTGTGTGCCTTGTCATCCAAAGCGGTGAAAGGTTCTCCGTTTTTGGCACGGCGGACGATGATCTGGCTCCCCTTCACGTCGCGCAGGTCGAAGGCGTGCATGGGATGACCGGTCTCCAGCATCACGTAGTTGGTGATATCCACGATGTTGTTGATGGGCCGCATACCGGCGGCACGCAGGCACTGCTTCATCCAATCGGGAGATTCTTTAATGCGGAGATTTTTTACCACACGGCCCATATAGCGATGGCACAGATCGTAATCCTCCACACGGATAGCAATATGCTCGTTGATATCGCCTCCGGCTTCGGTATAAGTGGGAACGGGAGCCTTGAACTCTTTGCCCAGCGCCACGGCAGCCTCGCGGGCCACACCCAACACACAGTTACAGTCAGGACGGTTGGCGGTGATCTTGAAATCGATGATATAGTCGTTCAGCTGGAGTACCTCACGCATATCGGTACCGGCAGGGTAGGTATCGTCCATAATCATAATGCCGTTGACCTCGGCATTGGGGAAATCCCCAGCCTTCAGATTCAGCTCTTCACCGGAGCACAGCATACCGTTGGAGGGCACACCGCGCAGCTTGCCCTTGGTGATGTGCATACCGTTGGGCAGATCGGATTTGTGCAGAGCGGCAGGCACGTAGGCGCCCACGAACACGTTTTGAGCACCGGTCACGATCTGTACCGGCTCTTCGGTTCCCACGTCGATCTGACAGATCCACAGATGGTCAGAATCGGGGTGCTTCTCCATCTCCAGCACCTTGCCCACCACCACGTTGTTCATGGTCTTGGACAGATCCTGCAGATCCTCTACCTCAAAGCCGATGTGGATCATTTTATCACAGAGTTCCTCCACCGGCACGTCAATATCCACGTATTGTTTCAGCCAACTCAAAGAAATATACATAATCGTCGCCCTCCTTATTAGTCAAACTGCTCGAGGAACCGCACGTCGTTCTCGAACAGCAGGCGAATATCGCTGATTTTATAGCGGGTGGTGGTCAAGCGGTCCAGACCGATACCGAATGCAAAGCCGGTGTAGACCTCCGGGTCAATACCACCGGCGCGCAGCACGTTGGGATGCACCATACCGGCACCGAGGATCTCGATCCAGCCAGCGCCCTTACAGACACGGCAACCCTTGCCACCGCACTCAGAACAGGTCACGTCCACCTCAACGCTGGGTTCGGTGAAGGGGAAGAAGGAGGGACGGAACCGCACCTTGGTCTCCTCACCGTAGATCTCCTGAGCAAACTGCTCCAAAACGCCCTTCAGGTCGCACATCGTGATACCCTTATCAATGACCAAACCTTCGATCTGATGGAAAACAGGGGAGTGGGTAGCGTCCACCTCGTCGGCACGATACACACGACCGGGGCACAAAATGCGGATGGGGGGCTTACGCTCCTCCATGGTACGCGCCTGCGCCGCCGAGGTCTGGGTGCGGAGCAACAGTCCGTCTGCCATATAGAACGTGTCCTGCATATCGCGAGCCGGGTGATCCTCCGGCACGTTCAGCGCCTGGAAGTTGTAGTAGTCGGTCTCCACCTCGGGACCGTCCACGATGTCAAAGCCCATAGACTGGAAGATGTCGATGATGTCCTCTAGCACCACGTTAAGGGGATGCAGACCGCCCTTAGCCTCTTTTTTGCCGGGCATAGTCACATCCAGAGTCTCAGCGGCTAACTTCTCCTTTTGCAGAGCCTCTTGAATAGCCTGAGACTTGGCGGCCACCGCCTCCTCCAGTTCCTGGCGGAGCTGGTTGACCATCTGGCCCATCACAGGGCGCTCTTCAGCGGAGAGAGCACCCATACCGCGCAGCAACGCGGTGACAGAGCCTTTTTTGCCCATATAGCGGACACGGAAATCCTCCAACTGCTTGGGATCGTTCATCCCTTGCAACTCCGCCAACGCAGTTTCCCGCAGGGCTGCCAATTGTTCTTTCATATCTAAGTTCCACCTTTCTGTGAATGGTTGATAAAATAAAAAACGCCCCCGCCCTCAAGGGACGAAGACATACACGCTCCGTGGTACCACCCTAATTTTTGCCAAAAGCAAACACTTTGGTGTCCGGTAACGGGGACGAACCGTCCAAGCCTACTAATCGTTCAGCCGGCCGCTCACGAGTGAACTTCGGTGCACCTCATCCGTAGATGGCTCACAGCTAATGCCATCCTCTCTGGGACGGTGATCCGGGCACTTACTCTCTCGGTCAACGCATTTACCAAATCATTATAGCATTAAATTTACAAAATGCAAGCAAATATCGAAAGTTTCTGTCATTTTATTTGAAAATATAATTAATTTCAAAATAGAATATTGTAATTTGACCCTTTTGCTGTTATAATGTAGTGTAAAGTGTCTTTATAACGAGAGGTAAAGGAAGAGAAACGTATGAAAGTTGCACTTATTGCTCACACCAACCTGCCGGAGAAATTGGTGGCTGCTTCTGCCAAGCTGTGTTATTCCGCCGCCACCATCGACACCGTGATGGAGGGATTAACCGAAGAGAAGACCGCTAATTTCGTGGATATGCTGGCCGATATTGGTCACGAAAGTCCCATTGAGCACGCCAGCTTTACCTTCGGCATCGAGGGGGTTTCACGCGCCTTGCTGGCCCAGATCACCCGTCACCGGATGGCCTCGTACAGCGTGCAGAGTCAGCGCTACGTAACCGCTAACCAGTTTGAATACGTACTGCCGCCGGAGATCGCCGCCATTCCCGAGGCTGCCGCCGAGTACAAAAAGGCGATGGAAGAGGATCAGGCTCACTACGACAGCCTGACCGCCATCCTCAAAGAAAAGCACCTCAAGGCCAACCTGGAAGCCGGCATGGAGGAAAAAGCCGCCGCCAAAGCCGCAGAAAAGCAAGCCATCGAGGATGCCCGTTTTGTGTTGCCCAACGCCTGCACCACCAAGATTATGATGACCATGAACGCGCGGTCTTTACATAACTTCTTCCGCCACCGTTGTTGCAACCGAGCCCAGTGGGAGATCCGGGAGTTGGCAGAGGAGATGTATAAGCTGTGCGTGGAGGTGGCTCCCCACCTGTTCAAACACGCCGGTCCCCCTTGCGCCTACGGTGCCTGCCCGGAGGGCAAAATGTCCTGCGGCAAGGCCGCCGAAATGCGGGCACACTACCGCGCTATTTTGGAAAATAAGGAGTAATCTCTGTGGGTAAACTAATGGTGATCGACGGTCTGGACGGCTGTGGCAAATCCACCCAACTGGACCTCTTGGACAAGGCGCTGTCTGCCCGTGAAGAAACCTATCGGCAGATCAGCTTCCCCGATTATGCACAGCCCTCTTCCGCGTTGGTAAAAATGTACCTGGGCGGCGATCTGGGCGGTTCTCCCGCCGCCGTCAACGCCTATGCGGCTTCCTCTTTCTATGCCGTAGACCGTTACGCCAGTTATAAGTGTTTCTGGGGCGCGGACTATGAAGCCGGTGTGCCGATTGTAGCGGCCCGTTACACCACCTCCAACGCCATCCACCAAATGACCAAGTGTGATGAATCTGAGTGGGATAATTATCTTGCGTGGTTAGAGGATTATGAATACCGCCTGTTGGGTCTGCCCAAGCCGGACAAGGTTATTTTCTTAGATATGCCGCTGGAAGTATCTCAAAAACTGCTGGCCAAGCGGTACGACGGAGACGAGGGCAAAAAAGACATTCACGAACGGGATAACACGTATCTGGTGAATTGTCGCCGCGCCGCGTTGTATGCGGCAGAGAAATTGGGTTGGATCGTGATTCCCTGCAGCAGAAACGGAGAGCCTCTGCCTCTGGAAGAGATCCACCAAAACATTTTGGATTGTTACAATAGTTTGTAATGGAGTGTGATGAAACGTGATTGCCGTCTTTTTGGCTGATGGTTTTGAAGAAATTGAAGCGCTGGCCGTCGTAGACATTCTCCGCCGTGCCAACCTAGACGTGAAAACGATTACTGTTGACACGGTAATGCCTGTAGGCGCACATGAAATCAATGTACTCTGTGAGCTGCTCGATGAGGAGCTGGAGGACCTTTCTGACATTACCGCCGTTGTTTTGCCCGGTGGCATGCCCGGCACGCTGAACCTGGAACAATCCGACATAGTTCAGGACGCTCTGCGCTACGCTATGGAGCACAACCTGCCGATAGGCGCCATCTGCGCCGCGCCCTCCATTCTGGGTCACGCCGGTTATTTGCAGGGCAAAAAAGCCACCTGCTATCCCGGTTTCGAATCCGAACTGACCGGCGCCATCTTAGTTGAGGACAGCATTGTCACCGACGGCAATATCACCACCGGTTGCGGTCCCGGAGTGGCGATTGACTTTGCGCTGGAATTGGTGCGGGTACTGGCTTCTGCCGAAAAAGCAGAGGAGATCCGTAGAGGTATGCAATGCCGCTGATCGACATCCGACCGATCAAAACCGAGCTTCGGCAAAAGTATCGCAGCCTTCGGCAATCAATGCCCAAGGAAATAAAGGACGAAAAGGACACCGCTATTGCGGGACAGGTGCGCCGTCTGTGGCAGTATGAGAATAACTCTATCCTGCTGGTTTACGTATCTACCGACATCGAGGTGGATACCTATCGCATCATCCGTCAGGCCCTGGAGGATGGCAAAAAAGTCGCCGTACCCCGTTGCGTGCCGGACACCCGGAATATGGAGTTTTACTATATCGACTCCACCGACGAATTAGAGCCCGGTATGTTTGGCGTGCTGGAGCCTATCCCAAACCCGGAACGGCTGTACCAAGAGAAAGACGGTGGTCTGTGCCTAGTCCCTGCCTTCAGCTACGACTGGCAGGGCTACCGTTTGGGCTACGGCAAAGGTTATTACGACCGCTTTTTATCCCGGTTTGAGGGCAACATCGTGGGCATTTGTTACAGCGACTGCGTCCAGCGCTCACTCCCTCACGGACGGTACGATCGACCGGTGGAGCTCTTGGTAACTGAAAAGTATCTGCGCCGCACCGTACGCCACCATTAAGGACGGAGGAACATTATGGACGAACAAAACAAACTCCCTACGGACGAGCTCGTTTCTGAAGAAGAAACCACCGCGGCTAACGGAGTAACGGAAGAAGCCATCCCCGCAGAAGCTGACATTACCCCGGAAGAAATTCAGAAGGAACAACCCGCTCCTCTAAAGAAAAAGAAAAAGCGCCACACGGTGCGCAACGTCTTTTTGCTTTTGCTGACCCTGTGCGTGCTGGCGGTTGCCGGTCTCTTTTATCTGTACTGGAAGGACAGCTCCGGCTCCGGTCGTTCCTCCGGGCAGATTCAGGTTACCATCGGCGGTGACTGTTCCTCCACAGCCGCTATTGCACAGCGCTTAGAGGATAACGGTCTCATTGACCACGCACTGTTTTTCCGCATTTATGCCCGGTTGAACGATGTGGACAGCGCTTGGCAGGAGGGCACCTTTACGCTTTCACCGGATATGGGCTTCCAAGAGATTATGAAAGCTCTGCAAACCCCCACGTATAGAGAAACGGTGAAGATCACCTTCCCGGAGGGGAAAAACGTCTACGAAATCGCCGCCATGTTGGAGGAGAAGGGCATCTGCTCGTCTTATGAGTTCATCGAGGCCACCCAAAAGGACGATTTTGACTACGATTTTATTAAGGCCCTGCCCAACGATCCCAACCGCGTCTATCGGCTGGAGGGATATCTGTTCCCGGATACCTACGATTTCTATCTGGACAGCGCCCCCCACGAAGTCGTAGACCGGATGCTGTCTAACCTGGACCGCAAGCTCACCCCAGAGATCCGCCAGCAGATCGAAAAACGTGGTTGGACCATAGACGAGGCCTTGATCATGGCCTCTCTGGTGGAGGGCGAAGCCGCCAAAAAGGACGATATGGAAAAGGTATCCAAAGTGTTACAAAACCGGATGAACAACACCGCGGTTTTCCCTTGTTTGGAGCTTTGCTCCACCCAGCTCTTTATCGAGGAATTGCGCACCAACGTGAACGGCATCCGAATCAACGACGACGCCTACGACACCTACACGAGAAAAGGCTTGCCGGTCGGCGCCATTAACAATCCCGGTCTGCAGGCTATCCTTTCGGCGCTGAACCCCTCTACCGATAAGAGCGTGCAAAACTGCTATTTCTTTGCCACGGATTACGATACCGATACCACCTATTTCACTCAGACGTATAGCGAGCACGAAGCCATCTGCAGAAAATACGGCATCGGCATCTACGGATAAACTTACAAAAGCCGGAGCGCTTGCCCCGGCTTTTGTCTTGCGAAACGAGGAACCCTTATGAATCATCAACCCACGATCCCGGAGGTATTATCCCCGGTTGGAGACGAAGAACGTCTGGAATACGCCCTGCAATACGGGGCAGATGCGGTATACCTCTCCGGTGAACAGTTCGGTATGCGGGCTGCCTGTGCCAACTTTGACCGGGAGTCCCTTGCCAGAGCGGTGAAAAAGACCCACGACGCCGGCAAAAAGATGTACGTCACCTGCAATATTCTGCCCCGCAACAAGGATATCGATCTGTTACCGGAGTATTTCTCTTTTCTCAACGATATTGGTGCAGATGCCCTGATCATCAGCGATCTGGGCACCATGGAGCTGGCCAAAACCTACGCCCCCAACTGCGCCCTCCACGTATCCACCCAATTCGGCGTGGTCAACCACGCCACCGCCAACGCGCTGCATCGTATGGGCGCTAAGCGCGTGGTGCTGGCGAGAGAACTATCACTGGAGGAAATCCGCACCATTCGGGAAAACACCCCGCCGGAGCTGGAACTAGAGGCCTTTGTCCACGGGGCCATCTGTATGTCCTTCTCCGGTCGTTGTGTCATCTCCAACTATCTAACCAATCGGGACGCCAACCACGGCGAATGCTCTCAGCCCTGCCGTTGGAAGTATAACATCGTTGAAGAGACCCGCCCTGATCTGCCTATGACGCTGGAGCAGGACGAAAACGGCACCTATCTTTTTAATGCCAACGATATGAATATGATTGCCCACGTAGCGGCATTGGCAGGAGCAGGCATCTCCTCCTTCAAGATTGAGGGACGCGCCAAAACCTTTTATTACACCGCCGTCACCGCCAACGCCTATCGCCACGCGGTGGACGGCTACGTAGCCTCCGGCTTTTCACCTGACTACGTTCCGGAAGAGTGGATACTGGAGGAAATGAATAAGATCAGCCATCGCCCCTACGGCACCGGTTTCTATTTCGGTATGCCCGCCCAGCACCTTAAGCAGGGCGGATATATCCGCGCCTACGAGGTAGCGGCGGTGGTGGACGGATGGGAGAACGGTCTGCTTTCCACCACCCAGCGCAACCGCTTTTTCCCCGGCACGCCTTTGGACGTATTAGAGCCGGGGGAGAGACCCTTTACGTTTACACCGGAGCACCTCTACAACGAGCAGATGGAAGAAATCCAGTCCGCTAATCACGCGGTTATGCGGGTGTTCATCCCCTTTGAGCGACCGCTAAAACCCGGCACGTTGCTCCGCTACAAAAAACACTAAATTAGTATAAAAGCATCACCGTCGCACACACTAAGCGGCGGTGATGCTTTTTGAAACGAAAAATCCATCGTTGTTTTCTGGCCGTTGTTTTGGTTTTCGTGGGAATTTTATTCCATTTGGCCAGCCTTCTAAACAACGGCACCCTTCTGTCGGTGGGACTTAACCAAAGCACCCGCACCGCACTGTTGGCCTCTCAGCGAGGCACCATCTACGATCGGAATTTAACTCCCCTGGTCAATAAAACCACCCGTTTTCGCGGGGTGTTATACCCGCAAACCGATCTGCTGAATTTAATTCAGGACGACGTGACCCGCGAAAACTATCTCCGCCTTGCCGCCGCTCTGGAAAAGCAAGAATTATTGATGACCGATATGCTGGATTCCACCGTGATGATCCGTGGCCTGCACACGTTCCGCGTACCGCAACGGTACGATAGCACCGTTTCTTGCGCCCATTTACTGGGCTATCTGGACGAAAGCGGCCTTAACGGGCAAACCGGTATGGAGAAAGCCTATAACACCCTGTTAGAACAATACGCCGGAAAGATCACCGTTACCTATAACGTCAACGGTACCGGAGCCTGTCAGACCGACCAACCGCTGGAAATAACCAACACCATTGACCGGTGCAAGGGCGGTATACAACTGACCATTGACGCAGAAATCCAGAGATATTTGGAGGAATTGGCGTCGGTCTATCTGCCCAAAGGCGCCACAACGGTACTGGATGCCCAGACCGGCGAGATCTTAGCCTGCACCAGTTTACCGACCTTTCATCCGGAACAAATACAAACCAGTATCGAACAACAAGACGGAGCGCTGATCAACCGATT
This sequence comes from Oscillospiraceae bacterium, assembly GCA_015066365.1. Classification (GTDB taxonomy): domain Bacteria; phylum Bacillota; class Clostridia; order Oscillospirales; family Acutalibacteraceae; genus UBA5905. Next base: position 52,460 of record SVON01000001.1, on the reverse strand, counting down.
GCTTTCCGGCTATGACTGCGGCTCGGTATTTAAGATCGTCACCGCTGCCGCCGCTCTGGAATACGGAGTAACCCCGGAGCAAACCTATTCCTGCGCCGGGGAAATAACGGTGGGCAATACCGTCTTTCACTGCCATAATCGGTTAGGGCACCACACCCTGGATATGAAGACAGCCTTCGCTCAGTCCTGTAATTTGTATTTCATCCAACTGGCCCAGCAAATTGGCGGTGAAGCCCTCTTAAACACCGCCTCCGCTTTTGGTCTGTACGACCCCATTGACTTAGCGGACGGGCTCAGCGCTCCTGCCGCCATTTTGCCGGATTTGGATCAACTCTATCCGGCGACCCTGGCCAACCTCTCGTTCGGTCAGGGGGCGTTGCTGATTACCCCTTTGCACGTGGCACAGCTCACCGCCATCATAGCCAACGATGGCATCCGGAACACCCCTACCGCCGTATTGGGAACCGTAGACGAACAAGGTAAGCAAACCCTAACGGAAAAGGGGAGAGGGGAGCGGGTTCTTTCTGAAACCACCGCCACCCTGCTACAAGAAATGATGGAGATGGTGGTCCAATCCGGCACCGGCACCCGGGCACAGCCGGAGCTGTCCAATGCCGCCGGCAAGACCGGCACCGCCCAAACCGGACAGATGAACGGAGACCAACCGGTGATCCAAAGCTGGTTTACCGGCTATTTTCCGGCGGAAAGCCCCCGTTACATCATTACCGTTTTGGCAGAGGATGCAGAAAACCTCGGTGGCGATGCCCAAGCCCTCTTCCGTGACCTGGCCGACAAACTGAGGTATAAACCATAAATAAACCCCACTGCGCTGTGCAGTGGGGTTTAATTAATCTTCATCCGATTTTTTCGCTTTTTTAGTAGGGGAGGGTGTTTTCATTTTCGCCAAGGGATTGGATTCCGCCGCTTTGCGAAGCTGCTCATTGGACGTGTGGGTATAAATCTCGGTAGTGCCCAGATTTTTGTGCCCCAGCATCTCTTTGAGCACCAACAGATCCACTCCACCTTGCTGATACATCAGCGTGGCGGCCGTGTGGCGCAATTTGTGGGTAGAAAGCTCTTCCGCACCGTCCACCTGCTTGAGATAGCCTTTTACGATATAATGGACGCCCTGCAGACTGATGCGCTCCTTGGTATGCCCGTAAAACAGAGCTTTTTTATCCTTCACGCCCTCCATGGGCCGCTTAGGCAGATACGCCGCCAAAGCCTGCTGACAGGCCTCGTTCAGGTACAATACGCGTTCCTTGTTACCTTTACCAATCACGCGCAGCGTATTATCATCGCGAACATCTGTTCGGTTTAAGCCGGCCAACTCAGCGCGACGTAATCCACAGTTCAATAATAAGGTTAGGATGCAATAGTCTCGCTCGGGATATTTGCTTTGACCGGGCAACTGTAACAGTTGTATGGATTGATCCAAGGTCAGATGCTTCGGCACGCGAGAAGGCAATTTCGGCGTACTTAAGTTCTTGGCCGGATTATCATCAATTTTATGGGCAATTTCCGCTAAATAATGGAAAAACTGACGTAGACTGCAAGCTTTACGCGCACGGGCAACGTTGGAGTTATCCCGTTCGTTTTTTAGATAATTCATAAACTCAAACAGATCTGCCAGAGTAACGGATTTGATCAAATCCAAATCAACCAATTTAATGTCCGGAAAAGCATCATCCGAGGGCTTACAAATCCCACGCTGAATTAATAAGAAACGGAAAAACAATCGAAGATCAATAAAATAACCGTTCATTGCATTAGCCGAGCGACCTTTAACCGTTTCCATATAACCAAGAAATTCACGCAAAATGGCAGGAGCCTCCGCCAAATACCTTGCATCCACGATTTTCCCTCCCCTCAACTATACTAAATATTAATTTAGTATATAAACGTCAATTTGTTTAGATGGTTAAAATTAATATACAGATTGTAATATCTCCCCTGCGGGCATTATTATAAATTCAAAAACCCTTTATCCAACATCGACTGAGCCGCCAGCAAAACGCCAATCTTGCCGCTGTGGTAGTTCAGGCCGCCCTGCATATAAGCGGCGAACGGCTCGCGCAGCGGCGCATCAGCAGACAATTCAATGGACGCGCCCATGGTAAAGGCTCCGGCCGCCATAATCACCGGACTGGTATAGCCGGGCATATCCCACGGCTCCGGCACCACATAAGCATCCACCGGCGCACCTTTTTGCATACCTTGACAGAACGCCACCAGATTATCGGCATTCTCCAGCATCACGGTTTGAATAATATCTGCACGAGGTTCGTTCACGCTGGGAGAAACGCCGTAACCAAGTTCGCTAAACAAAGACGCAGCATACACCGCCGTTTTCAGCGCCTCCCCTACCACGTGTGGCGCCTGGAACAGACCCATATATAACGAACGGTTATGCCCCAGAGAAGCACCCACCTCTCGACCCAAGCCGGGCGTAGTCATACGATAGGAGCACTGCTCGATGCACTCTTTGGTACCGCAAAGATACCCGCCATTTTCAGCAATACCGCCGCCGGGATTCTTGATCAGCGAGCCGGCGATCAGATCTGCGCCTACCTGGTTGGGCTCGCGTTTCTCCACAAATTCGCCGTAGCAGTTATCCACGAACACCACCACATCCTCGCGGATCTCGCGTACCGCCTTGATGATCTTCTCGATCCACTCAATAGACAGCGAAGGCCGGGTGTTATACCCACGTGAACGCTGAATATGCACCATTTTGACCGCAGGATCCGCCTTCAGCGCTGCCTGAATGGCCGGCAGATCCGGCAATTCCTGCTCATTCAGCTCCACCTGGCTGTATTTCACACCGTATTCCGCCAGCGATCCGGCACAGGGCTGGGTGTGACCGATCACCTTCTCTAAGGTATCATAAGGCGCGCCGGTCACCGCCAACAGCGTATCTCCGGGACGTAGAATGCCAAACAAAGCGATGGTAATGGCGTGGGTGCCGGAGACGATGCTGTGACGAATCAACGCATCCTCTGCACCCATAATGTCCGCCAGAATCTCATCCAAAGCATCCCGCCCCCGATCACCGTAGCCATAGCCGGTGGTAGGCACAAAATGAGTCTCGCTCACCTGGTGGCGAATATACGCAGACAGCACCTTCTGTTGGTTATACTCTGTAATCTCTTCAATCCTTTGAAATGCTTCCTTCGCGGCAGCTTCAGCTCGCTCGGAAACCTCCGTCAAACGGGGATCTACATCAAAAAAAGTTCGTTCCATACGAATCAATAACTCCTTTTAGGTTCGTCGCAATTCCGCCCAGCCACCCTCGATGATAAACCCTAGTTTCTCATAAAGCCTTTGGGCGTTTTCATTAACCGGTAATATGTAAAGCTCTTTTCCTTTACATTGAGAAATCGTTGATTTTATGCACCTTCCCGCCAATCCGCGCCGGCGAAAGTCCGGATGGGTCGCAACCTGTCCCAGCACGGCAGCGGTATCCGTTTCCGCCACCGTCATAGCGGTGCTGACCACCCGTTCTCCCTCTAAAATCACCGAAATATGGCTATTCCCATGGCGTACCCGATGGGATACGTCCGGATACCAACTTTCAAAAGGCGAGATACCCGGAAAATGCTCTTTGAGCAGGTCATACACAGAAGGCAAATACGGGGCGGTGCACACAGCGTCATCCGCCGCATCCAGCATTTGGGCCACATAGTTCATCGTAACCCCTACCCTACCCTGCCATATGCCGGATTCCATCAGTTCTCGCCCAATCCTATCCGAACAATGCACTTGGGAAACATCGGGATTCATCGCCAAAAAAGCACACCACTCATCGGTAACAGCTGTTGCGTGGAAGATCCCCACGCCGTCCATCACCGCCAACAGAGCACCTTCCCCATCGGTGTAATAGCGTACGAAGGGGACATCCAGCCCATACGTCAGCCGCAACCCATCAATCCGCACCAACACCTCATTGGAGACATCCCGGGGAAAGTCCGCCTTTTGCGCCAGGCGGATCATCGGGACAGCTCCACCGCCAGCAACGCCAGCAGGTCTGCCAACGCCTCCACGTCTTTCACAGAGCCCATACAGGCGGGGGAATGAATGTAGCGGCACGGCAAAGAAACCGCTGTGGTCCGAGCACCAACGCCACGGCGCTGCATCGCACCGGCGTTATTGCCGCCGGCAATCTTATTTTTGGTCTGGGTGGGAATTTCCGCTTCATCCGCCCAGGCACGAATCTGCTGATACAGATCCATATCGTACAGTGTGGCACCGTCCGCAAAGGACACCACAGCACCCTTACCCATATGGCAAACGGCAGTTTCTTCACTGCTCCCCGCCGTGTCAGCAGCGGTGGTGGCATCGATCGCCACCACGTAATCGGGCTGAATCTGCTCAGTGGCCACGCCGGCGCCACGCAGACCTACCTCCTCCTGCACCGAGAAGGACAGCCAAATATCCCGTTCAGGCTGAGTTTTTGCCATCTCTAAAAGCAGCAAGCAACCCACGCGGTCATCCACCGCTTTGCCCAGGAACAAATCGTCAGAAAGCCAATCCAGCCCCTGACAGAAGGTGCCGTACTGACCAATTTTGACCAATTTTTCCGCTTCTTCTTTAGAGGAAGCACCAATGTCGATGGTCAGGTTAGACGGCACCTTTTTCGCGTCCTCACACTGGTGCAACGCTTTGCCGCCGATCACACCCACTTTATGCCCGACACGCACACGATGCCCGAACAGCACGTCGTCATTGATACCGCCGACCTTGGAGAAGCGTAAGGTTCCGTCGTCACAAATATGAGTGATGATAAAACCGACCTCGTCCATGTGAGCATCGAACTGTACCACTTTATTGGCAGGCTCTTTACCTTTCAGATGCACCAGGACGTTGCCCATCGCATCCACGCGAACATCCTTTTGCGTGTTGTAAGACTCCAATTCTTTGAGAATAAACTCACGCACCGCATGCTCTCGACCAGAAACACCATCCAACTCGCAAAGCATAGCAAACAACTCTTTATTCATCACGCCATACCTCCTTTGCGAATATAAGCAGCCATCAAATCGCCTACTGCCTTTACATCCCGCAGATCCACCACCTCAACCGGGGTGTGCATATACTTCTGCGGAATGGACAGAAGCGCCGTGGGAATACCGGTCAAACAGGCGGAAATGTGGTCTGCATCCGTGCCTGTGCCGCCACCCATAATCTCGTACTGATAAGGAATCTCTTGCTCTTTAGCGATAGCCATCAAAGCATCGGACATCCCGCTATCCAAAATGGGCGAGATGCCAATCATCACACCCTCCCCCATCTTGCCGCATTTGTGCGGATCGGCATCCGGGGTAAGGGCAAAGCTCACGTCGGTGACAATGGCGCAATCCGGCTGCAACCGCCGTGCCGCCGGGTCAGAACCACGACAGCCTAACTCCTCCTGCACGCAGAAGGCTACCGCCACGTTCATCGGACAAGTATCATCCAGTTGTCGCAAGCAGTGCAGAATGGCCGCCATACCGGCGCGGTCATCCAGCGCTTTGGAACACACCTGGGTATCGTTCAGCTGGCAAAATTGCCGCGCAAAGGTGACGCGACTCCCCAGAGGAATGTGCGCTTTCGCCTCCTCTGCCGTCATTCCCACGTCAATACCGCGTTTGCCCAGTTCCGGCAGTTCACCATCTTTGCCGGATAAGTGAGGCGGTGTAGAACAAAACACACCGTTATAGTCGCTGTCCCCGTGGACAACCACCTTCTGTGCCGTCAGTACACGACCGTCAATACCGCCGGAAGCAGCCACGTAAATAAAGCCTTTATCATCAATATGGGTGACCAAAAAGCCAATCTCGTCCAGATGAGCCTCCAGCATAATGGTCGGCGCATCCGGCACGTTGGAACGGCGCAGAGCCAGTACGTTGCCCATAGCATCCGTAAACACTTCGTCGGTTAACTCCTGCAACAGCGCCTTGGCTATTTCCGCGACTTCCTTCATACCGGCCGCACCATCAGCCGTACACAAAAGCAAGCAATCAGTACGAATCTCTTTCATAGTAGTTTCCTTTCTTATTCGGGCAATCCGTTGACCAAGTCACGGAAGTGATTGCCACGCACCTCAAAGTTCTTGTACATATCAAAACTGGCACTGGCCGGGGACATAAACACAATATCACCGTCTTTAGCCAGCCCATCAGCTGTGCTTACCGCCTCTTCCATTCCGCTGACACGGTAGATCGGCAGGTCAGAGCAGGCACGAATCGCGGTTTCAATCGCCGGCGCAGTGGCACCCATCAGCACAGCAAACTTCACCTTTTCTGCCGCCACCGGGCCTAGAGGATCGTACGGAATGTGCTTGTCATAACCGCCGGCAATTAAGATCACCTTTTGATCAAACGCCTTTAATCCGGCAATGGTGCGAGAGGGACTGGAGCCGATAGAGTCGTTGTACCAACGCACACCGCCCCGTTCACGCACCAACTCGCAACGATGGGCCACACCACCAAAGGCGCGTGCAAACTGACGGATGGCATTGGGGTCAACCTTACCCCACACCGCCGCTATGGCCGCCATGTAATTCTCAATATTGTGCACACCGGGAATTTTGATGTCAGACGCGTTCATCACCACGGTATCCACACCGTTCTCGGAATAAACGATCTCGTTACGCTCATTTAGCCAGCACCCATTCTCCACCTTCTGCTGACGGGAGAATTGCCATACCGGCGCTGAACAATGCTGAGCGTATTGAGCGGTGATGGCGTTATCCAAGTTAAGAACAGCCCGATCGCCAGACTTCTGATGGGATACCAAATTAAGTTTCGCATCAATATATTCCTGCATATCCGTGTGCCAATCCAGATGATTGGGCGCCACATTGGTCACCACCGCCACCTGCGGCGACTGGGTCATACCGGTGAGCTGAAAGCTGGACAATTCCACCACCGCTGCATCCTCGGGACGAATATCGTGCACGTAAGGAAGCAAGGCGCGCCCAATATTCCCCCCCACAAAAGTCTTGATTCCGCCGGCATCCAAAAGACCGGCCACAATGGTGGTGGTGGTAGTCTTACCGTCCGAGCCGGTCACCGCATAGATCGGCGCCTCACACAGCTCAAAGAAAAGCTCCATTTCCGAAGTAACACAGATGCCTTTCTTACGAGCCTCTTCAAATTGAGGCAAATAGGGCTTCATACCCGGTGTGCGCAGAATCATATCCACGTCCAACCGATCCAGATAGCCGTCACCCAGGCAAAGCTCCGCCCCGGCAGAGCGCAATTCCTCTGCCATAGCGCCCAATTCCTCTTCGCAACGGCGGTCACAAGCCAGCACCTGCGCACCCGCCTGCAAAAACTGGTGAATTACCGGCGGGTTATTAGTACCCAAGCCACAGATAGCCACCCGCTTTCCGGCAATATTTTCAAAAAAAGCCTGTGCTTTCGTCATAATAATTCCCCTTAAAATTTAGTATACTTCATTATACTCACATTCTGCGAAAATAGCAAGGGGTACTTATGCATTTTCTCGGTATATTGACTTTATTTCTTGGGAAATATAAATTTTTTATGAATTCGAAAAACAACAGTTGCCCAAACCCGCAAATCTTGGTATAATGACGCTTGATTGGAAGTGATATTATGAGCTATTATGAAGGTCTCTCCTGCCCGGTCTGCAACCAGCCTTTCACCGACGAGGCCGACGTGGTGGTCTGCCCCCAGTGCGGACTCCCCCACCACCGCAGTTGCTGGGCAACCGAAAATCATTGCCATGAGGCAGATAAACACGGAACCCCGGAACAGTGGAGCAGAGAAAGCGCCACCCAGGCCCCCTCTTCTCAGGAATCGGCCAAAGCCGGAAAGATTTGCCCCCGTTGCTCCGCCGAAAATATGCAATACGCCGAATTCTGCGCCCATTGCGGGGCAGAACTGGAAGCAGAGGACTGGCATAGCACCGAGGACGTCCCACCCCCTCCCGTCCACCAATACTCGCCTCGTTATACGCCGTTCACGGCCGAGGCCTATTCGGACGACGAGGTGATCAGCAACACCCCTGCCAAAGAGTTGGCCGCCGTAGTGGGCAGCAACGCACCCTATTACATTTCTCGTTTTCGCCGCACCAGCCGGAACAAATCCTGTGGTTGGAACTGGGCAGCCTGCCTATTGGGGCCTTTGTGGTTGCTGTATCGCAAGCAGTACGTTATGGGCGGCATCCTGTTCTCCATTGAGACCGCTTTTTCGGTGATCTACAATCTGTTTAATCACAGCATAGGTGTCGCTTACGGCTCCGCAGCTGCCCTGCAGCCCACCACCGAGCAAATGATGACCAGCCCTTTTTTTGCTGCCACCATGGCCGCCTCGGTAACCTTGCTTATCCTGCGTTTCGCGCTGGGGCTCTTCGGCAACAACCTGTACCTTTCCTCTTGCAAAAATCGAATTATCAAAGCAAAGAAGGATATCCCCGACATCTCCTCGTTTGAGTTGTCCTCCAAAGGCGGCGTTTCTTTTGGCGTGGCCGTTGTTTTCTATTTCTTATCTTCGTTCCTCGCCAACGCCATCACGTTGCTCTTTCTTTAACTAGGATAAAAGCGATTGAGTTTTCTCAATCGCTTTTATCTTTCTATTGCGTTTTTTGTAAAACCGGCGTATAATATAGGATAACCCAAAGCAAAGGATGTGTCTTGATGAACTACACCAATTTATTAGGCAAAGACAACCTGACCATGCTCACGGATTTCTACGAAATCACCATGGCTAACGGTTTTTTCTGCACCGGCAACGGAGAGAGAACCGTCTATTTCGATCTGTTTTTCCGTACCGTACCGGACAAGGGTGGTGTCGCCATCATTGCCGGTATTCAGCAGGTGATCGACTACATTAAGGACCTTAATTTTACCGATGAGGATATCGAGTTTTTGCGGAGCAAAAACCTGTTTAACGAGCAATTCTTAGACTATCTGCGTAACTTTCAGTTTTCCTGTGATGTGTGGGCTATCCCGGAGGGCACGCCGGTGTTCCCCTATGAGCCGCTGATCACGGTACGCGGCCCCGCCATCCAAGCCCAGTTTATTGAAACCATGCTGTTGGTGCTGATCAACCACCAATCGCTGATCGCCACCAAGGCAAGCCGCATTGTCCGCGCTGCCGGTGGTCGCCCCGTGATGGAATTCGGCTCCCGCCGCGCTCAGGGCTGCGATGGTGCCATCTACGGTGCTCGCGCCTCTTATATCGCCGGTTGCTGTGGCACTGCCTGTACCATTGCAGACCGGGAATTCGGCATCCCTTCTTTGGGCACAATGGCTCACAGCTGGGTACAACTGTTCGATTCCGAGTACGAGGCATTCAAAGCCTATGCAGAGAATTATCCTGACAACTGCACGCTGTTGGTGGATACCTTTAACGTGCTCAAGTCCGGCGTTCCCAACGCCATCAAAGTATTCAACGAGGTACTGGTCCCCAATGGCCACCGCCCCCGCGGCATCCGTATCGACTCCGGTGACATTACCTATCTCAGCAAAAAAGCCCGCAAAATGCTGGACGATGCCGGCTTCCCGGATTGCAAGATCACCGCATCCAACTCGTTGGATGAATACACTATCCAGGATATGATCCGCCAGGGAGCCTGTGTGGACAGCTTTGGTGTTGGCGAGCGGATGATCACCGCCTCTAGCGCCCCGGTATTCGGCGGCGTTTATAAATTGGCGGCGGTAGAACAAGATGGGCAAATCGTTCCCCGCATCAAGGTCAGCGAAAACGTGGCCAAAATCACCAACCCCGGCTTCAAAAAGGTTTGGCGTTTGTTTGACAAAGAGAACAACAAGGCGATTGCCGACGTGATTACGTTGGCAGACGAGATCATCGATGACTCTCAACCCTATGAGATTTTTGATCAAGAACACATCTGGAAACGGAAGATCGTCACCAACTTCAAAGCCGTCCCCCTGATGGTACAGCTTTTTAAGGAAGGCGAATGCGTCTACGCCTCCCCCTCGGTGGAGGAGATCCGCAACTATTGCAAGGAGCAGATGGACACCATCTGGGACGAGGTGCTCCGCTTTGAAAATCCCCACAAATACTACGTTGACCTTTCTCAGCCCTTGTGGGATATGAAGAACCTGCTGTTGCTCAAACACGGCTTCGGCGATTAATGAAATGGAGGTGCAGAACGATGAAGATGGAACTCCCAACTCCTGTTCTGCACTCTCTTTTTGCCCTGAACGCGGCAGGGTATGAATCCTACGTCGTAGGAGGGTGCGTGCGAGATGCCCTTATGGGCAAAGAACCGTTCGACTGGGATATTACCACCTCCGCCTTGCCGGAACAAACGATGGAGGTATTCCAAGACTGCCGCACCATCGAGACCGGCATACAGCACGGCACCGTGACGGTGATCATCGACGAGATGCCGTTGGAGATCACCACCTACCGGGTGGACGGGGATTATTCCGATGGACGCCACCCGGACCGGGTGTCTTTCACTCGTTCTCTGACAGAGGATCTGAAACGCCGGGATTTTACCGTCAACGCTATAGCCTATCACCCTAACGTCGGACTGGTGGATCCTTTTGACGGACAAAAGGATCTGCAAAATAGCATTATTCGCTGTGTAGGCGATCCGTCAACGCGTTTTTCCGAGGACGCACTGCGACTGCTTCGCGGTATGCGTTTTGCCGCCACGTTAGATTTCTGTATCGAAGAAACCACCGCCACAGCAATTCACCAGCTAGCCCCCACCCTTTCCGGCATCTCCGCAGAACGCATCGCCATAGAACTGGAAAAGCTACTGTGCGGAAATAACGCCCCTCGCATCCTGACGGAATACACCGACGTGCTGGAGGAAATACTGCCCTGCCGGCTGGATTCTCCTAATTTGGCAAAACGCATGGCTCTGGTAAAAGCAACCCCCTTATCTCGCTATGCTGCTCTGCTGTTTGACACATCGGAGGAAACCGTAACCGCTATGGCTAACCGGTTAAAATTCAGCCGTCATTTCACAGAGGATTTATCGGCGTTAATCCGACACAAAGCCATTCCAATTTCCAACGAAAGAGCGGCTCTGTTGCGGTTATTGCACCATTTGGGTCCCGTGTTATCCAAAACCTTATTGGAGATACGCGCCGTATACGACGCAAAAGATTACACCAGTTTGCAAAAACAACTGGACGATTTAGTGCAGCGCGATGCCTGCTATCGCCTTAGCCGATTGGCAATAAGCGGCAACGATCTGCTGGATGCTGGGTTTTCACCCGGACCTGCTATCGGCACCACCCTCCAACGGCTGTTAGAGGCGGTGATGGACGGGGATTGCGCCAACACCAAAACGGATCTATTGGAATACGCCAAACAAAAAAGCCTGTGCTGACGCACAGGCTTTTTTCTCTTAAAATCCCAAAGGTTCACCCACCAAGATCACGCGAATGCGATCCGGCACACGCTGTTGACCGGACACGAGATAGTTACAGCAGATCCGGGCAGGACTGGCACAACCGTCGGTCATACCGCCCTCCAGGCCCATACAAACCCCGGTTTTATTGCAATAGGTATCGCAGTTCAGCCGCTTAGTATTCAGCGGGGCAGCGATGGTCTTAACCCGGGTGATCGCGGCATTCAGGTCGGGAACGATCTTATTGATACCCACCACCAAAACCACCTGCTTGGGGCCAAAGGCGATAGCAGAAATACGGTTGCAATTGCCGTCTACATTATACAACTCGCCCTGCTCGGTGATGGCATTGGAGGAGCACAAATACACCTCCGCCTGACCGCCATCCAAGGTCACCTGCTGACGCTCCTCAGGAGTCAACTCCGGAGCCATCCGATCCAAATACCGATAATTGCCGTTTTTCAACATATCCATCACGCCGGTCTCCACCAACGACTTGGAACCACCGGTGGCAACGCTACACCCCTCCGGGAGCAACGCCTTTACCAGCGGCAGCACCTCTTCTTTGGTGGCAACGTATTCCACCGCCATCCGGTTTTTGCGCAGGTTATCCATCACTTTCTGAACGGTTTCATTCATAGAAAAATCCCCTTTCAATGGTTGAAATAGAAAAGAAAATTTGGTAAAATACAGTGTATGTGTAAGGAGGTGTCCGGTATGTCTTTTATCTGCTCACTCTGCCCACGCCAATGCCGGGCAGAACGAACCGAAAACAGCAATCGCGGCGGCTATTGCGGCATGCCGGCAGAGCTGGTGGTAGCCCGAGCCGCACTTCATTTTGGCGAAGAGCCCTGCATCAGTGGCACCCGCGGTTCCGGAACTGTTTTTTTCTCCGGCTGCACGCTTGGTTGCGTGTTCTGCCAAAACCGCGAAATCAGCCACGAGCGGTACGGGAAAGTCATCACACCGGAACGGCTTGCCGATATCTTCCGCGAGTTGGAACAGGCAGGCGCGCACAACATCAACCTCGTCAACCCCACTCATTACGCCGTTTCTTTGTGTAAAGCGTTAGAACTTTACAAGCCAAACATCCCGGTTTTATACAACACCGGTGGCTATGAACGGGTGGAAACGCTAAACATGTTGGATGGGCTCATCGACCTGTATTTGCCGGATTGCAAATACGTCGATTCCTCCCTCTCCTCTGCCCTATCCGATGCCCCGGATTACTTCCAATATAATTCTGCCGCCATTCAAGAAATGGTGCGGCAGACCGGTCCGATGATACTGGACGAAGAGGGGGTGGCTCAGAGAGGCACCCTTGTGCGCCATTTGGTTTTGCCCGGTCATACCCAAAACTCCATCGAGGTGCTGAACTGGTTGGCTACCGTAGAAAACGTCTGGGTAAGCCTGATGTTCCAGTACACCCCTTACGGTGATTTAGCGGGGCACAAAGAATTGCAACGCCCCCTCACCCGCCGGGAATGCGACAAGGTGTGGGGGCATTTATCGGACTTAGAATTAAACGGATACGTGCAGGATCGAGAAAGCAACGGAACGGAAATGATCCCCACCTTTGACTTAACCGGCGTATGATTATTTCAACATCACGTAGCCCATCTTCTTCTGGGCCTTGGCCAGGGTCTTAGAGGCAACGTACTGAGCCTTTTCAGCGCCATCTTTCATGAGCTGGGCAAGCTGTGCCTTATCGGCCATCAGCACCGTCAGGCGCTCCTGAATAGGACGCAATTCCTCAGCCACAGCCTCACCCACCGCGGTTTTAAAATCGCCGTAGCCACGACCGGCAAACTCCGCTTCGATCTCAGCATAGTTCTTGTTGGTGATGGCCGAATAGATCTCCATCAGATTGTTGATGCCGTCCTTGCCCTCGGCGTAGCGTACACACGCCTCGCTATCGGTGACGGCACGGCGGAACTTCCGCAGAATAGTATCCTTATCATCCTTTAACGAGATATAAGAGTTCACATTCTCATCGGACTTAGACATCTTCTTGGTGGGATCCTGCAGAGAGCGCACGCGGGCACAGGTCTGCATAATATAAGGCTCCGGAATGGTGAACGTATTGCCGTATACACCGTTAAACCGCTCCGCAATATTGCGGGTCAGCTCACAGTGCTGTTTCTGGTCGGCTCCTACCGGCACGTAATCCGCCTGGTACAGCAGGATATCCGCCGCCATCAGAGAAGGATAGGCAAACAGGCCCAGGTTGATGTTATCCGCGTGTTTAGCAGACTTATCCTTAAACTGGGTCATACGGGACAATTCACCAAACTGGGTGTTGCAGTTTAAGAGCCAGCACAGCTGAGAGTGAGCCGGCACGTGGGACTGCACAAACAAAAGGTTCTTCTCCGGGTCCAGACCGATGGCAAGCAACAACGCAAACATCTCGGTGATCTGCTGGCGCAGTTTGGCCGGCTCCTGACGCACCGTAATAGCGTGCAGATCGGCGACGGCATAGATGCCGTCAAACTCATCCTGCATCCGCACCCAGTTACGTTGGGCACCCAGATAGTTGCCCAACGTGGGCGTACCGGTGGGCTGGATCAGGCTGAGCATCCGTTTTTTGCGTACAATTTCGGTATTTTGGTTGTCCATAACGATTCCTCGCAATCATTTTCTAAAAAAGTTACCTATATATTACCATACATCCGTTGACATTTTCAATAGATAAATGTAAAATATATAAGATTAGTTTACACAGGAGGCTTCCTATGTCGATTTATAAGCAACTGGCTGAGGTAATGTTCCCGGATGTGACCATCACCCCCGCCGAATACGAAGAGAAATATCCCATCCGCCAGTTAAAGGAAGGGGCGCGGGTTACCCGCATCGCTCCCTCCCCCACCGGCTATCTCCATCTGGGCACGTTCTTCACCTCGATGGTCAACCGGATGACCGCCGACGCTACCGACGGTGTGTTCTTCTTCCGTCTGGAGGACACCGACAAAAAGCGCGAAGTGGAGGGCGGCGCCGACGACATCCTGAAGGGTATGAACGATTTCGGCCTAACCATTGACGAAGGCTTTGTAGCTCCCGGTGTGATCTCCGGCGACTATGGTCCCTATCAGCAGAGCCAGCGTGCCACCATCTACCACACCTATGTAAAAAGCTTGGTAGAGCAGAACCTGGCTTATCCCTGCTTCTGCTCTGAGGAGCAGCGCCAGGCTGCCCGCGAGGCTCAGGAGGCCGCTAAAGACCGCACCGGTTATTATGGCAAGTACGCCATCTGCCGCAACCTGACTGCCGAAGAGGCTCTGGAGAAGATTCAGCAGGGCGCCCCCTACGTGGTGCGCCTGCGATCGATGGGTAGCGAGGAACACCGCATCAAGTTTGACGATATGATCAAGGGCACCATCGAGATGCCGGAAAACGACGAAGACATTGTTCTGCTGAAGTCCGATGGCATCCCCACCTATCACTTTGCTCACGCGGTGGACGACCACCTGATGCGCACCACCCACGTCATCCGCGGTGATGAGTGGATCTCTTCCGTACCGAAGCATCTGCAACTGTTCAAAACGCTGGGCTTTAAGCCCCCAAAATACGCTCACGTCAGCCCCATTATGGTGGAGGACAACGGCAATAAGCGCAAACTTTCCAAGCGCAAAGACCCCCAGGCGGCTATGCACTTCTACGCACAGCAAGGTTATCCCGCTGACAGCGTACTGGAGTATCTGCTGACCATCGCCAACAGTGACTTTGAAGATTGGCGCCGTCGCAATCAGACCGCGCCCCGTTCCGATTTCAAGTTCAATCTGAAGAAGATGAGTGTGTCCGGTGCTCTGTTTGACCTGGTGAAGCTCAATGACGTGAGCAAGACCACCATCGCCCGGATGGACGCCAAGACCGTCACAGACAAGGTGATTGCCTGGGCCGAGGAATACGACCAAGGCTTTGCCGATCTGCTGAAGCGGGATATGGACTACACCCTGCGCATCTTCTCCATCGACCGCGGCAACGCCAAACCCCGTAAGGATATCGCCAAATGGAGTGAGGTGCCGGATTACATCTCCTTCTTCTTCCCCGAGACTTATCAAAACGCTCTGGAGTTGCCCGAAACTATTGCACCTGCCGATGCGGCCGCTATTCTGGCCAAGTATGCCACCGTATACAACCCGTCCGAGGATAAGGACGCTTGGTTTGCCACCGTTAAGAGCATCTGTGAGGAACTGGGCTTCTGCCCCGACGTAAAGCAGTATAAGGCTGACCCCTCCGCCTGGAAAGGCCACGTAGGCGATGTGAGCAGCGTCATCCGCATCGCGATGACCGGTCGCCGCAATACCCCCGATCTGTGCTCGATTATGCAGACCTTGGGACCCGATGTGGTGAATGCCCGTCTGCAGACCGCAATCGATATGTTTTCGAAATAAACTAGAGGTGATTATTCATGGCTGAAAATACCAACTTTATCCACGCCATTATTGATGAGGAATTGGCCGAGGGCGGCCGTTGCTACGGCAAAAAGGTGCACACCCGTTTTCCGCCGGAGCCCAACGGTTATCTGCACATCGGTCACGCCAAGGCGCTGTGCATCGACTTTGGCACCGCGCTAAAATACGGCGGCCTGTGCAACCTGCGTATGGACGACACCAACCCCACCAAAGAGGATGAGGAGTTTGTGGACGCCATCAAAGAGGATATTCACTGGCTGGGCTTTGACTGGGACGACCGTTTCTACTACGCCTCCGACTATTTTGAGGTGATGTATGAGCAGGCTATCGGTCTGATTAAGAAAGGTCTGGCCTACGTCTGTGAGCAAACCCCCGATCAGGTGCGCGAAAATCGCGGTGACCTGACCCATCCTGCGGTCAGCCCCTATCGCGACCGCCCCATCGAGGAGAGCCTGGACCTGTTTGCCCGGATGCGCGCCGGTGAGTTTGAGGACGGTCGTATGACTCTGCGCGCCAAGATTGATCTGGCCAGCGGCAACTTCAACATGCGCGACCCGGTCATCTACCGCATCAACCACTGCCACCATCACCGTCAGGGCAACAAGTGGTGCATCTATCCCATGTACGACTTTGCCCATCCCATCGAGGATATGATGGAGCATATCACCCACTCTCTCTGCTCTCTGGAGTTTGAGGATCACCGTCCGTTGTACAACTGGGTGGTGCAAAACGTGGATATTGAGGCCGATCCCCGCCAGATTGAGTTTGCTCGTCTAGGTATTAACTATACCGTTATGTCCAAGCGCAAACTCCGCAAGCTGGTGGAGGAGAATTACGTATCCGGTTGGGACGATCCCCGGATGCCTACCCTGTGCGGTCTGCGCCGCCGTGGCTATACTGCCAACTCCATCCGCACCTTCTGCGACAAGATCGGCGTAGCCAAGGTACCCAACACCGTAGAGGTCGCTCTGCTGGAGGCTTGTCTGCGCGAGGATCTCAACGAGAACGCTCAGCGCGCTATGGCGGTGCTCCGTCCGGTGAAGCTGACCCTCACCAACTATCCCGACGACCAGACCGACGTGTTTACCGTAGAGAATAACCCCTCCAAGCCGGAAGACGGCACCCGCCAGGTCACCTTCTCCAAACATCTGTGGATCGAGGCTGACGACTTTATGGAGGAGCCGATCCCGAAGTATTTCCGTCTGTTCCCCGGCAACGAGGTTCGTCTGAAAGGTGCCTATGTGGTTAAGTGTACCGGCTGTGTCAAGGACGAAGCCGGCAACATCATCGAAGTGCTGGCTGAGTACGATCCTGACAGCAAGGGTGGCAACACCGCCGATGGCCGCAAAGTGAAATCCACCATCCACTGGGTGGATGCCGCCTCTGCCGTAGACGCCGAGGTGCGGCTGTATTCCAACCTGTTTGCCGATGCTGACCCGGATGCCGGCGACAAGAACTTCCTGGACTGCCTGGCGGAGAACTCTCTGGAGACCCTGCAGAACTGCAAGCTGGAGGCTGCTCTGGCAGAGGCCACCGCCCCCGCTTCCTACCAGTTTATGCGTTTGGGCTATTTCTGCGTGGACAACAAAGACAGCAAGCCCGGCGCGTTGGTGTTCAACCGCTCCGTTTCTCTGAAAGATAGCTTCAAAGCGAAATAAGGTAATAAAAAAGAACCGACACGATCGTGTCGGTTCTTTTTTTATTGCAACTTTTCAATAAAGTCAGTAAAATAACCCGGCAATTCACTCTCGAAATACAATTCCTCTCCGGTAATGGGATGAACAAAACCCACGCACTTGGCGTGAAGGCATTGACCGTTCAAAGCCTGACAAATCTTAGGCTGTTTTTCTGCACCATAGACCGTATCACCAGCTACCGGATGACCGATATGCGCCATATGCACACGAATCTGGTGGGTGCGCCCCGTTTCCAGTTTCAGCCGCAGATGGGAATAACCGGGATAACGGCACAGCACCTCGTAATGGGTGGTCGCCTCCTTGGCGTTGGTGGTGATCACCGCCATTTTCTTTCGGTTGTGCGGATGCCGCCCAATCGGCGCACTCACCGTTCCGGCATCGTCTTTTGGGTGGCCCACCACCATCGCCTCGTAAACGCGGGTGAAGGAGTGTGCTTTGATCTGCTCCGCCAATCCTTGATGGGCAGCATCGCTTTTCGCCACCATCAGCAGGCCGCTGGTATCCCTATCGATGCGATGGACAATACCGGGCCGCAGCACCCCGTTGATGCCGGATAAGCTGTCGCCACAATGATGCATCAGTGCATTGACCAGCGTGCCGGAATAATGGCCCGCCGCGGGGTGAACCACCATGCCCTTGGGTTTGTTTACCACCAGCAGATGTGCATCCTCATAGACGATATCCAGAGGGATATTCTCGGCCTGCACGTCGTAACTGACGGGGTCCGGGACCTCTACCGTCACGAGGGCTCCCTCTTTGAGTTTATCTTTTTTGTTCAGCGCCTTACCTGCCGCAGAAACCAAGCCTTTTTCCAACCATTGTTGCGCCTGAGAACGGCTGATGTCCAACTCCTGCGCCAGCAGAGCGTCCAGCCGAACACCGGCTTGCTGTGCCGTCACAGCCCACTCATACGTCTGAGCCATCTTGCTTCTCCTTATTCTTGACCGGGATGTTGAATAAAAGGGTACGCAGGGGTACGTCCTCCACCTTTTTCATTCCAAACAGAATGGCAACAAACAACGCGATTGCCCCCACCACCACACAGCAGTCCGCCACGTTAAAGGTAGGGAAATCCATAAACGCAAAGGAGATGAAATCCGTCACCTTACCGCAACCGATGCGATCGATCAGATTGCCGATGGCACCGGAAAGAATCAGCGCACAGATCAAGTCAAACCACCATTTTTTTCGCAAAGGGCTACGCAATAACACGACAACGAAAAACAGGGAAATCAAAACGGATAGCGGAACAAAGATCCAGTATTGCCCCTCTAGCATACTCCATCCGATTCCGGTATTATAGTGAAGTTTGAAATTGATCACACCGGGAATCCACTCAACCGGAAGATCTCCAAGGTTCAGATAGGCAACCGCCCACAGTTTGGACAACTGGTCCGCATAAACCAGAGCCGCTGTCAGTGGCATTACCCAAAGCAGAGCCATACGCTCACTCCTAACATCGCATAATCAAGAAAAAGGGATCGGACCGGGCAGGTCCGATCCCTGTATTTTATTCGTCGTCTTTCAGCTCAAAGGCAGAGAAGTCCGGCATCTCACGGGTGTCACCAATAAGTTCACGCTCGTGCACCAGCGTCACCTTCTGTGCCGTAGGCTCAGGAGGATTAAAGCTGGGGGTTTCCGGCTTCTTCTCGGGCTCGATGGGAGCATCCTCCAGCACACCGATCATCGTGAGGTGCTCACGATAAGCCGAGAGCAATTTCGCCTTAAAATCGGCCACTTCCTGGCGAATGCGGCGCAGTTCTTCGTGCTCTGCCGCAGTATCTGCCAACGCCTTTTCATGCATAACTTTTGCCTCGTTGCGGGCAGCTTCCAGAATGTCGTCTGCCTGCTTGCGTGCATCCGAAATCACCGACTCGCTCATACGCTGAGCGCTGATGAGAGCAGAACGAATGCTGTCCTCCTGATTGCGATAGTCCACGATGGTCTCGGCCAGCACCTGCATCTTGCGGGTGTTCTCGTTGTTCTGATTGGTCAGTTCCTCCACCACGTCAGCGCAACGGTCCAGAAACTCATCCACTTCCGCCGTTTTATAACCACCCATGGAGCGGTTAAACTTTACTTCTCGAATGTCTTTTGCAGTCAGCATAATCGTACCTTCCTCTATCTTATAAACATTTTCTAGCACATAACAACAAGCGCCCTTTTTTGGTTTCCGGGCCTATGGTGTCAATTAAATAGCGTCCATATCCCCGCACCGAAACCGTACAGGGAGCGGTCAGAGCCAGCGAAACCGACAAGGTCGGTCGATGATTAACCGAAACCGAGCCTAACCGAATGAGCTCCGCTGCTTTTTCCCGCGATAGGCGCAAAAGGGATTTAACCACCGCGTCCAGACGAGGTGAGGCGATGGTATCCTTTATCTCCTGATAGGTGTGGCTCACCGGTAGCGGACCGGAATAATCCGTCAGTGCCGTCACGCCCTCACCGCCGATGCGATCGATCTGTTCGGTGACAAAATCCGCTATTTCCTCCCGCAGGAACACCACGGAAAGTCCTTCTCCGCAGAGAATATCACCGATCTTGTCCCGACGGATGCCGGCAGCCATCAGCGTACCCAGCACGTCCCGGTGGGTAATCTCCCGCACAGAGCGATAGCGAAACGCTACCACACACAGAGGGTAATCCTCAGCAGAGGGCTCATAATAGTCCGGATACACCGCCAATAGACGCCGTTCCGCCTCATCATAACCACCGTATAGGGTCCAAAGACACCCACGATGGGATAAATAATCCTCTGCCATCGCCTGCTCACGCAGGTCCAAAAAGCCCAGAAAGCACGGTACCCCTCGCTTATCGCACAGGTGTACCGTGTCGTCAATTCTGGAATACAAGAGAGGATCCGATCCCTCAGAAATACAGTCCATTGTTCTCCAGCTCGTCCAGCAGATCGCCCATCAGACCCACGTTGTAGGGGGTGATGATAAAGGTGCAGTTGGCCACCTTCTTGATCTGACCGTCGTTGGCATAGGCCACACCGCTCAGGAAGTCCAGAATACGGCGAGCAACGTCCTTGTTCGCGCCCTCCAGGTTCAGCACCACGGTGCGCTTGGCGTTCAGATGGTCGGCCACAGCGCTGGCGTCGTCAAAGCGCTCAGGCTTGACCAGCACCACCTGCAGCTGAGCGGTGGCATGAATGTTCACAACCTTGTTGCCCTTGCGGGGGGCGTCAATAGAAACCTCTTCCATCGCGTCGCCACGCTTTTTGTTGCGGGGCTCCTCCAGGGTCAGGTCATTCTCCTCTTCGAACTCAGGCTCTTCGCCCCACAGTTTACCAAAGAAATTCATGTTCATTCCTCCTATGTATTTTAATTAATAGTTTCGTTTGCCAAACAACGCGGATCCGATCCGCACCATTGTGGACCCTTCCAGGATGGCTTCCCGATAATCGTCGGACATACCCATAGAAAGTTCCATCATATCTATATTATCTAATTTTTTTGCTCCAATGTCAACAAACAGTTGATACATTTTTGAAAAAATCTTGCGTTTTTCGCATTCTTTTTCAAAAATCGGCGGAATTGTCATCAATCCGCATACGTGAATTCCCTTGAGCGGAGCAATTTCGCTCAAAAGTGCCTCCAATTCCTCCGGCGAGATTCCGGACTTTGCCTCTTCCCCACCGATGTTCACCTCTACTAAAACCGGGGTGGTGATGGACAGCTCTTCAGAACGTTTGGCAATCGCAGCAGCCAAACGAAGGCTATCCACCGACTGAATCATATCCACCTGACCCACGATCTGGCGTACTTTATTGGTTTGCAGATGGCCGATCAGATGTTTTTGTACGCCATCCAGATGCAGGTCGTCCTTCTTTTTGAGAAACTCCTGCACCCGGTTTTCACCAATCTGTGCCACCCCCAGACGGATGGCTTCGTTGATGCGCTCCGGCTCTACCGTTTTGGTCACCGCCAGCAGTTTCACCGCATCCACCGGTCGTCCTGCCGCAAGACACGCCTCTTGCATTTCTTCCCGAATCCGGGAGAGGTTATCGGAAACATACCGGTTATCCGACAATCTTTCCGTCATACAAATCTCTCCCTTCGGTAATAATGTCGTCGTACATACGCAGATAACCGTCCTCGTTGACCTCTTCGCAAATCACGTAATCGGCAGGCTCGCTGTAAATCTGTTTGATCTTTTTAAAGGACGCCACGTTACCCACACGGACGTAGACGCCGGCCTGCTGATTCTCGTCAATGACGATAGCCCGCTTGGGCACCTTAAGACCGGTGTGCTCTTTTAGCTGGATCTGCACCGCTTCTTTTCGGATGGTGGACAGTTCAGCGGACATATAGTCACAGCGGAACACCACCGTCATATAACCCTCGGTGTCCTTATCCTTTTCGCAAGAAATCACGGTCGCCGGTATCGCCTCATCCAGCACAAAGGACATCCGCAAAGAGACCTTTCCGGGCTGGTCCAGTTGATTGTTCAGCTCGCCGTAATAACTATCAGGCAACACGCAAGCCATATACCACTCGTAGTCGCTCACGATCTTTCCGCAGGCTTTTGCGTCGTTTTTTGGCTGTTTTTCCATACGCTTTTTCAGTTCACTCACCGACATAGCGCACAGTTTCTCCTTATCCACCTCTCCCTCAAAGCCGTCGGTGGCGTTAACGAAATACCCGGCATCCGAGGCATAGATCTTATCCACGGGCTTTTGATACCGGCTTTTCAGTTGTTTTTTCTCCGCTTTCAGTTCGGCGATCTTTTTGTCAAAGTCCACCGTCTTACCAACGATCAATTGTTCCTTGCTCAACAGAGCCAACAGGTCAAACTGCGACGAACCAACCGCCTGCAGGTCGCCACTCTCGGTGTTGCGCACCAAACTGTACAAGGTCTTCTCGGTTTGCTCTTTAACAATATCCAGGGTCAGCCGGTTGGAACCGGCGTCTTTGCGAATGGCGTTGAGCGCCTCAATTTGCGCGTCAATCTCTGCCATTTCCTGCTCGATGTGACCGCTGTTGACGTCATTATACACCGAAGCGATCACGCTCTGTTTTGCTACGCGGGTGCCGTTCTCCACAGCAAAATAAGGATGGCCTTTTTTGGTGGCCGGGATCACCTGCTCCGATCGAAACACCAACCCGGTAGCGTCGATGGATTCAAATATGCTGTGCTCCACCGCCTGTTCGGTAGTCACACCGGAGAAGACGCTACGAAAGCCTTGATAACCGATGTAGGATACCGCGCACAGCACCAACACCACCGACAACACGGTGCGCCAACGCTCCTGTCGTCTTTTTCTCATTAGACATCTTCTCCTTTCATAAACGTTTCATAAATAGAGATTGCCTGGGTCACCAGTTCCTCAGCAGAACCGCACGCATCCACCCACAGTGTATGAACACCGCTCATACGGTGGAACCAGGAAAGCTGGCGTTTAGCGTAACGGCGGGTTTGCTGACGCAGCTTATCTGCTGCTTCTTCCAGCGAAATCTCACCACGGAAATAGGGCAAAAACTCCTTGTACCCTATGGCTTGGGTAACGGTGGCATCCGGGTCGGTGGCCAACACCCGTTTGGCCTCCTCCAACAGCCCCTTCTCCAGCATCACGTCCACACGACGGTTGATGCGGTCATAAAGATTCTGCCGGTCCTGAAAATCCAGCAAAAACAGACACGGTGTGTAGGGAGAGGGAACGGAATGGGACAGCTTCACCTGTTCGGCGATGGTTTGCCCGGTGGTGTGATACACCTCCAGAGCGCGGATGATGCGATTGCGATCGTTGACGTGCAACCGTCCAGCCGTTTCGGGATCCACCAAGCGCAACCGTTCCAGCAGCACTTCGTTGCCCTCGGCATCCGCCAATTCTTGATACCTCTTACGCAGTTCCGGGTCTGACTCTTCCTCAAACAGCTGACGGTTCTCCATAAAAGACTGAATATACAGCCCGGTACCGCCGCACATCACCGGTGTTTTTCTCCGGCGGTAAATCGCCTCGAATGCCGCAGTGGCATCCTCTTGATACCGTGCCACACTGTATTTATCATCCAATGGTAAGAACCCCATAAGATGGTGTGGGATTCCCTCCATCTCCTCTTCGGTAGGGCGCGCGGTACCGACCGCCACGCCGCCGTAAATCTGCATCGAGTCGGCGGAAACCACCTCTCCGCCGATGGCTTTTGCCAGTTGAATGGACAGCGCCGTCTTACCGGATGCCGTAGGCCCGGCAATAATGGGATAGAATTGTTTGCCCATAACGGCGCTCACCTCACTTAATTTTACGGATTACACAATGCGTCCAAACTGCTTTTCCAATTCTTTACGGGTCATCTCCACACACACCGGACGACCGTGGGGGCAGAAGCGGATGTTCTCATCCGTAAGCACCTGCTTGGCCAGATCCAACAATTCGGCAGGGCGGGCATTATCCCCCGCCTTGACCGCGGCGCGGCAAGCAGAGGAGTGATAAATCCAATCCAGTTTACTGCTCTGCACCTCGCGGTTACCCCCCACAAAGCCGGCGGCAATCTCGCGGATGGTGCTGTCGATGTCTGCACCGGACAAAATCATCGGGAAGGTGCGTACCAACACGCACTGGCCGCCAAAATCCTCCAGTGTGATCCCGGCGCTTTGCAGTTCCTCCACCGATTCCAGCAGAGCAGAATGCTCCTCGCGGCTGACAGTGACCGCCACCGGGGTGAGCAACAACTGCTCATCCACGCGGGCTTGAGATTTCAGCTTATTAAATAAAATGCGCTCGTGGGCCGCGTGTTTATCGATGATAAACAAACTCTCCCCCATCTGCGCCAATATGTAGGTCTTAAACAGCTCGCCCAACACCTGAATCTCAGGCCCCTGTTCCATCACCAGCTGCTCCGGTTCAGGCCTGGACTCGGGAGGGGTGACCGTTTTCGGCTTAGAAGGTTCATAGGTCGGCAAATCGTCCAACGTCAACGGCAACCCGGTCGTCTTGGGCTCCTCTTTTCCGGTGGTATCGGCAAGGGTTCCCGTTTCTGCGGGTTGATCGTCCACCACCATATCCAAAAAGGAGGGGCGTTTTGCCGGAGTCGGAACGACTGCCGGGCTTTCCGGCTTCACCAGGATAGGCGTCACCACGGGGGTCGCTTTCGGCACATACGCGGGAGCCACCGGTTTTTCCGGTTCTTTGGGCAGCTCCATCTGACGGATAGAACTACGGGATTCCAAGGCAGAACGAACGCCGTAATATACAGCATCAAATACCGGCTTTTCGTTGATAAACCGCACCTCGATCTTGGCGGGGTGCACGTTGGCGTCCACCGTCTCTGCCGGCAGGCTGATAAACAGCACACAAGCCGGGAACCGTCCCGCCATAAGCATCCCTTTATAGGCGCGTTCCAACGCCACCAAGCCGGTCTGGGTCTTGACGTATCGGTCGTTGACAAAATAATGCTGCATGGTGCGATTGGGGCGGGCATACTCAGGCTTGCACACAAAGCCGGACACCGTCACGCCGCCCATAGAGTATTCCACCGGCATTAAAGTAGACGCAAACTGCTTACCAAACACGGCGTGAATGCAAGAAAGCACCTGCCCATCACCGGGGGTCTGCAATTCTACCCGGCCATTGCGAATAAACTTTACCGCGATCTCCGGATGGGACAGAGCTAACCGCTCCACAACACCGGCTACGGCGTTGCCCTCGCTGACATCCTTCTTGAGGAACTTCATACGCGCCGGGATATTGTAGAAGAGGTCCTCCACCACAAAGGTGGAGCCCTCCGCACAACCGGCATCCTCGATAAGGATCTCCTCCCCGCCGTGGATGACGTAGCGGGTACCCACCATCTCACCGGTGGCACAGGTAGTCACCTCCACCTTGGCTACCGCCGCCACCGAGGCTAATGCCTCGCCGCGGAAGCCGAGGGTGCCGATGGCACCCAGATCTTCTTCGGTTCGCACCTTGCTGGTGGCGTGCCGCAGAAAGGCGGTGGCCACATCCTCACGATGGATACCGCATCCATCGTCGGTGATGCGCATATAGGAGATACCGCCATCGCGGATCTCCACCGTTACGTGTTTGGCACCGGCATCGATGGTGTTTTCCATCAATTCCTTAACAACCGAGGCAGGGCGCTCCACCACCTCACCGGCGGCAATCAGCTCCGCCACGTGTTTGTCCAACACTTGAATCTTTGCCACGACGACCACTCCTTTCGTTAATAAGTTTGGGCTTCCTTGACCAGATCGTACAAAGCCTGCATCGCCTCAATGGGAGTCAGCACGTTGACGTCCAGTTCTTTCAGTTTTTCAATAAGCGGGTTTTCCATACCGGTCAGCAGCGACAGTTGATCCTGCTGTTCAACCGGCTGAGCAGCAGAACGGTGCTTAACCGGCACCGCCTCTCCCCCTTCGATGCTGCGCAGGATTTCCTTAGCACGGCGCACCACTTCATCGTTGATGCCGGCCAATTTCGCCACTTCAATACCATAACTGTCGTCCGCCGGGCCACGCACGATGCGCCGCAGGAAGGTGACGTCGTCACCTCGCTTTTTGACCGCGATGTTATAGTTCTTAATGCAGTCGCTTTCCTCTTCAATAGAGGTCAACTCGTGATAATGTGTGGCAAACAACGTCTTGGCACCAATGCGTTTGGGATTCGCCACGTATTCCAACACGGCGCGGGCGATGCTCATACCGTCAAAGGTAGAGGTACCGCGACCGATTTCGTCAAACACAATGAGGCTCTTGGAGGTGGCGTTACGCAGGATAGAAGCCACCTCGCTCATCTCCACCATAAAGGTAGACTGACCGGCAGCCAGATCATCCGACGCACCCACACGGGTGAAGATGCTGTCCACAATACCGATGGTGGCGCTCTGAGCCGGCACAAAGCTACCGATCTGCGCCATTAGAGTGATCAGCGCCGTTTGACGCATATAGGTGGATTTACCTGCCATATTGGGGCCTGTGATCAGAGCCACCCGGTTTTCCCCATTATCCAAATTTGTATCGTTGGGCACAAAAGGCGCAGAGGACAACGCCTCCACCACCGGATGGCGTCCACCGATGATGGAAAGACGGCCGGACAGATCCACTTCGGGACGGCAATAATTATACCGCACTGCCGTCACCGCCAGCGAGATCAGCACATCCAGTTTTGCCAGTGCTTCAGCGGTAGCTTGAATCCGTAACAACTGGGCGGCAACCGCCTCACGGATTTGGGTAAACAACTGATATTCCAGCGCTACGGCACGGTCCTTGGCGCCCAACACCCGCGCCTCCAGTTCTTTCAGTTCTTGGGTGATATACCGCTCGGCATTAGCCAAGGTTTGTTTACGGATATAGTGCTCCGGCACCTGATCGCTGTACAAACGAGAGATCTCAATGTAATAACCGAACACGCGGTTATACCCCACCTTCAGCGTCTTGATACCGGTCTTTTCTTTTTCTTCGGTTTCGATGCGGGTCAAGATACCTTTACCGTCGGTCATAATGGCGGTCAGCTCGTCCAACTCGGCATTGTAGCCGGGGCGGATCATGCCACCCTCCCGCACCGTAAAGGGCGGCTCGTCCACAATCGCTCCAGCGATCAGATCGCACACATCCTCCAGCGGGTCAATGGCATCTCGAATCGCACACAACTCGGTGCTTTCCGCTTGAGCCAGTATCTGCCGCACAGAAGGCATATAGGAAAGGGTTTGATACAAAGACCGCAGTTCCCGACCGTTGGCGCTGCCATACACCACGCGGGTCATAATGCGCTCTAGATCGTAGATTTCGGCTAAAACCTCCTGCAAATCACTGCGGAACACAGATTGATGCACCAGTTCGTCCACCGCATTCAGACGGCGGCTGATAGGCGCGATCTGCACCAATGGCTGCTCGATCCAACTGCGGAGCAGGCGTTTGCCCATAGCCGTCTTGGTATGATCCAGCACACCAAGGAGCGAACCGCGTTTTTCTTGAGAACGCATGGTCTCCAACAACTCCAGATTACGGCGGGCTGTCAAATCCAGTTTCATATACTGGGCGTCAGAATACACATCCAGCTTATTCATCCGCTCCAGGCCGGTCATCTGAGTGGCCTGCAGGTAACCGATAGCGCATCCAAAAGCACACACCGCTACCGGCTTGTCCTCCACCTCAAGAGCGGACAGGGACACCGCCTTAAACTGGCGGAGAATGATCTCCTGAGCACCGGACAGATCAAAATCCTGAGCAGGGCGCACTTCCAGATGCCCATTCAAACGACGCTCAGAAAACTCGATAATCCCTTTACAGTCAGAGGCGTACTCATTCACCAGAATCTCGCTGGGAGAATAGCGGCCCAGCTCGTTGACCACCCGCAGCTCCAGGTCCTCACCAAACAACTGGGTCAGATGAATCTCGCCGGTGGAGCAATCGCAGAAACAAAGGCCGTAGGTCTTCTTATCCGCCGTGGCGCACACCACCGCCAGATAGTTGTTCTTAGCCTCGTCCAGCATACTGCCCTCAATGACCGTACCGGGGGTCAAAATGCGGATAATATCCCGCTTGACAAGCCCTTTGGCCTGAGCCGGGTCTTCGGTCTGCTCACAGATGGCCACTTTGTAGCCACGAGCCACTAAACGGGCCACGTAACTCTCATAGCTGTGGAAGGGCACGCCACACATAGGGGCACGCTCTTTTTGTCCGCAATCGCGACCGGTGAGGGTAAGCTCCAGTTCTTTGGACGCCAATTTGGCATCGTCAAAGAACATCTCATAGAAATCACCCAACCGGAAGAAAATAATGCAATCTTTGTGTTTTTCCTTGATTTGCAGGTATTGCTGCATCATCGGCGTCATTTCCGCCATAGGTCAGCCCATCCTTTACTGTACAATTCCAAAAATCTCAGTGGCAACCGCCGCAACTGCTGCAGTCGCCGGAGCAGGCGCTCTCTTGAGCCGCCAGGTTGGGGTCCTGCCCCTGAGCCGCCAGGTTGATGGCGAACTGGATCTTGTTCACCAGCACATCCAGCTCACCCTTGGCCTGATTATAAGCCATCATCTTCTCGTTGGCCATCACCGCGGCATAGGTCTCCCGCAGTTCCTGATTCAGTTGACGGATCTTCTCCGTGTCAACCTCCTCTTTGCCCTCTTCGGTATTGATGGCGATACGCTTGAGGTTAAACTCGCTGATGAGCTTCTGCAGAGTCTCGTCCTCGTCTGCCGCTTTGGTGGCGGCCATCACCGCCTCACAGCGGGGGTCTGCCTGCAACTGAGTTGCCAAATCAATCGCCATAGCCAATAAAGTATCCATCATCATAATCTCCTTTTGTAAATTATTCAACAGAAAGCACGGTTCCGTGCATAATCCAACTTCGTGCGTCGTCAATGCGGATGGTGGCGTACCGCCCCACCAGCGCAGGGTCAGCCTCGACCCGCACCACGCTGTTGGAGGCCAGCCGCGCCTCGATATATCCATCCTCAGCGGTTTCCAACAAAGCCCGCTGTTCGGTACCCACCAGTTGTGCCAACCGCTCAGCGGAAATTTCCTCCTGCAACGCCGACAACTCCTGGAACCAAGCGGTCTTGGTCTTCATCGGTACCGGATCATCCATCTCAGCCGCCGGGGTACCCTTTCGCGGTGAGAAAATAAAGGTGAACAGCGAGGTGAAGCCCACCTCTTTCACCAAGGACAAGGTATCCTCAAACTCCTCGCGCGTCTCGCCGGGAAAACCCACGATCACGTCGCTGGTGAAGGAAATATCCGGCACTACCTTGCGCGCATAGGACACCAGATCCAAATACTGCCTGCGGTCGTAGTGGCGGTTCATCGCCTTCAGCACCCGGTCATTGCCGGATTGGAACGGCAGATGGAAATGCCGGGACACCTTTTGGCAGGCGGCGATGGTATCGAACAGTTCGCGGGAAGCGTCCTTGGGGTGGGAGGTCATAAACCGGATGGTGAAATCACCGGGGATGGCGTTGATGCGACGCAAAAGCTCCGCAAAATTCACCCCATGGCTCTCCCCTTTTCCGTAGGAGTTCACGTTCTGCCCCAGCAAGGTGATCTCCTTATAGCCCTGCGCCACCAATTCTCTGGCCTCCGCCAGAATGATCTCCGGGTCGCGGCTTCGCTCCCGGCCACGGACATAGGGCACGATACAATAGGTGCAGAAATTGTTGCATCCGTACATAATGGGCAACCACGCCTTAAAGGTGCCGTCCCGGTGGGTGGGCAAGCCCTCGGCGATGACACCGTCCTCAGCGGGGGTCACCGACAGTTGGCGGCGCTGATTTAATGCCTGCCACATCAGCTCTGGGAAGCGATGGATGACGTGGGTGCCGAACACCAACCCAACAAAAGGATAGCTCTCTTTGAGCTTTTCCGCCACATGGGGTTGCTGTACCATACAGCCGCACACCGCAATCAGCACCTCGGGGCGGCGGCGCTTGATGTGTTTGAGGGCGCCCACGTTGCCGAATACCCGGTCGCAGGCGTGCTCCCGCACCGCGCAGGTGTTGAAGAGGATGAAATCCGCCTCCTCCACCTCTTCGGTAAAGCCAAAGCCCATCTGAGCCAGCATACCCTTGATGTGCTCCGAGTCTGCCACGTTCTGCTGACAGCCAAAAGTGCGGATGCAAGCCAAGGGGGGTGATTCCGGCTTGGTATTCATATAGTGCTGACGCACTTTTTCGTAAAAGGGAAGCTGTAAATCCAGTTCTTCCCGTGGAATATTACGGGTCATAGCAAAGTGTGTTCCTTTCCAACATATATACACTTTGTTATTATACTATAATTATTGTCAGAATGCAAGAATAAAGAGTAAAAATCACAAGATATTGTGGAGGAAAATTTCAAAAAAACAGCGATCCAACAACACAAAGAAAACCTCTGTTGTTGAATCGCTCTTTTACACGTTTTTCGCCAAAACCGTATGCAACTCACCTAGATGGTCGTGCAGATCCCGCTCCAGCAGGCGGCCGATGCCGGCCTCGTCATACTCCGCCACCGTCACCGAGGCGTTGCTGACCCAGGGGATGGTGTGCATCCGCTTTAGCGGCGTATCCGTCCACACGCACTCCATCACCCGGATGGGGGTGGCGTGGGTGGCGACGCAAACGGTCTCACCGGGGTGGTTACGGACGATCTCCTCGACACACGCACGCACCCGCTGTTGCAGCCCGGCCACCGACTCACCGCCGGGGCACTGAGCCAAACCGATTTGGTGACGCCACGTGCCGTAGCTATCCGGGAAATCCCGCTCCAAATCCGAGTAGCTCTTCCCCTCCCATTCTCCGGCGAAGATCTCCCGCAACCGGGCATCCCCCACGATGGGAACATTCTGCAACTCCGCCACCGCTTTACCGGTATCGTAGGCCCGTTTTAGGTCGCTGGCGTACACAGCCGTAAAGGGAATCTCACACAAAAACCGGGCAGTTACCTCCGCCTGTTGTCGCCCTTTTTCGGTCAGCGGCATATCCAGCGAGCCGGCAAACTGGGTGATAAGATTGGACTCGCTCTGTCCGTGGCGCACAAAATACACGCGGGTCATTTTACTCGCCCCGCTCTCATATTCTTGAAAAAGTCTTTGAGCACCTGCTGGCACTCCTCCTCCATCACGCCGGAGACAAGCTCCGGGCGATGATTATAGGGCAAGGCGAACAGATCCACGATGGACCCGCAGGAACCTGCCTTGGGATTTTGAGCACCCTGCACCACCCGTGGGATGCGGGAGTTAATAATCGCCCCGGCACACATGGGGCACGGCTCCAGGGTCACGTACAGGGTGCATCCCACCAACTGCCAACCGCCCAGAGTGCGGCAGGCGGCGTCGATGGCCTCCACCTCAGCGTGGGCTAACGAGTTACCGGAGGTCTCCCGACGGTTGCGACCGGTGCCGATCACCACACCGTCCCGCACCACCACAGCCCCCACCGGCACCTCTCCCTCCGCGGCGGCCTGACGGGCCAAATCCAGGGCCAGGGTCATAAATTTTTGATCATCCATCGCTTACATCTCCAACAGCATCAACACGATAAACAGCGCCACCGAACCCACAAACGCCGGGGCGGTGATCAAACTGTATACCCGATTCCAAAAAGACAGACCAATCGCATTCTTGCGCAGTTCCAGACGGCGGCGGAAGAAGATCATCAAAAGCCCCAACGCCACCAATCCGGCACCGATCAACCGCAGAATAACGTTGAAATACAATGCCCCGGCCTCCGACGACGTCATAGAGAACTCCAGGTACTCACACACCACCGATATGGCATTGTTGGTGAAGTGCACCAGTATCGACATCCAGATATTATCGGTGATCACGTACAGCCAGCCCAACACCAATCCCACGATGATGGCAAAGGGGATCTGCCGGATGTTGCCATGCATCAGGCCAAACAGCACCGACGACACCACCACAGCAAACAGATCGCCATAAGAACGGAGCAGACGGAGCACGCAACCCCGGAACACCAATTCCTCCAGCAAGGCCGGAAGCACCGCCATCACCACCAGGTTCAGCACAAAGCTCACCGGGGTATTCACCATCATCTGAGGCGGTGGCGGAGCCTGAATACCCACCTCAGACAAAAGCGCCAGTAAATAGCTGGTGATAACGTTGGCCAGCATACACACACCCACCGCCGTCACGAAACCTAGCGTACCAACGCCCACGTGAACCCGTTTGGTGGGGCTCAGCGGATTAAAACCCCGCCGCCCTAACAGAAGCAGCAGCGGTGCCCCCATCGCCAGCACGTAGGCTAACGTATAGATAATCAAATACGCCGTATTACCAAGTCCCAGATAGGGCAAATTCACCGCATCCCAAGAGACGATGCCGAACAACACGCATACCGCCAAAACAATCGGGAACGCCAACTGAAACGAGACCACCAGCACCAGCATCAGCAAGCCGGAAAAATTCGCGTTAGACCGGAGAAAACTCCGCTTATTTTTCTTTGCTTCCACCGGTTGAAGTTGATCAAAACTGGAAGGATCCAGAATATCCATACAAATCACCTTTCGTAAAACGGATGATATAGAACAATATTACCATAATTCTCCCGGAATGTACAGATAAGTTTTATAAATATTTTCGTTGCACAAACCGTCATTGTGTGGTATGATGTTTAGTTGGTAGAAAAGTTTTTCAAAGGGAGGTCCCGTTATGGACAATCGGCCCATCGGCGTATTTGATTCCGGTCTCGGCGGTCTGTCTGCCGTCCGGCACCTGCGTCAGTTGCTCCCCCATGAGAATATCGTCTATTTCGGCGACACCGGACGTGTTCCCTACGGCACCCGCAGCCGGGACACCATCCGCCACTATACCGAAGAGGACTGCGCGCTGCTTCTGGCCCACGACGTGAAGTTTATCATCGCGGCCTGCGGCACCGTCAGTTCGGTGGCCCCGGACATTCTGGACCATCTGCCGGTGCCGGCCATCGGGGTGGTCACCCCCACCGCCAAAGCCGCCGCCAACGCCACTAAAAACGGCAAGGTGGGCATTCTCGGTACCGCCGCCACGGTGCGCTCCGCCTCATTTGAAAAGGCGCTCCACGCCATCGACCCAACCATCCAGGTCACCGCCACCCCCTGTCCCCTGTTTGTCCCGTTGGTGGAGAGCGGTTGGATCCACGAGGATGACCCGGTCGCCATCCCCATGGTGCGCCGCTATCTAGCGGCGGTGAAAGAAGCCGGTGTGGATACCCTGATCTTAGGCTGTACCCATTTCCCGCTGTTGGCCCCCATCATCCAGAAGGAATTGGGGAATGGCGTGGCCCTGATCGACTCCGGTCGCGAGACCGCCGTGCTGTGTGCTAACCGTCTCAAAGGACAGGATTGTTTGGCCGACCGTGCCGACGGCACCGCCAAATTCTTTGTGTCCGATCAACCTGAGGGATTCAGTCAGGTAGCGGAGATCTTTTTGGGCGAAACCGTCACCGACGCAGTAGAAATGGTGCGCCCCGGCCACAAGAAAGGATAACTATGAACGCCATCATTAAGATTGTCGGCACCCAAACGGTGGACGACCAGCAGGACACGGTGGAGATGACCACCGGCGGCACACTGGAACGTCTGGAACACGGCTGGAAGCTGTGCTATCACGAGACCGAAGCCACCGGGATGGAGGGCACCATCACCACCCTAGACATTGGTGAAGACAAGCTCCACCTGACCCGCTCCGGCACCCACCCCAGTATGCTGATCTTAGAGAAACATCAGCGGCATCACTGCAACTACTATACCCCTTACGGTACCATTGATTTGGGTACCTACACCTCGGAGCTGGACTGCCAATTGGGCGACCATGGCGGCGAGGTCAAATTCAGCTATACCCTGGGCTTTAACGGCGGAGTCAGCTCCGCCCACACCATACACATTACCGTGCAGGAGGAATCATAAATGTCTGCCATCGTGAATCAAACCGAAACCCAACTGAAAAACGCCATCCTGGGCGCTGTAAACGAAGCCATCGCCGCCGGCGAACTGCCCCAGGGCGACGTGCCGACCTTCGTTATCGAGGTGCCCGGTGACCGTACCCACGGCGACCTGGCCACCAACGTGGCAATGGTCTCCGCCAAGGCGTTCCGTAGCGCCCCCCGTAAGATTGCCGAGACCATCGTGGCTCATTTGAATCTGGAGGGCACCTATTTTGAGAAGGTGGAGATTGCCGGCCCCGGCTTCCTCAACTTCTTCCTGTCCCCCAACTACTACGGCGCCATCGTAGCCGAGGCTATCGAGAAGGGCGATCGGTTTGGACGCTCCACCTACGGCAACGGTCACAAAGTTATGGTGGAGTACGTCTCCGCCAACCCTACCGGCCCGATGCATATGGGTAATGCCCGCGGCGGCGCCCTGGGTGACTGCCTGGCCTCCGTGCTGGACGCCGCCGGTTACGAGGTGTGGCGTGAGTTCTATATCAACGATGCCGGCAACCAGATCGAGAAATTCGGCCTTTCTCTGGATATCCGTTATCAGCAGCACCTGTTGGGCGAAGAGGCGGTAGAACTGCCTGAGGACGCCTATCACGGTGACGACATCAAGGAGCACGCCGCGAACTTTGCCGCCGTCCACGGCGACAAATATCTGTCGGTGGACACCGAAGAACGCCGTCGAGCCCTCATCGACTACGCCCTGCCGCTGAACATCGAGAAGATGAAGGCAGATATGGCGAAATACCGCATTATTTACGACCGTTGGTTCACCGAATCCACCCTGCACAACAACGGTGAGCTGAAAGAGATCATCGACATTCTCACCGAAAAGGGTCTAACCTATGAAAAGGACGGTGCTCTGTGGTACAAGGCCGGTGAATACGGCGAGAAATATCAGCCCAAGAAACACCTGAACCGCGACGGTGAAGAGGAAGGTATCAAGGATGAGGTGCTGGTCCGCGCCAACGGCAATCCCACTTACTTCGCCGCCGATATCGCCTATCACCGCAACAAATTCCTGCGGGGCTACGACACCCTCATCGACGTATGGGGTGCCGACCATCACGGCCATGTCGCCCGTATGAAGGGCGCGATGGACGCCGTGGGTATGGACGGCAACAACCTGAACGTGGTGCTGATGCAGTTGGTGCGTTTGGTGCGCGGCGGCGAGATCGTGCGTATGTCCAAACGTTCCGGTAAAGCCATTCAGCTCAGCGATCTGCTGGACGAGGTGCCGGTGGATGCGGCCCGCTTCTTCTTTAACCAGCGGGAGGCCAACACCCAGATGGAGTTTGATCTGGGCCTGGCCATTGAGCAATCCTCCTCCAATCCGGTTTACTACGTGCAGTACGCCCACGCCCGTATCCACTCCATCTTCCGCAAGATGAAGGAAACCGGCGTTGAGGTCGTCCCGGCTTCCGCAGAGCAGCTGGCTTTGCTCTGCGCTCCTGAAGAGAGGGAGCTGATCCGCCACCTGTCCTCGCTGGAGAAAACGGTGGTGGAGTGTGCCAAGAACTACGACCCCTCCGGCATCACCCGCTATGCTTTGGAACTGGCAACCCTGTTCCACAAGTTCTACAACGCCTGCCACGTGTCCGGCGTAGATCAGGATCTGATGCTGGCTCGTCTGGCTCTGTGCGATGCAGTGCGCATCGGTCTGCGCAACACCCTGTCTATGATGAAGTTGGATGCCCCGGAATCTATGTAATCGCGTGTAAAGTCTTTCGACTTCACACCTTAAAAACCCAGTTATAGCAAGCAAAAAGCACGGTATGCAAGCTGCATACCGTGCTTTTTTATCTCTTGTTCAGTTCTTTAATCAAATCGGTAGACCGCACCGTCAACTCTGCCCAAGCCGGGGTAAAACCACTTCGGACGGCGTTGCGGGCCGACTTCATATTGCACCAGGCACAACAGTAAAATGGCACCTTTCCCCGTTCAAGGATCTCCAACGCCAAACGAGAGGTCAGCGCGCTAGCTATCCCCTGACGACGGTACTCAGGAAGCACGTCGACACCGATCTGCCACATACTGTCGCAGTCAGCAGAACATCCAGCCAGGCCGATAAGTGTCTCCCCGTCATAAGCCCCTACCGCCAACACGTCCAAATGCCGACGGTTGGCACATAGTGCGTTACTCCACTCCTCTGTATAGAGATGGGAGAAATCCTCCGGGTGCAGAGTTTTCAGTTCATAAGTGCAGGGCAAAGCCTGCAACCGCTCCACATCCGGCAGAAAATACTCCGCCATAAAGCAAACGTCCAAGCCGTGTGGCAGAAAAGCCTCACTCAATTCATGTATATAGGGCGTTTCAAAAGCGTTGCCTGCCGGGTAAGACACCAGATAGCGCTCTACGATATCCCGGTACTGCGGATGGATGGTGGCAACCACGTTAGAGCCATAACTGACCATATCGCAGACAAAGGGCAACGGCAAATACTTACGGGCATCCGGGGATGCCGCAGACACCGTGATCAAAGGCTCGTTGCGCTCAAAATCCTCCGGCTGACAGTTCAGGTCAATGGCGGATTGCCGCAGAGCAACCGCCCAAATCTCTTTATTCGTCATCGGCGGTCACCTGATCCAGAATCTCCCGGATTTGGTCGGCTCCTTCCCCATTCACCGCCGAGAACGGAATGACCGTAATACCCTCTAAGTCGGCTAAAATCGCATCAAACGCCGCCAAGCGTTTCGCCCGCTCCGTTTTATTGAGCTTATCCGACTTGGTGAGCACAATGATAAAGGGGATACCCCGCTCCACCATATACTCCAGCATCTGTTGGTCGTCCTTGCTGGGGTCGTGACGCATATCCCACAGCTGGAGCACCAATCGCAGGTCTCGGTCGTCATCAAAATAGCCCTCGATCAACTCAGACCAACGACGGCGCTCACTGTCCGACACCTTGGCGTAGCCATAGCCGGGCAGGTCTACCATTCGCATCGTGTCCAAGCGATAGAAATTGATGGTGGCTGTTTTACCGGGGGTGGCGCTGGTACGCGCCAACGCCTTGCGGTTCACCAAACGGTTGATGAGGGAAGATTTACCCACGTTGGAACGACCGGAAAAGGCCACCTCCGGTAAACCGGAAACCGGTAACTGAGAGGAGGTACCGGCCGCCATCTCAAACGCGGCAGAATGTACATTCATCGCTGTCCCTCCCCCATCATCGCGCCACAGAGGGATCGGCTGTCAGGGCGTTACCAATGACCGTATCCAAACTCCGGGCTGTAATAAACCTGGTCTTATCCTTCACCACAGAATCCACCTCGCTCAGATCCGGGGCATTATCCTCCGGAATAATGACGGTGGTCAGGCGATGGGTATAGGCAGCCATACTCTTCTCCCGCAGGCCACCGATGGGCATCACGCGACCCCGCAACGAGATCTCACCGGTCATCGCCACGTCGCCCCGCACCGCAATACCAGTAAGGGCCGACACGATAGCGGTGGCCATCGTCACGCCAGCAGAGGGACCGTCCTTGGGCACAGCGCCCTCCGGCACGTGAATGTGGATATCCTTATTCTTGTGGAACTCTTTGTCAATGTGCCAATCTTCAGCTCGGGAACGGACGTAGCTGATGGCGGTCTTGGCAGACTCCTTCATCACATCGCCCAGATTGCCGGTCAGCTCCACCTTACCGGTGCCATCCAGCACCGCTACCTCGATGGGCATGGTGGCACCGCCCACCGCCGTCCAAGCCAGACCGTTGACCACGCCTACCTCATCCCGGCGGCTTACCGCATCCGGCTTATACTTTTTGGGGCCCAGATAGGTTTCCAGGTTATCCACTGTGACCGCCACGTTTTCGCAAGACCCATCCACCAGAGCGGCGGCGGTCTTACGGCACAGAGTAGCCAACTGACGTTCCAGGGTGCGCACACCGGCCTCGGCGGTATAGCACTCGATGATCTGAGACAGCGCCCCGTCGGTCAGCCGCAACTGTTTCCCGTTCAGGCCGTGCTTCTTGATCTGCTTTTTCAGCAGATGCCGCTTGGCGATGCGCTTTTTCTCCTCGGCGGTATAGCTGGACAGATGGATCACGTCCATACGGTCATACAACGGTGCCGGGATGGTGGAGGCATCGTTGGCGGTGGTGACAAACATCACCTCGGACAAATCAAAGGGCAGGTCAATATAGTGGTCGCGGAAAGCGCTGTTCTGCTCGGTATCCAGCACCTCCAGCATCGCCGCGGCGGGATCGCCCCGGAAATCGTTGCCCATCTTATCGATCTCATCCAGCAAAAGCAAGGGATTCTTGGTGCCGGCCTGCTTGATGGCGGAAATGATCCGACCGGGCATAGAGCCCACGTAGGTGCGGCGATGACCGCGGATCTCGGTCTCATCCCGCACACCGCCCAGAGAAACCCGGACGTACTTGCGACCCATCGCCTCGGCAATCGACTTGGCGATGGAGGTCTTACCCACACCGGGAGGACCCACTAAGCACAGCACCTGTCCCTTCATCGCGTCGGAGAGCTGCCGTACCGCCAGCGCCTCGATGATGCGCTCTTTCACCTTTTGCAGACCGTCGTGGTCCCGATCTAAGATCTTGCGGGCCCGCTTTAGATCCAGACAATCCTCGGTGGTCGTGTTCCAAGGCAGCGCCAGGCAGGTATCCAGATAGGTGCGTACCACCGTTGCCTCGTGAGAGCCAGGGGGCATTTTCCCCAGTTTGCGAGATTCCTTATGTAGCTGATTGGCGATTTCCTCCGGCAGCCCCAACGCCTTAATGGCCTTGGTGTACTCGCCGGACTCCTCGATGGGGTCATCCCCCTCGCCCAATTCCTCGGAGATGGCTCGAATCTGTTCTCGGAGATAATACTCCTTCTGATTCTCGTCCATCTGCTCTTGCACTTTTTCCTCAATTTTCTTCTCCAGCTCCAGAATCTGGCATTCCTTGTCCAAAATGCGGAGCAAGGTTTCCATACGCGTCTGCACCGTCTGAAGATTGAGGATCTTCTGCTTCTCTTCCACCGGCATATTCAGGTTGCTGGCCACATAATCGGCCAGATGACCGGCACTGCG
Organism: Oscillospiraceae bacterium; assembly: GCA_015066365.1. Classification (GTDB taxonomy): domain Bacteria; phylum Bacillota; class Clostridia; order Oscillospirales; family Acutalibacteraceae; genus UBA5905. The sequence continues at coordinate 13,630 of SVON01000001.1, read as the reverse complement.
GTCGGTGGCCACCGTCAGAATAACGTCCGGTGCCATCTTGGTGGTCAGATCGGCATACCGGTCAAACTGCTGCCGACACTCCCGCACCAAGGCATCCTCCAGCAGAGCAGGGACAACCGGACGGTCCTGCCGCTCCTCCACCACCGCTACGTAATACGGAGAATGCTGCACAACCTCCATCGCGGTAGCGCGGTATTCGCCCTCTACGATAATGCGAAAATTATCGTGAGGCAGCTTCATAATCTGTTCCACGTGAGCCACAATGCCCACCCGATACAAGTCACCGGGTTGGGGATCGTCCTGCGTCGCGTCCTTTTGGGTCACCAGAAAGATGCGTCGGTCATTCTCCATCGCGGCGTTCAGAGCGGAAACGGACTTAAGCCGCCCCACATCAAAATGATTCACCGTATCCGGGAAACAGACCAAACCACGTAGCACCAACATCGGCATGGTGGATATACGTTTTTCTCTGGTTGCCATAGATATCACCTCTTTAGGGAAAAATCGGTCGGTCTGCTTCCACACACCGACCGATTTATACGTTTATCGTTATCGCTTACTTGCGATTGTTTTTGGATTTCAGCGCCGGCTTACGGCGGGGCTTCTTATCCGGGTTATAGACTACATCCGGCTTGATGCCGTCGGTCACACAGGCGGCGGTGATCAGTACCTTCTCTACCGTGGGATCCGAGGGAACGTCAAACATCAGCTGGGACAGAACACCCTCCATCACCGCACGCAAACCACGCGCACCGGTCTCCCGCTTGAGGGTCTCAGCCGCTACGGCACGCAGAGCATCGTCGGTAAAGGAGAGTTCTACCCCATCCAACTCAAACAACTGCGTATACTGTTTGAGAACGGCGTTTTTCGGCTCCGCCAAAATCCGCACTAATGCGTCCACGTCCAGATTTTCCAGCGTGGTGATCACCGGCATACGACCCACCAATTCCGGAATCAGACCGTACTTGACCAGATCCTGGGGCACCACCTGCTTGAGCAGGGCCACGTCGTCGCTCTTTTTGGACTTGACCTGGTTGCCAAAGCCCATCGCGCCGGTGCTGACCCGCTTCTCAATGGTTTTGGTGATGCCGTCAAAGGCGCCGCCCAAGATGAACAGAATGTTGGTGGTATCGATCTGGATAAACTCCTGCTGGGGGTGCTTACGTCCGCCTCCGGGCGGAACGTTGGCCACCGTTCCCTCCAGGATCTTCAGCAACGCCTGCTGAACACCCTCACCGCTCACGTCGCGGGTGATAGAGGGATTCTCGCTCCGACGGGAAATCTTATCAATTTCATCCACGTAGATGATGCCGCGCTGGGCTTTTTCTACGTCAAAATCCGCAGCCTGAATGAGGCGAAGCAGGATGTTCTCCACATCCTCACCCACGTAACCGGCCTCGGTCAGCGTGGTGGCATCGGCGATGGCAAAGGGCACGTCCAGAGCCCGAGCCAGAGTCTGCGCCAAGGCGGTCTTACCCACACCGGTGGGACCCAGCATCAGCACGTTGCTCTTGCCCAATTCGGCATCCATTCCGTTGCCGTAATAGATGCGCTTATAGTGGTTGTACACCGCCACAGCCAAGGTAATTTTTGCCGCATCCTGACCAATGACGTATTCATCCAGCTTCTCCTTGATCTCGTGCGGAGTAGGCAGGGTCGGCGGTGCGGACTCCTCTTTTTTCGAGGAGGTGCGATGCCGTACCGGGGCCTCCTCCGGATCCAGCAAAGTCTGGCACAGCTCGATGCACTCGTTACAAATGAACACACCGGGGCCGGCAATGAGCCGATCCACCTCCTCCTGCGGTTTTCCGCAGAAGGAACAGCAAACGCCGGACTGCAAGTCTTTTGTAGACATAGTGTTATACCTCCTGAAAGGTTAGGGGCGCTTTTCCACAACCTTGTCGATGATGCCGTAGCGCACCGCATCGTCGGCGGTCATCCAGTTGTCACGGTCGGTATCCCGCTCAATGATCTCCATCGGCTGACCGGTCATCTCGGACAGCAGATGGTTCATCCGGTTGCGCACAAACAGGATGTGATCGGCCTGAATCTTAATATCCGAGGCCTGACCCTTGGCACCGCCCAAAGGCTGGTGGATCATAATCTCGCTGTTGGGCAGAGCCAAACGCTTGCCTTTGGTGCCGGCGGCCAACAGGAAACTGCCCATACTGGCGGCCAAACCCACGCAGATGGTGGACACGTCGCACTTAATGTACTGCATCGTGTCGTAGATGGCCATACCGGCAGAGATCGAACCGCCGGGGCTGTTGATGTACAGGTGGATATCCTTATCGGGGTCCTGACCCTCCAAGTACAAAAGCTGAGCCACCACCAGAGAAGCCGTGGTATCGTTGACCTCGTCGGACAGCATAATGATACGGTCATTCAGCAGACGGGAAAAAATATCGTAGCTACGCTCACCACGGCTGGTCTGCTCCACAACGTAAGGTACAAAACTCATAGCGATTCCTCCCTAAAAAAATACTTAATATAGGCGAAATTTCCCTGCCCACAAAGTATGAGCAGGGAAAATCACAGTTAATCAAAAAATCCGAAATTATTCGGCATCCTCACCCTCAGTAGTGATGGTAGCCTTGCTGCGGATGAACTTCATAGCCTTCTCCACAGCGATATCCTCGGACAGGGCGGCGGCGGGAATGGCGGCCTTAACCTGCTCCACCTCCATGCCATACTGCTCGGCAAACTTGGCAAACTCAGCCTCCAGCTCCTCGTCGGACACGGAGATCTTATCGGTCTTGACCACGTACTCCAGAGCCAGGCGCACCTTAACCTGCTTCTCAGCCTGCTCGCGGAAGCTCTCACGGAACGCATTGGCATCCATACCGGTATACTGCAGGTACAGGTCCATGCTCAGCCCCTGGCTCTGCAGACGATAGGCAAAATCCTGAATACGGTCGTTGATGGTGTTCTCGATCATAGCGGCGGGGATGTCAGCCTTCAGGCACTTAGCCAGACCGTCGGCGATCTTCTCGTCCACCTCGGCATCGGCAGCAGCGTTGCGCTGATCCTCAATGCGCTTCTTAGCGTCGGCCTTGTACTCCTCAACGGTATCGAAATCGGAGCAATCCTTGATCAGCTCGTCGTCGATCTCGGGCAGTTCCTTCTTCTCGATCTTGTGCACCTTGCATTTAAACACGGCGGGCTTACCAGCCAGCTCAGCGGCGTGATACTCCTCGGGGAAGGTCACGTTCACGTCCAGCTCGGCGTCCAGGGTAGCACCAACCAAGCTCTCTTCGAAGCCGGGGATGAACTGACCGGAGCCCAGCACCAGAGCGTGATTCTCAGCCTTACCGCCCTCAAAAGCAACGCCGTCCACAAAGCCCTCGAAATCGAAGGTGACGGTGTCACCCATCTCGGCGCCACGATCCTCAACGGACACCATACGGGCACCGCGCTCCTGCAGGCGGGTCAGCTCGGCATTGACGTCCTCATCGGTCACCACCACAGTGGGGCGGGTGATCTTCAGGCTCTTGTGGCCACGCATCTTGACCTCGGGCTTGACGGTGATGACCGCCTTGAATACCAAACCCTCGGGACCAACGGAAACCACGTCCAGATCAATCTTATCCTCAACGTACTCATACTCGGACTCCTTGATGGCCTCGTCCAGAGCAGAGGGATACACATCGTTCATAGCGGTATCGTAGAACACGCCGGTACCGTACATCTTCTCGATCATGGCGCGGGGGGCTTTGCCCTTACGGAAGCCGGGGACGGACATCTTCTTAACGTCCTTCTTGTAGGCAGCATCCACAGCGGCGCCAAAGGTAGCGGCATCCACCTCGATCTCCAGCTCTACACGGCCATTTTCCAGTTTGGTTGCAGTTTTCAGACTCATTGTTGTTTCCTCCTAGTATATGCTTAAAACATAGTGCGCTATATTATAACATATAGATTTTGTTTTGGCTACACTTTTTTGCAAAATTTTCTAACAATTTTCGGTGCCGTCAACCGATAAGAATTGGACAAAATTGCAGAGCATCCGCCGAAATCAGTTGGTAACGGATCCCTTCCACCTCGCCCTGCACCGCCAGACGAATTCCCTTGCTGTGAACGTGCCCGTAAAAGCAACGGGTGATCCCCTCTTCTTTCAGCACGTCCATAATCTCCGGGCACACCTGATCGGCATACAGCGGCGGATAATGGATAAACAGCACCGGCTCCAAGCCGGTCTCCTTTGCGGCCCGGATGGAGGTACGCAAACGTCCCGCCTCGCGGAGAAGCACCAGCTTATCCGCGTCTTCCTCCGCATCAAAAAACCAGCCACGGCTGCCGCATACCGCATAGCGGTCATCCACCGCCACCGCATCGTTGTGCACGATATGCAGGGTGTCAAAGCCGTTTTCCTCAAAAAAGCGCTCCATTTGACGACGGGTAGTCCACCAATAATCGTGGTTGCCCTTGAGGATCAGCTTGCGGCCCGGCAGTTGATGCAGAAACGCAAAATCTTCCTTTGCTTGTTTGAGATTCATCCCCCAAGAAATATCACCGGCGATGACCACCGTATCCTCCGGCTTCACCAGGCTACGCCAATTCTGCTCCAGACGCTCTACGTAATCGTCCCAGCCGGAGAATACCGTCATAGATTTATTGGTGCCACCGAGGGATAAATGGGTATCGGCAATCCCAAATAATGCCATACGCTCCCCTCCCGGTTAGTCCAGATTCAGCATACCATAGACGGTGGCCTGCATAGAGGCTTTATCGTTATCGCACACACCTGTAAAGCGAACCGCCTTGTCACGCAAAGAGCCCAGCGGTTGCGGGATTTCTAAGCCGGTTTTGGCGTTCAGTTCCGCCAATTGCTCATAGGGCTTCTCGCTCTCAGCACCGCCCAAAGCCTCCAGAATAGCCGGGGCAAATTTATACGGACTGGCAGTAGAAGCGATCACGGTGGGGGTCTCGTCACCGGTCTTAGCACGATACTCGTCGTACACCGTTACCGCCACGGCGGTGTGGGTATCACACAGATACCCGCACCGATCAAACAGAGTTTTAATGGTGTGCGCCACTTGATCATCATCGGCACAACCGCCCACAAACTGTTCCTGCACCGCAGCGCGCACCGCGTCGGAAACCGCATACTTTTTCTCCGTCTTGAGCGCCGCCATTAAATCCGCAATCTCGGCGCTGTTGTTGCCGGACAGATGATACAGCAAACGCTCCAGGTTAGAGGACACCAGGATGTCCATCGAGGGGCTGGTGGTGGTGTAGAAAGGTCGGTTACAGTCGTATACACCGGTCTCAAAGAAATCGGTCAGCACCCGATTGCGGTTGGAGGCGCAGATGAGTTTATTCACCGGCAGACCCATCCGCTTGGCGTAATAGCACGCCAAAATGTTACCAAAGTTGCCGGTGGGCACCACCACGTTGATGGGATCACCGTTGGCAATCTTGCCCTGCTTCACCAAATCGCAATAAGCCGAAATATAGTAAACGATCTGCGGCACTAAGCGACCCCAGTTGATGGAGTTGGCGCTGGAGAAACGCATCCCGTTCTCCGCCAACTTTGCCTTTACCTCATCATCGGTAAAGATGGCCTTGACACCGGTCTGGGCATCGTCAAAGTTACCGCGAATAGCACACACACCTACGTTGTCACCCTCTTGGGTCACCATCTGGAACCGCTGCATCTCGCTGACACCATCCACCGGATAAAACACCAAGATCCGGGTGTTGGGGGCATCCTTAAAGCCTTCCAACGCCGCCTTGCCGGTATCACCTGAGGTGGCTACCAAAATGACGATCTGCTCGTCGGGGTTGGTCTTGCCCACTGACACCCGCATCAAATGGGGCAAAATCTGCAAAGCCATATCCTTAAAAGCGCAGGTAGGGCCGTGCCACAGCTCCTGCACGTAACGGCCATCGCCCAAATCGTGGAGCGGCGCCACCGCCGGGGTGTCAAACCGCTCACCATAGGCAGCGACACAGCAAGCCTCCACCTCGTCACCGGTAAAATCATTGAGATACCGAGACAAGATCTTAGTGGCACGTTCTTTATAAGACAGAGGCAACAACGCCTCGATATCCGCGGCGGTCAGCGCCGGGAACTCCGAGGGAACGTACAATCCGCCCTCGGGAGAAATGCCGCCGGCAATCGCCTGAGCGGCGGTGACTTGGATCGCGTTGTTGCGTGTGCTGGTGTAATACATAGTCTATTCCTCGTTTCTGGAAAATTGCTCAAAACGCGCCGCTGAGGTCTCCGGCCTCATAAGCGCCCACGATGTGATTGATCTCCACCACCTTCAGCGACGTGGCGGATTCCGTCACCACCTCGATCACATCAAAGCGAGGTTGCAACTTGCTGGGAAACCGGCTGAGATACACCCCCGCCGTTTGGATCAGCCGCCGCTGTTTGGGTACAGTGACCGCCTCCCGGGGCGAATACAGGGTTTCCTGCTGTCGGGTCTTTACCTCCACGAATACCACGTAACCATCCTTTTGGGCGACGATGTCGATCTCGCCCTGACGGCAACGGAAGTTAGAGGTAAGCAGTTTATAACCTTTGTCGCGTAAAAAGCGGGCAGCCAACACCTCGCCGGCGGCACCCTTGGATACCCCGGCCATCAGGTATTACCACCCAAAATCTTACGCAGGAAGCTGGGGCGGTGCTCCGGACAAGGTCCGAACTCACGCAAAGCCGCCGTATGGGCGGCGGTGCCATACCCCTTATGCACCGCAAAGCCGTACTGGGGATACTGGGCATCCAACTCTTTCAACACCCGATCTCGGGAAACCTTAGCCAAAATAGATGCCGCAGCAATCGACTCTGACAAGGCATCCCCCTTTACGACGGTTTGCGCAGGAACGCCCAGGTTGGGCGGAATGCGGTTGCCGTCGATCAAGGCCAAAGCAGGCGCTTTGGATAAGCCGGCCACGGCGCGGGTCATAGCCAAATAGGTGGCGCCGAGAATATTGTAGGTTTCAATCTCCTCAACCGAGGCACTGGCGATACAGTAGGCCACCGCCTCTTCCAGAATCACGTCGTACAAGGCTTCCCGTTTTTTCTCGGACAATTTTTTAGAGTCGTTTAAGCCGAGGATGGGGTACTCCGGCGACAGGATCACCGCCGCGGCATACACCGGCCCGGCCAAGGGGCCACGTCCGGCCTCGTCCACGCCGCAGATAAGACCACCGCAAGCGTCTCGGAATTGCTGGTCAAATTGTGGGTCAAGCATCCCCGGTCACCTCCCGGCTGGGCAGGCTATCCAACGTAATCCGCCCTAATTTACCACCACGGTACTCATCCATCAGCATAATGGAAGCACGACCGGTATCGATTTGACCTCCGGACACCAACATACCACGCTTGCGCCCAATATCGTGCAACAGTTCATAGTTGTCCTCGTTGAGCGGTTCTTCCAACTTATAACGCTCCAGCAGTACCTGGGGGTATTCACGGCGGAGAATGCCCAACAATTCGCAGGCCATCTCTTCCATATCCAACACCTGGTCCTTAATAGCACCGGTAAAGGCCAGCCGCATTGCCACCGTTTGGTCCTCGAATTTAGGCCATAGCACGCCGGGAGTGTCCAGCAACTGAGTACCGCCCTCGATGACAAACCACTGATTCTGACGGGTGACGCCGGGGCGGTCCTCCACCTTGGCTTTGCCACCCTTATTCATCCGGTTGATAAAGGAGCTCTTCCCCACGTTGGGAATGCCTACGATCATCGCACGGATGGTGCGGTTGGCGCCCTTGCTTTCCCACTTTTCCAGCAGGTCGCTGAGCAGCTCACGGATAGCGGGATCAAACTGATTACAGCCACGGCCAGACTTGCAATCTACGGCAATGGCTGCCATTCCCTGTTTTTTGAAATAGGCAAGCCAACGGCGGTTGGCGTTTTCATCCGCCAGGTCTGCCTTGTTGAGAATCACCATCCGGGGTTTGCCGTCGGTGAGATAATCCATCTCCGGATTACGGCTGGACAGCGGGATACGGGCATCCACGATCTCCACCACCGCGTCCACCATCTTCAGGCTCTCCTGAATCTTGCGACGGGTGCGGGCCATGTGACCGGGAAACCACTGGATGGTACCGATCGCCGGCTGATCCCCCTTCTGCTCCTCCGGCTTTTCTACCGGCTTTTTACGCCGGTCATCCCGCCGCTTAGCCGGTTTGACAGGCTTAGCGCCGGGATGGGAATTACCCGGACGGGAGCCGGGTTTATGATTTGGTTTTCGGCGATTTACAGCCATAACTTACTCCTTGTATTGCACAGAACGAAAGTCGGGAGAGATGCGATACAACACCTTGCCCACCACGTGTCTCAGCGGAATGCAACCGTGGTCGTACTTCGCGTCCTTGGCCAGTTCTCGACTATCCAGAGAACCGCCGCGATTATCGCCCATCACAAACACGGTACCCTCAGGCACCTGAAAACGCTCCGTCAGGTAATGCGGCGGAGTGCCATGGATCTTCTTTTTCTCATCCTTTAGCGCAACGATCCCTTCCCGGATATAGGGCTCATCCAGTTCGACGTTATTACGATACACCTTGCCGTCGGCAGGATTGATGTAAATATAATCACCGGGAATGCCAATCACCCGCTTGATCAAGGGGTCTTCGTGGACACCGGTAATAACCACGATATCACCAAATTCCGGCTCGTTATACGGCAGACTGGACAACAGCATCTGATCCCCGCCGTATAGAGTGGGCTCCATCGAATGACCCTCCACCTTAACCATACGGCACAGGAACGCAAATATCAGGGCGATCAGCACCAACGCCGTCACCGCCGCAGACGTCCACTCAAAGGCGGCAGACAGCGCCTTTGGGGGTTGATACTCCCCCGCTGGCCGTGCAGTATTCTCTTTGTTTTTCTTAGCAAACATAAGCATCCCTCGTTATTGCACCGAGCCAAATCGAGCAGGCGGCCAGATGCAATACACCACACGGCCTACCACGTCGTTGACCGAAATCAAGCCGATCTCGTCATCACGGCTGTCCTGAGAGTGGTCACGGTTATCCCCCAGCACAAACAGATAGCCGCGGGGCACAATGATCTTCTCGTAATACCGGCCGTTGGCATTTGCCTTATCGAACTGGGCGTAGTGCTCCTCCAGCTTACGGTCGTTTACATATACTTCGGCATCTTTGATCTCCACCGTGTTGCCGCCCACCGCAATGACACGCTTGATCAGCGGCTCTTCGGTATAACGGTCGATCACCACAATGTCACCGCTCTGGTACACCGAGGCGGTAGAGGACAGCAAAAGCCGATCCCCGTGGTGCAAGGTAGACTTCATCGAGTCGCCCTGAACGCCGACCAGACGAAAGACGTAGGTCAGCAACAGCGTGACCACCACCAGCACGACGCTGGCCACCGTGACCCAATCAAACACCGTCAAATAAGCATGACGCAAAGCGGTAGGATTCAAGATTTTTTTCTGTGTGTTCTCCATAGCAACCGCTCCTTCCCAGTATATTTCCTCTATTATAACATACTATTTCTATAAAATAAAGAGAAAAATTCCTTAAATAAAGCAAAAAAGGGACTTTTCAGTCCCTTTTTCACTAAAAATTCTTTGATTATTTGATGCGCTCTTTCACCTTAGCAGCCTTACCCACGCGATCACGCAGATAGTACAGCTTGCTGCGGCGCACCTTACCGTAGCGAACCACCTTCACAGCAGCCACGTTGGGGCTGTGCAGGGGGAACACACGCTCCACGCCCACGCCGTAAGCAACACGGCGGACGGTGAAGGTCTCAGCGATGCCGCTGCCCTTCTTAGCGATGACGGTGCCCTCGAAAGCCTGGATACGCTCACGCTCACCTTCACGGATCTTCACATCCACACGGATGGTGTCACCGATACCGAAAGCAGGAACGTTCTCCTTCATGCTGTCGCCGGAAATAATCTTCAATGCGTCCATAGTTCTTCCTCCAACTGTTTTCAGATGTTCTTACCGAACGGTGTCGGCAGAGGACCACCCGCTTTAATGTCGTGGCACTCTCGTGCCGGCATTAAACCCCACAGGAATACACCTGCGGCAAAAAACGCCTGATATAATATAGCACAACGCAAAAGGAAATGCAAGTGTTTTTTACAAAAAGCAGGTAAATTTTCTTATTTTTTATAAAAACTCGGTTCCATCTGCTTTAAGAAGCCGTTTTCTGAGGAATTCCGCCTGGATTTCCTCTCCCACACTGACCGAAAGCGCGGTCAAAAACAGACCGGGGTTCACATTCTCGGTGCTCCCGCTGGGCAGAGTGACCTCCATCACGCAAAGGTTCTCCCCTGCCTCGGTCACCACGGCACCGGCGAAATAGGGCTTTAGGTCGATCGTCTTCATCGTCTTTTTCTTGGTACGCTTCTCCACCAAGATCTCGCTCTGTGCCAGCAGGACCTTGACCCGGTCGGCGGAACAATGGATGGTGATGGTATACTCAGCCGCCACCAGATCCTTTACCTTATCCACCGCCTCGGCAGCCTCCACCGCCTTGATGCCTTGCGGCAAGGCGGCGTTGAGCCGCGCCACCACCTCGTCCATGGGCATCTCCTCTTCCAGACGGATATCCACCGTCTCCCGCAGCCCCTCGTGGCCCAGGGATAGCGGTGCCGCAAAGGTCAGGTAAGGATGGCGGTTAAAGCCCTCGGTGTACCACAGCGGGATCTGGGCCCGGCGGAAAGCACGGGTTATGGTGCGCATTAGATCCAGGTGGGACACGTATTTGGCCCGGTCGGTCTTACTGAATACGATCCGTACGTTTTTCAACACAGACACCCTCCTTCCAGCAGGCGGCACCACAGCCGGAACAGGCCTCGCGGCAGTTCGGGGTGGTGGTAGCGGCGTGAGCCAGTTTGTTTTCACGGATCAGGAATTCCTTGGTGACACCATAATCCAGGTGATCCCAGGGCAGTACCTCATCGTATTCCCGGCGACGGTTGGCGTAGAAAGCCGGGTCAAGGCCGCATTCGGCAAAGAGCTCCATCCAGGCGTCAAAGTCAAAATGCTCTGACCAGGAATCCAAATTAAAGCCACGCTGGCACCCCGCCTCCAGCACCCGGCACAGCCGCCGGTCGCCACGAGCCAGCACCGCCTCCAGGAAGCTGGTCTTGGCGTCGTGATAGCTGAGAGAAATCTTTTTGGTATGAATAGACTCCTTCAAATGCTGTTGCTTTTCATGCAACTGGTCTAAGGTGTCCTGGGGTTCCCATTGGAAGGGCGTAAAGGGCTTGGGCACAAAGCAGGAGGTGCTCATAGACACCGTCACGCCCTTGCCCTTGGGCTTGTCCGGGTTCTGATAGAAAGCGTTTACCACCTTCTGCCCCAACTGGGCAATGCCCTCGATGTCCTCCATGGTTTCGGTGGGCAGACCCAACATAAAGTAGAGCTTCACCGCCGTCCAACCACCCTTGAAAGCCTTGGTGACGGTTTCCAGAATCTCGTCCTCGGTCAGGTTCTTGTTGATGGCGTCCCGCAGGCGCTGGGTGCCCGCCTCCGGTGCAAAGGTGAGACCGGCACGGCGCAATACGTTCAGTCGGTTGGCCAGTTCTTCAGAGAAGCCATCCACCCGCAGAGAGGGCAGAGAAATATTGGTGTGCTCTTTTTCCGCCCAATCCAGCAAACGGTCCAGCAGTTCTTCCAACTTGGTGTAGTCGCTGGTAGACAGAGAGGACAGAGAAAACTCCTCATAGCCGGTGTTGCGGCACAGGTCGTGGCTCTGCTTGTTGATGGTGTCCACGGATTTCTCCCGGACGGGACGGTAGATAAAGCCGGCCTGGCAGAAGCGACAACCGCGGATACAACCGCGAAAAATCTCGCTCTGAGCCCGGTCGAACACAATGTCGGTATAGGGCACCACGAATTTATCCGGATAATAAACGGTATCCAGATCTTTGATAATGCGCTTCTTGACGGTAGGCTTTACCCCATCCAAGGGCGTAACCGCTTTAACCGTACCGTCCTCGTTGTAGGATACGTCGTAGAGAGAGGGCACATATACACCCTCGATATCGGTGCAGGCGCGCAGAAATTCTTTTTTGGAATAACCCTTTGCCTTGTACTCCTTGTAGAGGTTAATGACCTCCAGGTCTACCTCTTCGCCCTCGCCCAGGAAGAAAATATCGATAAAATCCGCCAAAGGCTCCGGGTTGCAGGCACAAGGACCGCCGGCCACCACCAATGGAAAGCTTTCGTCACGGTCGGCGGAACGGAGCGGGACCTCGGCCAACTCCAGCATATGCAACAGCGCGGTGAAACTCAGTTCGTATTGCAGGGTAAAGCCGATGAAATCAAAGGTTTTGATGGGATCCCAGCTCTCCAGACCGTACAACGGAATGCCGTTCTCCTTCATTAGCTTCTCCATATCGGTGTCCGGGGTAAACACCCGCTCACACCACACGTCCGGCTCGTTGTTAAACTGACCGTACAGGATCTTCATACCCAGGTGGGACATACCCACCTCATACAGATCCGGAAAGCAGAAAGCAAACCGCACCGCCACCTCGTCCTTGTTCTTGGTGACGCTGTTCAGTTCTCCGCCGGTGTAGCGGGCAGGCTTTTGCACCTGCAAAAAAATGTTTTCTAACCGTTCTTTCATAATTGTCTCCTTATTTGTCAATCCTAAAACGGAATGATCTATGGGGGTGATGCTGTGAAACAAACCGCAAAACATCTGATTGCCGGGGGCTGTGCCGGCGTGCTAAACGGTCTGTTCGGGGCCGGCGGCGGGCTGATCCTGGTGCCGCTGTTGGCCGGCTGGATCGGCCTGGAACAAAAGCGGGCCTTTGCCACCTCGGTGGCCATCATCCTGCCGCTGTCGGTGGTGTCCTATGCCCTATTCTGCTTACAGGGTGGCAACGTCTGGAAAGAGGCTCTCCCCTATCTGCTGGGTGGCATCGTGGGCGGTCTGCTTTCCGCCAAGCTGTTCCAGCGCATTTCTACGCTATGGCTCCACCGTCTATTTGGCATCCTCATTCTCTACGGCGGCGTAAAGGCGGTGCTGGGCCTATGATGGTGATACACTTTCTTATCGGTCTGGCCACCGGCATCATCAGCGGTTTTGGCATCGGCGGCGGGTCGCTGCTGGTGCTGTATCTCACCGCCTTTGCAGGGGTAGCACAGCAGGAGGCCGGCGGGATCAATCTGCTCTACTTTATCGGATGCGCTCCGGCGGCGCTGATCGGTCATATCCGTCACAAGGCGGTGGAGTGGAAAGCAGTCCTCTGGTGTGTGGTAGCAGGGGTGACCGCCGCTATCCCCACCGCACTCCTCACCGCCGATATGGACACCGACCTGCTCCGCCGTCTGTTCGGCGGGCTTCTCTTATACGTGGGCGTCCGGGAGCTGTTGTATAAAGAGAATAACAGATAGATTTTATCATAAAACCGAGCCGTTTGCAACGATAAAACCGCCGAAAATCCGCTATTTTCGGCGGCTTTTTGCCTCCGGAAGAAAAAATGTAATTTTTCGTAAAAAAAGTGTTGACAAACAGGCAAACGTACAGTATAATAAACAGCGTTGTCGACACGTTCGACCGCAAATGGCCCGGTAGTTCAGCTGGTTAGAACGCTAGCCTGTCACGCTAGAGGTCGACGGTTCGAGCCCGTTCCGGGTCGCCATTTGCTGCTATAGCTCAGTCGGTAGAGCGCATCCTTG
>SVON01000025.1 GCA_015066365.1 Oscillospiraceae bacterium | reverse complement strand
GATCCCATGAAGACTACATGGTTGATAGGCTGCGTGTGTAAGAGTGGCGACACTTTTAGCTTGGCAGTACTAATAGATCGAGGGCTTGACCTACAAATTCGACGATGAAATCGAATGTTTTTTGGTGGATGCGCGGTGTGATGCCCGCCACCACAGTAGGCAAACTTCTTTTCACAAACTTTTCCACGTTATCTTTATTCAGTTCTGAGGGTTCTGCCTCAAAAGTTGGTGCTGATGACGGTGAGGGTACACCTGTTCCCATCCCGAACACAGCAGTTAAGCTCACTCGTGCCGACAATACTTGGCTGGAAGCGGCCTGGTAAGATAGGTAGGCGCCAACACAAAAAGAACTCCCCTAACGAAAGTTAGGGGAGTTTCTTTTTGCTCTGGAGTTTGTGTGTCTTACCGAGGCACGCTCTTCAGCCAACTTAATTACGGAGCAGAAATGGGGGAGAATGGCGCGACAGCGCCATTCTCGAGATGCGGCGCGCAATGCTGGCGGTCTGTAGGATGTAGGAGCCGCATCGAGCGGCACTGGTAAGATAGGTAGGCGCCAACACATAAGAAAAGACCCGGACAATTCGTCCGGGTCTTTTTCTTATGCTTACTGGCCCTACCTCAACTATGCGGCAACGTCGCATAGTTGACCGACTTGGCCGTTAGGCCACAGTCGCGTAGGCGGCCAACACAGATGTTGCTGTGTGTTGATAAACGGGCGGGCGTGGGCGTCCAACCCGACAAGGCAGAGGTGGATCGTCACCTGCTGCAAAGGCAACAACAAAGAAGCCTGTGCGCTCTGTGCGCACAGGCTTCTTTTGTGTTACCTACCGTTAGACTGGGTTATTTGATCGAATCGATATACACGTTCAGCAGTTTTAGCGCGGTGTTCTTTTCCGCATCCGAGCAATTGCGCATTCGCTCCACCAGAACCGGCTCGGTAAAGGCGCACGGCTCCTCCACGGTTAACACGTCGTTGGGTGTTACGCCTAGTGCGGCGCAGATGCGGAGCAAGGTCTCCAGCCGCATATTCACGTTGCCGCGCTCAATGTCCGCATAGGCACGGTCAGACAGCTCCGCCTTTTCTGCTATGTCGGCTCTGGTCATCAGTTTTTTGGTGCGCAGATCGTATAACCGGTTTCCTACCGCTTTCAAATCAAAAATCAACATGACGCTCACTCCATCCCTTCAATAGGAATTATACTTCCTAAAACACTTGACAAATAGGAAGAAAAGGTGTATATTTGAGGAAGAATACTTCTTTTGCTTGAGAAGAAAAATTCCTGCTCGCGGGAGGGAACGTATGAAAAAAGTGGTTGTGTGGGTGCTGACGGTTTGCCTTATGGGCGGCGTGCTAACCGGTTGTCAGGAAGAGCAAGAAGCCACCGGCAATTATGCCACCAGGACCTTTGTAGAGGATGCCATTAAAGAGGTGGCGACCAGCCCACTGTACGGAAAGACGGTGGTATTTGCCGGGGACAGCATCTGTGCCGGCACCACCGATGAGAGCGGTGTGGCCGGTTGGGCGCAACGCATCGGCACCAAGCATCACATGAAATGGACCAACGCCGGAAAAAACGGCGCCACCATCACCAGCACGGAGATCACAGAGGCTTCTGCCTGTATTGCTGACGTCTATTTTGGCGCTGAGCCGGACTACATTATTCTGGAAGGGGGCACCAACGACGCCGATATTCTGGGCGGTACGGCAAACGGAACGATGCCGGCTGAATTTGGCAGTTATACCATGAGCAACTACGGCACCTTTAACACCGACACCTTCTGCGGGGCGGTGGAGGCGCTGTTTAAGCGGGTCACCACCAACTATCCGGGGGCCAAGATCGGCTTTATTATCCCACAGAAGATGGGGTATTATTCCGGCGAGGATGGGCAGAACACGGCCTATAGCTATGGAAAGACCAATACGCGGCGTATGTATTTTGACACCATTATTGAGCTGTGCAAAAAGTGGGGTATCCCGTATCTGGATCTGTGGTACGGATGCTATCTTAACCCCATGAACCCCACCCACCGCATCGGTGACGACCCCTTTTACGCCAATGGGGATGGACAGCATTTGACCACCAAAGGATACGATTATATCACCCCGATGATCGAAAAATGGATGGAAAGCCTGTAAGACGACAGAATTATACACGGCGGATGGAACGCTTCCTTGACAAACCATAGGGAAAGATGGTATAGTATAAGGTGCAACTATTGTACTTATATACAAACAGGGGGCTTTCACCTTGGAGAATAATAACCAACAACAGCATCGTCACCTTTCTCGCAGCGAGTATCGCGAGTATGAGAAAAAGCGCCACGCAGAGAGAAGAAAGCGTTGGAGAAGAAAAAGAGCCATCAACTATCTCATCAACGGCAGTCTGATCGCCGCCGCGGTGGGGTTGGTTTTCTTATTTGATTTTTTGGTTTCGCTCCAGGATTCGACTCCGGCAGAGACCCCCACGAAGGTGGTGGAGCAGCAGACGCCGGACACCTCTGAAGAGGATATGGCCCAAGCGTCCTTCATGGTCGCTTTGCCGGAGAAGAGCTATGCCTTTGCCGGGGAGCCCATCACCTATCAGTTCCTTAACCTGACCGGTTACAATTCGCTGGAGAATATCCGGTTTGAGGTGAACACCGGTGGCAAGGGTAAGGTGTATGAGGATCGCTGGGAATATACGCCGAAAAAAGCCGAGACCGTCACCTTTGAATTTAAGGCGTTCAACAAGAACGATAAGAAGATCTGCGAGGGCAAGACCGTCATCGAGGTAAAGGAGAAGAGCGAAAAGAAATCGCTGACCCTGCTGGTCATCGGCGACTCCACCATCGAGGCCGGCTACGAGACCGAAAAGCTGCTGGCTCTGGCCAAAGAGGACGGCTATTCTTTGAAACTGTTGGGCACCCAGACGGCACCGTATCTGAAGGACAGCGATAACCGATACGAGGGCTACGGCGGATGGTCCGCCGACCATTACATCAACAAGCGGGTGGTGGGCGATTCGCTCAATCCCTTCTACAACCCCACCACCAGGACCTTTGATTTCACCTATTATATGGAGAATCAATGGTACACCTCCGTGGACTGTGTGTGCATCCAGTTGGGCATCAACGACGTGTTTAGTGCCACCAGCGACAACGAGCTGATGAAAAACTACATTCCGCTGTATTTGAAGCAGATGGATCGCATCATCGAGAACATCCATCAGTACGACCCCAACATCAAGGTCGTGTGGAATTTGGTGTCCCCCGGCTCGGTGAACCAGGAGAAATTTGCCATTTACAGCACCATGCAGACCGCCGAGCGGTATAAGCGCAACAGCTTTTTGGCCAACCTGGAGATTATCAAACACGTGGCGGAGCTAAAGAACGTCTATGTGGCCCCCACCAATGCGGCGCTGGACACCGTCAAGGATATGGCCGGCAGCGGTCACGGTGCGGTGCACCCCGCCATCCGCGGCTATCAGGATATTGCCACTCTGCTGTATGGTTTTATCCGCGCCATCAACTAAACCCATTAAAAAAACCCCATCTCCTTAGGGAGATGGGGGTTTTTGTTTTGCGTTATTCGTCCTCTTGGCTAGTCTCGGCTGCCGCGGCCTCCTCGGCCAGCTTGCGATAGCGGAGCTTGGTGGCCTCGCGGACCAGCAGCTGGATGATAGCCATCAGCGGAGGGGCCAGGAACACGCCCCAGAAGCCAAACAGCCCGCCGAACAGGGTGATGCTGAGCAGCACGTAGATGGGGCGCAGACCCACCGACTCACCCACCACACGAGGCTGGATGATGTTGGCGTCGATCTGCTGGACCACCACGATGTAGATGGCTACGCCCAGGGCGGTATAGAAACCGTTGGTCAGCAGGGTGATGAGCGCCACCGCCACACCGCCGATGATGGCGCCGAAATAGGGGATCATATTCAGCAGGCCCACCGACATACCCAGCAGGAATGCATAAGGCACGCCGAAGATGGTCAGACCCACCGACACCACCACGCCCACCAGCAGAGCATCCAGGAAGGCGCCGTAGAAATACCGATAGAAGATGGTGGCGATGCGGCCACCGTAATCCCGCAGGGTGCCCACCACCGGGGGCTTGACGAACAGGCTGAGGAAGTTGCGGAAGGAGGCCATCAGGTGCTCCCGTCCGCTGAGCATATAGATGGATACGATAAAGGCCAAAACGGCGTTGATCAGGCCGGAGGCGATGTTGCCCACCGTCAGGGTGATGGTCTGCAGATTCTCAAAGGTCAGCAGATCCTTCAGCATAGTGCCGGCCTGATCCATCAGGCTGACCGCTTCGCCGTTGCCGGTGGTTTCCTTCAGCAGGTTGATGGATTTCAGCCAGCCTTCCATCTTACCGATGGCGGCGGGGATATCCTTCTTGAGCGATTCGCTCAGGCTGACAGCGCTCTCGGCCAACACCGGGATGACCAGGTACACCAGCAGGGCGAGCAGTCCCAAAAACAGTAGATATACGATGGTCAATGAGAGGGGGCGGGCCAGCTTTTTCCACGCCTTGTGCTCGAATTGCAAAAACCGGTTCTCGATCCACTTGCTGGGCTGGTACAGGAAAAACGCCAGCACAAAACCGCCCACAAACGGTCCCAGGATGCCCAGAAGGGCGCCCAGATGGAAGCTGTCATATAAATTATAGAAGATGATGGCGACGGCAACGAGGCTAAAGGTCCACAGCCATCGCTTGTTGGATTGCCTGGTTTTCATAAACAAAACCTCCTTGGATACTAACAGATATAGTATAGCAAACATTTACCACAAAAACAAGGGATTTTTTGCACTGAAAAGTGCATAAATTACACTCGAACCCACCGGCTTGGTGTGGTATGATTTACGTATAGTGTGAAATCTGTGCACAGGGAGGTGGCAGAATGAAAACCGCACGGGATTCCGAGCCGATGGTGCTGTTTGGCACCCGGTTGCGCGCGTTGCGTAAGCAGCACGGACTCACCCAGTTGGTGGTGGCGGAGCGGCTGTGTGTGGACCGCACCACGTATAATAAATACGAGGCCGGCCGGGTCAGCCCGGACCAGCGGGGGCTGCTGACCCTGTCAGAGATGTTTTCGGTGACGGTGGACTTTCTGCTGGGGCGTGAGCCGGAGACCACGTTGGCGGTGGCGGGGGCTCAGGTTGAGGGCGGCACGCTGCTCAGCGATCAGGAAAAGGTGCTGTTGCAGAACTTCCGTCAGATGCCCCCGGAGGACCAGCAGGCTTTGGTGGAGCGGATTCAAAAGGAGGCCCACCATTTAGAAGAATAAATAAAAAACCGCTACCCGACGGGCAGCGGTTTTTCTTATGGCTGGATTACTTAATGATCTCGCCCATCATACCGGGGGCGGCGCAGGCGGCGTTGGACTCGTCGGTGTCGATGTGCATAGCCAGCGCGTAGCTGTCGCTGACACGAACGATCACGTCGCCAAAGATGGTCTCGCGACCCTCAGAGGGGATCTTGACCGACACGATCTGCTTGTCCGCAAGGCCGAACTGGGCGGCATCGGCGGTGGTCATGTGGATGTGGCGCTTGGCGGCGATCACGCCCTCGGCGATCTCCACCTCGCCGCAGGGACCCACCAGCTTGCAGGCGCCGGAGCCGGCGATATCACCGGACTCGCGGATGGGGGCGGCCACGCCGATGGAGCGGGCATCGGTCAGGGACAGCTCCACCTGGGTGTCGGGGCGCACGGGGCCCAGAATGGACACGCCGGGCAGGGTCTTCTTGGGGCCGACTACGTCCACGCGCTCTGCGCAGGCGTACTGGCCGGGCTGGGACAGATCCTTCTTCTTGGTCAGCTCATAGCCCTTGCCGAACAGGATCTCCAGGTGCTCCTGGGATACGTGCATATGGCGGGCAGAGGTTTCAACTAATACTTTGCACATAATGTAAACACTCCTTTTTTGTTGCGGTCCGGGGACCAACTCTACCTTTCTATTGTACCGCACTTTGCCGCCCATTTCAAGGGGAAAATGGGGAAATTTTTTTGCCGACAGAAAAGGACTTGTACAACCCCTGCCCTCTGTGCTATACTGATAGAGATTAAAGTGATTTCTACCCGAAAGGGGTGTTTTTTACCGATGCTGAAGAGAATGATCGCCCTCTTGCTGACGCTGACGCTGATGGGTGGGCTGTTTGGCACCACCGCCACCACCGTATCCGCCGCGGGCTATCCGTTGCCGGAGGGGGTGACGGTGCACGCCCCCGCCGCCATTCTGGTGAGCCTGGCCGGCGACCCGGAGAACGACGTGGTGCTGTATGAGAAAGAGGCGGATATGGTACACGCGCCCGGCTCGATGATGCGGTATATGGTGTTGGCCTACGCCCTCACCTGTGTCAAGGAGCAGGGGCTCTCGCTGGACCGCACCCTCGGCACCTATACCAGCGACCTGTTTAATAACTACGTGGCGGGCACCGGCGTGCCCACCGTCAATATGAATTTTGGCGAGACCTGGACCCTGCGGGATCTGCTGGCGGTGTCCTTTATGCAGTCTGCCAGCGACGCGGTGACGGTGCTGGCCACCACCATCAGCGGTAACGTGCCCGACTTTATCGAGGGGATGAACCAACTGGCTAAGGAGATCGGGTGCGATTACAGCCATTTCTCCAACCTGACCGGCCTGGACAGCCTGGGGCAGTATACCACCACCCGGGATATGTATCGCATCGTGCGGTATTGCCAGAGTTTTTCGGAGTTTGAGAGCCTGGCGGTGGCCTATCAGGTCAAGGTCAAGCCCAAATCCGGTGGCGACACCCGTACCATCGTGTCCGCCAACGGTCTGCTGCAGCCCTCCAGCACCTATCGGTATTCCCCCATCGTGCACAGCCGCACCGGCCTGTCGGAGCACGAGGGTCGTGCCTGCGCCTCGGTGGCCCGGGACAGCGGCTACGAGTATCTGGTGGTGGTGATGGGTTGCCCGGAGAAAAACAAAAAGGGCGAGACCAATCTGCACTATCTGGACACCATCGCCCTGATGAAATGGGGCTTTAGCCGGTTTGAGTACCGGACCATCCTGGGTAAGAGTGAGATCCTCGGCACTCTGCCGGTAAAGCTGAATTGGAGCACCGACCACGTGAATCTGGTGCCGGCCAAAGAGGTGTCCACCGTGGTGGACGCCAATCTGCCGATGGAGCAGATCATCCGCAAGATCACCATCTTTGAGGAGTCGGTGGAGGCCCCGCTGAAGCGGGGGACCGTGTACGGCAAGGTGGAGCTGATCATCAACGTGGACCAAAAGATCGGCGAAATGGATCTGGTGGCGTCGGAGGACCTGGACAGCCATTGGGTGCTGGTGGTTTGGTCCGGTGTTTCCGACTTTTTCAGCTCCGGCTGGTTCTGGGGCGGTTTGGGTCTGCTGGTGGCCTTGCTGGTGGCCTATATCATCCTCAACATCGTTCACAACCGTCGCCGCCGCCAACAGCGGATGCGGCGCATCAACCGAAACTAAGGTGTGTGTATGAGTAACGTAAGTCAACCCCGTCTGACGGATATGGGGTATCTCCGGGACCTGCTGGAACGGCACGGCTTCCACTTTTCCAAAAAACTGGGACAGAATTTTCTGGTGAATCCCTCGGTGTGCCCCCGGATGGCAGAGGCCTGCGGGGCCGCCCCGGACACCGGTGTGCTGGAGATCGGTCCCGGGGTGGGGGTGCTGACCCGGGAGTTGGCCCTGCGGGCCGGCAAGGTGGTGTCCATCGAGCTGGACGACCGTCTGCCCCCGGTGCTGGCGGAGACCCTGGCCGGTCAGGACAACGTCACCTTTATCTGGGGCGACTGTATGAAGCTGGATCTGCCCGCCCTCCTCAAAGAGCAGTTTGGTGACCGGCCGGTGGCGGTGTGCGCCAACCTGCCCTATTACATCACCAGCCCGATCATTATGATGCTGTTGGAGAGCCGTCTGCCGGTGGAGAACATCACCGTGATGGTGCAAAAGGAGGCCGCTCAGCGGCTGTGCGCCACCCCCGGCACCCGTGAGGCGGGTGCGGTGACGCTGGCGGTGCAGTATTACGCCGAGGCCGAGACGCTGTTTTCGGTGTCCCGGGGCAGTTTTTTGCCCGCCCCCAACGTGGATAGCGCGGTGATCCGCCTGACCCGGCGTAAAACCCCACCCTGTGACGTGAAGAACGAGGCGGTGCTGTTCCGCCTGATCCGGGCCGGCTTTAACCAGCGCCGCAAGACCCTGCTCAACTCCCTGACCGGAGCGGGCTATACCAAAGAGCGACTGACCGCCGCCTTTGGGGCAGCTGGGATGACCCCCACCGCCCGGGCAGAGCAACTGACCCTGCCGGACTGGGCGGCGTTAGCCAACGCCCTGTGCGAAGAATAAAAAGAAAAACCGCTACCCATCGGGTAGCGGTTTTTTATCGTTTTTACAATAAGGTGATGCCGTGGGCTTGGCACGCGGCCACCATTTCCGGGGGCCAGATGGACACCTGCACTTCGCCGATGTGAGCCTTTTCCAGCATCAGCATACACAGCCGGCTCTGACCGATGCCACCGCCGATGGTCAGCGGCAGCGTACCGGAGGCGATGGCCTGGTGATAGGGATACTGCATCCGGTCCTCGGCGCCGGCGGCGGCCAACTGGCGGGCCAGGGCATCGGCATCTACGCGGATGCCCATAGAGCTGATCTCCAGGGCGTGTCCCAGAGTTTCGTTCCACAGAAGCAGGTCGCCGTTCAGCGTCCAGTCGTCATAGTCGGGGGCACGGCCGTCGTGCTTGGAGCCGTCCTTGAGGGTGCCACCGATGCCCATTAGGAACACGGTGCCGCACTCTTTGGTGATGGCGTCCTCCCGCTCTTTGCCGGTCATACCGGGATAGCGGTCCGCCAACTCCTGGGCGGTGATAAAGGTCACCTGCTCGGTGATCTCGGTGGTGAGCAGGGGGTATTTCTGCTGTAAAAGCTTGTTGGTGTCGGCGATGGCCTTGACGATACGGCGCACCGTCTTTTGGAGATATTCCACGGTGCGGCGGTCAGCGGTGATCACCTTTTCCCAGTCCCACTGGTCCACAAAGATGGAGTGGGTGTTGTCCATATCGTCGTCCCGACGGATGGCGTTCATATCGGTATAGATGCCTTCACCGGGCTTAAACTCGTAGCGCCCCAGCGCCACGCGCTTCCATTTCGCCAGGGATTGCACCACCTCGGCGTTGCGCTCGTTCATCTCCTTGACCGAAAAGGCCACCTTGCGCTCCACACCGTTCAGGTCGTCGTTGATACCGCTGTCGGCGGTGACCAGCACCGGGGCGGTGACGCGCTCCAGGTGCAGGTTCTGGGCCAACAGCACCTGAAAGGTGTCCTTGATCACCTTGATGGCCTGCTGGGTCTGGCGCAGGGACAGCTTGGATTTGTAGCTGTCAATGTATTGAGTATGGGACATAAAATCACCTCGAAAAACCTTGAATAGGGCGAAGGCTCCCTCTTAGAGGGAGCTGTCACGGCGTGAGCCGTGACTGAGGGAGTTGCTGCCGATAGGCAGCGGATAATGAACTCCCTCCGTCTTTCGCCAAAGGCGAAATCCACCTCCCTCAGTGAGGGAGGCTTTCTCTACATTAGGGGGTACGTTTCATTACCGGATGCTGCCCACGGTGCGGGGGAATAGCTGGGCATCCCGGATGTTGGCCACGCCGGTGCAGTACATCAGCATCCGCTCAAAGCCCAGACCAAAGCCGGAGTGGGGCACCGAGCCGAAGCGGCGCAGATCGATATAATCCTGATAATCCTCCAGGTTCATCCCCCGCTCGTTCATGGCGGTCAGCAGCTTATCCAGATCCGCCTCACGCTCGGAGCAGCCGATGATCTCGCCCACGCCGGGTACCAGCAGGTCGGTGGCGGCCACCGTCTTGCCATCGGGGTTTTGCTTCATATAGAAGGACTTGATGTCCTTGGGATAGTTGGTGACGAACACCGGCTTCTGGTAGATGACCTCGGTGATGTACCGCTCGTGCTCGGTCTGCAGGTCGCAGCCCCAATCCACCGGGTACTTAAAGTCCACGTCCGCCTTTTTCAGCAGATCAATGGCGTCGGTGTAGTCCAGCACCACAAAGTCGCTGTCCACCACGCCGCGGAGCTTTTCGATCAGGCCCTTTTCGAAGAACTTATCGAAGAATTCCAGCTCGGCGGGGCACTCCTCCATCACGGCGGAGATGATGTATTTGATCATCTCGGTGGCGATCTCAATGATGTCCGGCAACTCCGCAAAGGCCACCTCCGGCTCCACGTGCCAGAACTCGGCTACGTGGCGGGGGGTGTTGGAGTTTTCTGCTCGGAAGGAGGGGCCGAAGGTGTAAATTTTACCAAAGGCCATGGCCGCCATCTCGCCCTCCAACTGACCGGACACGGACAGACCCGCCCGCTTGCCGAAGAAGTCGTCGGCGTAATAGTCCTCGGCGGACTTGTATTGGTCGGACCAGCCGATGGTGGTCACCTTGAACATCTCGCCGGCGCCCTCGCAGTCGCTGGCGGTGATGAGGGGGGTGTTCACGTAGACGTAGTGGCGCTCCTGGAAATAGCGGTGGATGGCGGCGGCCATCACGCTACGGACGCGGAAAATGGCGTTGAAGGTGTTGGTACGCACCCGCAGATGGGGGATGGTACGCAAGAACTCCAGAGTGCAGCGCTTTTTCTGCAGGGGGTACTCACCGGGGCAGGCGCCCAGCACCTCAATGGCGGTGGCGTTGACCTCCACCCCGTTGCGCTCGCTGGCAACGAGAGTGCCCTCCACCTTCAGAGAAGTACCCAGAGGCATATAGGCGCTCACGTCGCCCATGGCCTCCTTGTCCAGCACGATCTGCAGGTGTTTGAGACTGGTGCCGTCGTTCATCTCCAGAAAGGCCACGTTTTTGCTGTCCCGGCTGGTACGCACCCAACCGCAGACGGTGACCGGCTGGCCGATGTAGGCCGGGTCGTTGTACAGGGTCACGATGTCCATGTGTTTCATAAAAACAACTCCTTTTCGGATAGTATGTACAGAAAATAAAAAAACGCCATTCGTCCTTATGCTTAGGACGAACAGCGTACTGTCCGTGGTGCCACCTAATTTGTCGGCCTGTTGCCGACCACTCCGCCTCTACCAAGGCTTGCCCCTTAACGCGGGATGACGACGCCCCTACTGCCACTGGTGTGGGTTCAGTTTGCAACTCGGGAGGGTTATTCACACAGGGGCATTTCCGCCGGGCTTGCACCGTCCCCGGCTCGCTGTGGGCGCCTGTCCTATGCTACTTGGCTCCGTCTTGGTTTTTATTAACCTTACCATATTAAATAAGCTTTGTCAAATGTTTTTTCTTGCATACGGGGTGGCGGTGTGGTAAGATGGAAAAATAGGAAACTTTGCAACCAAAAAGGAGCATGTTTATGAATCGATTGGGTAAAAAGCTGAAAGTGACCGGCGTCCTGCTGGGGTCAGCCATCGCAGTGGCTGGCGTGTGGTATGCCGTTTCTGCCGCCCCGGTGGGCGAGGGCATCTATTTTGGCCGGTGGCTGGCCAGTTTTTTGCCCATCGCCGGTGGTTCGATGCTGGCCGGATGGCTTGTAGGACTGCTGTTGTGCGGGTTCGGTCAGCTGGTGGATAACAGCGATACCTCTCTGCACCTAATGATGCAAAAGGCGGTGGAGGACGACGCCGCCAAGGAAAAAGAATCTCTGTAAAACAGAAAGGTGAATGGTTCTATGCTAAACCGGGAGCAAATCGTGTCACAACTGAATAACGCCCGGTTTTCCGTTATGGTGGTGGAGCAAACCCAGTCCACCAACAGCGACCTAAAAGCGTTGGCCCTGTCCGGCGCACCGGAGGGTACGACCCTCATCGCAGAGCGCCAGACCGGTGGCCGCGGTCGCCGGGGCAGAACCTTTTGCTCTCCGCAAGGGGGGCTGTACCTCTCCACCCTCCTGCGTCCCACCGCCCCCATTCACCCCGGCCTTGTCACCTGCCTGGCGGCGGTGGCGGCGGCACGTGCCATCGAGAGCCTGTGCGACCTGTGGGTGGAGATCAAGTGGGTCAACGACCTATACCTGAACGACCGCAAGGTGGCAGGGATTCTCGCCGAGGGGGTTCTTGACCCCGGCGGCGCCCTCACGGCTGTGGTATTGGGCATCGGCATCAACCTCACCGGCACTCTGCCGGAGGAGCTGGCCACCATCGCCACCACCCTGGAGCCAGAGGGGGTAGCCCTTAGCCGGGAGGACCTGGCGGCGGCCTTCCTGAACGAATGGGAGCGGGTGCAGACCGCTCCGGTAGAAGAGGGTATGAGCGAGTATCGCAAGCGTAGCCTGATCATCGAACGCGAGGTGACGGTGGTGCAGGGGAATGACACCTATCCCGCCACCGCCATCGGCATTACCCCGGAGGGACATCTGCGGGTGCGCACCGCCGATGGAGAGCGGGAACTATCCTCCGGCGAGGTGAGTGTGCGGTTATGAAAACACGAAACAATCTGGTCACCGCCCTGATGACGGCGGCCTTGTGTGTGATGGCACCCATGGCGGTGCCGCTCGGCCCGGTGCCGGTGACCCTAGCCACGTTGGGCGTGTACTTGGCGGCCGGCCTGCTGGGTCCTGCCCGTGGCAGTGCCGCAGTGGGGTTATATCTGGTCTTGGGCGGCGTCGGCGTGCCGGTGTTTGCCGGGTTTACCGGCGGGTTTCAGCAGTTCACCGGCCCCACCGGCGGCTTTCTGTGGGGGTATCTGCTGAGCGCGTTGTTTATTGGCTTACTGTGCCGGATAGGCAACCGGTACCTTCTCCCGGTATGGCTTTTGTGCGGCGCTTTGGTGCTGTACGCCGTGGGATGTGGCTTCTTTGCCTGGCAGACCCACACCCCTTTGTGGACGGCGGTAGCGACCTGCTGTGTGCCCTGCTTGCCGGGCGAGATTATCAAAATCGCGGTGGCCACCGGCTTGATTCTGTCCCTGCGAGGGCGGGTCAACCGGGTGCTTACCCATGGAATGAAAGAGCAACGACTGTAAAGGAGGGGACTCTCTATGAAAGAACAACCCATGACCGATAACCGCCCCTTGATGAACGACCAGGAGCTGACCGCCCTGGAGGCGAAATTTATCCAGCGGTACAAAGGGAGCGAACAGCACCCCATCCGCACCCTGTTTAAGTTTTATAAGGGGCAGTATCATCTGTTGATTCTGTCCGCCATCTGCTACATCATTAAGAAAAGTCCCCAGTGGCTGATTCCCATCGTCACCGCCAACCTGATCGACCTGGTGGTGGACCGGCCGGCGGATATGATGCTGTGGATCTGGGTGAACGTGGCGGTGCTGGCGGTGGCGCTGGTGATGAACATTCCCTTCCATTATGCCTATGTGAAGCTGGAGTCCGTTGCCACCCGCAACGTGGAGGCGGGTCTGCGAGGGGCGCTGGTACGCAAACTCCAGCACCTGTCCATCGGCCATTATCGGGAGATGCAGTCCGGCCGCATCCAGTCCAAGATGATGCGGGACGTGGAGGCCATCGCCAACCTGTCCAGCAGCATCTTTATGAACGGGATGGAGATCCTGATCAACCTGGTGGTGGCCGTTTCGGTGGTCTTGAGCAAGAATATCTATGTGTTTCTGTTCTTCGTGCTGTGTGCGCCGGTGTCCGGCGTCATCGGCTTCTTGTTCCGCAAAAAGCTCCGCACCCTCAACCGGGATTACCGCCACGCGGTGGAGGAGACCTCCGCCGAGGTGATGGATATGGTGGAGATGGTGCCCCTCTCCCGCGCCCACGCCCTGGAGGAGACCGAAACCACCAAGATGAATCGCCTGCTCCACGGCATCGCCAAGCGGGGCTTGCGGCTGGACATCACCCAAAGTCTGTTCGGTGCCACCAACTGGGTGGTGTTCGAGGGCTTTCAGCTTATCTGTCTGGTGTTCTCGGTGCTGATGTTCCTGAACAACCAGATTGCCGTGGGCGACATCACCCTGTATCAGAGCTATTTCACCATGTTGGTGTCCAGTGTCACCATGATCTTGGCGCTGATTCCCACCTTTGCCCGGGGCATCGAGGCGGTGACCTCGGTGGGAGAACTGATGCACGCGCAAGAGGAGGAGAGCAGCGAGGGCAAGCCGGAGTTGCCGGACGTGACCGGCGCCTATTCCTTCAAGAACGTGGATTTTGCCTATGAGGAGGGTCACCCGGTGCTGGAGGGCTTTGACCTGGAGGTCAAACCCGGCGAGACCGTGGCGC
The DNA here is from genome assembly GCA_015066365.1 of Oscillospiraceae bacterium. Taxonomy (GTDB): domain Bacteria; phylum Bacillota; class Clostridia; order Oscillospirales; family Acutalibacteraceae; genus UBA5905. The sequence goes on along the minus strand of SVON01000025.1, from coordinate 5,974 downwards.
TGGTGGGCGAGTCCGGCGTGGGCAAGACCACCGTCATCAATATGGTTATCGGTTATCATTTTCCCGGGGCCGGCACCGTCACCATCGACGGCCACAACATCCGGGAGATCGACCTGCGCAGTTACCGCAAGCATATTGCGGTGGTGCCGCAAAACACCATCCTGTTTTCCGGCACCATCCGGGAGAACATCACCTACGGTCTGCCGGATGTCAGCGAGGAAAAACTGGCTCAGATTCTGGAGGCGGCCCGCCTGACCGACACCATCGCCCAGTTGCCCAAGGGGTTGGAGACCTCGGTGGGTGAGCACGGCGGCAAACTCAGTGGCGGTCAGCGTCAGCGCATCTCCATCGCCCGTGCCCTGATCCGTGATCCCAAGGTGATCATTCTGGACGAGGCTACCTCGGCGCTGGACAGCGTCAGCGAAAAGATGATTCAGGAGGCACTGGAAACCTTGACCGCTGGGCGCACCACCTTTGTGGTGGCTCACCGCCTGTCCACCATCAAGGATGCGGACAAGATCGCGGTGATGGAGGGAGGCCGATGCATCGAGTTCGGCACCTACGACCAGCTGATGGAGAAGCAAGGCGCGTTCTACAAATACCGCCAACTGCAGTTGTAAAAAAAGAGTGCGAGGATTTTTCCTCGCACTCTTTTTACGTTTAATTCAGTCCCTGCTCGCCTACTTGGGCGAAGAGGTGCTCCACCGCCTGCCACAGGGCGGGGGGGCACTCCAAATTCGGGTCGGCGTCCAGCAGGAGCGCCGCCCGGCTTTGCGCCCGTTGCAAGAGGGGCATATCGGACAGCAGGTCCGCCACCTTCAGCTGGGGCAGACCGTGCTGGCGGTTGCCGAAGAAATCGCCGGGGCCGCGGAGCTTCAGGTCCTCGTCGGCGATCTGAAAGCCATCGTTGGTGGCTTTCATCACGCTTAGCCGCCGCAGGTTATCCTCGCCCCGGTTATCGCTGATGAGGATGCAGGTGGATTGGTGTTTTCCGCGTCCCACCCGACCGCGCAACTGGTGAAGCTGTGCCAGGCCGAATCGCTCGGCGTTCTCAATCACCATAATCACCGCGTTGGGCACGTCCACGCCCACCTCAATGACGGTGGTGGCGACCAACAACTGGATCTCGCCGGCGGCAAAGGCGGTCATCACCGCCTCTTTTTCCGCTGCTTTCATCCGTCCGTGGAGCAGGCCCAGCTTGTAGCCCCGGAAGGGCCCTTGCTGTAGGCTGTTGTACACCTCGGTGGCGGATTGCAGGTCGCTGGGCTCCTCGCCCTCCTCCACCAGGGGACAGACGATATAGCCCTGCCGGCCCTCGTCCAGGTGTTTTCGCACGTAGCCGTAGGCTCGCTCCCGCTTGTCGGTGCCCACCGCATAGGTCTCGATGGGTTGCCGCCCCGGGGGCAGTTCATCCAGCACCGACACGTCCAGGTCGCCGTAGAGGATCAGCGCCAGGGTGCGGGGAATGGGGGTGGCGGACATCACCAGCAGGTGGGGGTCTTGGCCCTTGGCCGCCAGCTTGGCCCGTTGGGCCACGCCAAAGCGGTGCTGCTCGTCGGTGACCACCAGCCCCAGCCGGGCAAACTGCACGTTGTCGCTAATCAGCGCGTGGGTGCCCACCACAAAGTCGATCTCTCCCTCTGCGATGGCTTGGTGCAGCAGCCGTTTTCGGGCCGCCGGGATCGAGCCGGTGAGCAGGCCCACCCGCACCGAGTCGCCTAACAGTTTCTGCAAGGTGTTCGCGTGTTGCTCTGCCAAAATCTCGGTGGGCGCCATCATAGCCGCCTGCCAGCCCTCTTTGATAAGGGAATAGGCCACACCGGCGGCCACGGCGGTCTTGCCGCTGCCCACGTCGCCCTGCACCAGCCGGGACATGGGGCACACGCCCTTGAGGTCGCCGACACAGTCGGCGATGGCCCGGCTCTGTGCCCCGGTGAGGGTAAAGGGCAGGCCGGCGGTGTACTCATTCGTGCGGTCTTGTTTCAGCACCGCGCCGTTTAATCGGCGGGAGCGGCTTTTCAGCCGCAAGAGTCCTAATTGCAGGATAAACAATTCCTCATAGATCAGCCGTCGGCGCGCTTCTTCGATGGCCTCCTGGTCGGCGGGGAAGTGGATGTTCTTGATGGCGGTGAGCCGGTCGCACAACCCCTCGTTTGCCACCACGTCCTCCGGCAGAATCTCCGGCAGGCCGGTGCGCGCCAGCATCTCCAGCGCCGCGGCCACGTTGGTTTCCACCATCTTGTTGGAAAGCCCCTCGGTGAGGGGGTAGAGGGGGCGGATCTTGGCAGAGGCCACCGTTTCGATCTGGGGGCTGGTCATCTCCGCCCGGCGTCCGTCGGACACCACCGTGCCGTAGAGCAGGATCTCCTGATCCCGGTGCACCTTGGCGGCGGCATAGGGGTTGTTAAAGAGGGTCACCTGCATTTGGGTATAGCCGTCGGTGACCCGGAACCTGTAGAGGGTCATGCCCTTGCGTACCCGGTGCTCGGTGGGGGAGGTGGCCACCCACGCCCGGATACAGCAGGGCACCCCGGCCCGGGCATAGGAGATCAGCGTGGGGTTGGACCAATCCTCGTATCCCCGAGGATAGTGCTGGACCAAGTCCAACAGGGTGCGGATGCCCAGCTTTTCATACAGGGTCGCCCGCTTTTCCCCCACCCCCTTGAGGGAGCGGACGGAGTCGGTTAGCGGCATAGATGACACCTCCTTTCTTTGTTTATTATCACTATACCACATTTGTTTCCTTTTTGCAATTCCCCCAATTTTGAAAAAAAGGTGGAAATTGACATGGGAATATGGTATAGTGTAAGCGTAAGAATGGGTAACTTTGCTAAGTTACTCCTTGTTTGTGACTAAGAAAGAGAGGAAACACGTATGAAATTGTGCAGTAAACGCGTGCTGTCCCTGCTGTGTGCGGTGCTGATGTTGGTGGGGCTGGTGCCCGCCGCGGCGGCGCTCCCCGACACCGACAAGATGGGCGGCGATTTCCCCTGGACAGACAAAGAGGAGCCGATGCTCATTGAGCAGATCCTGGAGCGGGACGGCTTCATCGACGGCATCTGGTTCCCCTGGTTTGGCGGCAGTGCCGGCGGTCATGGCTTGACCGGCAACGAGCTGATGGCCAAGTATTACAACCAGAGCGCCAGCGATAACTGGGCCAGAGTGGAGCTGGATTACATCGGTGCCGACAAGATCTATCAGCAGATCTACAACCTGAAGGCCATGGGCTATAACATTATGGCCTACGGCGGCTCCATCTACGGCGAGGGCGTTATCTTCAGCGAGTCCGGCAACGTCATCGGCATTAAAGAGGACTATCTGAACAATGCCCGGCGGCTTTTGGATATGTGCCGGGAGATCGGGATGCCGGTGATGTGGAACGTCTATTTCCACTCCTCCTCCGGCCCGCAGTACCACGGCATTGACGGCTGGAAGACCATCTGCCAGATGCTGGGTAACCAGGAGGTGGCCCGCAACTATGCCAAGAATTTTGTAGCCCCTCTGTGCGAGATGCTGGCCGAGTACCCGGACGTGGTGGCGCTGGTGTCCATCGCCGACGAGCCGGAGAACGAGATCAACGACCCCGGCAAGGGCGACCACTTTGAGGGCGACCGGGCGATGTACGGCGTCACCCAGGCGGATATGGTCTATTTTATGAAGCAGATCAATGACACCGTCCGGGAGAAACTGCCGAACGTGGCCCGCACCGTGGCCTCCAACAATGAAAACAAGGCCATTTACCGCGACTTTGACCTGGATCTGATGGGTCACAACCGCTATGCGGACGCCCTCAACCAGTATCCCAAGGTGGAGGATTTCGTCACCGACGCCGACCCCATCCTGACCGAGTACAATCTGGGCTGGAACAAGCAGACCGACGACGGCTACACCCAGATGCACATTGGATTCCGCGAGGAGATGGTGCGTAAGGGTTACAAGGGCGGCTTCTCCTGGTGCTGGATGCCGGACCGCGGCGACAACGACGACGGCGCCTCTTATTATCTAATTCGCTCCCGTTACGACGTGACCTCTTTCCGCAAGTGCGTCACCGACCTAAGATATTATATGGACGAGTATCGTGCCGTGTATCGCGGTGAGGCGGTGGGCTTTAACGCCCCGGTGATGTACGCCAACTACGGCAACGGCAAGGTGCTGTTCATCCCCTCCAAGGGTGCCGTGTCCTATACCGTCCAGCGCTCCGACGACGGCGGCAAGACCTGGAAGGACTTGGTGGTCAAGGCGGCGGCCGACAGCGGCATCATCGACAAGTATCTGGTGGGTCGCTACACCGACAACGATAGCACCAAGCCCAAGAGTGGCTACTGCTACCGCGTCATCGCCTATGACAAAAACGGCAAGGCGGCAACTTCGAAGCCCAACTACACCGCCGGCCACGATAAGAACTACAAAGAGACCTTCGTGGCCCCGGTTTTTACCAAAGGCATCTACTATCAGCCCACCACCCAGACCAAGGCGGAGTCCGAGGCGGATCCCACCAAGCTGATCACCTTTGGCGAGGTGAACAACCGTCCTCTGGATGGCACCAACCTGATTATCAACGGCAGCTTCGAATCTGCCTCCGGCGCCCAGTGGAACCGGGGCACTTTCTTGGGTGATTACGTGTCGGTGGTGTCCGATTCCACCGCCCCCGATGGCAGCAAGAGCCTGAAGTTTGATACCAGCAAGACCCAGGAGCCGGGCTGGTACACCTTTACCGTCACCGGGCTGAAAAAGAATACCCCCTATGTGCTGTCCACCTGGATCAAGGGCGATTATCTCAAGAGCACCAACAAGGGCATGGCTTCCTTCGGTGTCATTGACCCGGATACCGGCACGTTTATGACCTACTACGAGTATTATCGCGGCTATGCCCGCGCCTCTCGTGAGACCCAGCAGATCTATCCCCCTGCTTGGGATAAGGACTGGCATTTGCGCTCGGTCAAATTCACCACCGGCAACCATACCAGCTTCACCTTTGCACTGTACGGTTACGGTAGCGTGATGTGGCTGGACGACATCGCTCTGTTTGAGAATGGCAACGGCATCAAGTACACCGACGGCACTTCGGCCAACATCGCCACCGGGTATCAGTGGTCGGACGTGTCCTGTGATCCCCGCGACAGTGTGGTGGAGGACGTCACCGTGGACGATAAGGCCTATTGGACGGAAGGTACCGGCTGGCGTAATGGTTTTATGAGCTTCCACGAGAGCCGGGTCACCTATGGCAATGCCCTGAAATACACCGGCTCCGATAACTCCACCGGCCTGTATTATCTGAAGAGTATCCCGGTCAAGAAAAACACCGATTACTACATTGCCTTTGACTTTAAGATTTTGGAGAGTGGCTTGGGTCGCATCGCGATGCTGGACAACAAAAAGACCTTGCCCAGCGAGTGCGTGTCGGTGGAACTGGATGGCGAAATGTATGGCTCCGATTGGTTCCATTACAACGCGCGGTTTAACTCCGGTGCCTATGATCAGGTGAACTTTGGTGTCTGCGATTTGGGCGGCTCGGTGCTCATCGACAACATCCGCATATTTAAGCAGAGCGATGAAAACGCCAACGTGAAGGACCTCAAGACCTCTTCCGTGAAGGTAGTGAACAACGTGGCCTACGGCAAGAGTGCCTCGGTGGAGGCCCGTGCCACCGGCGACGGCCTCAAGTATCAGTGGTATTACAAGAATAAGGGCGCTTCCAAGTTCACCCTGACCACCTCCATCACCGGCAAGACCTATTCGGTCAAGATGGATAAGAGCCGGGACGGCCGGCAGGTGTACTGCGTCATCACCGATAAATACGGCACCAGCCGTAAGACCGCCACCACCACCCTGACGGTGAAGCGGTCCACCCCCAAGATCACCACCCAGCCTAAGACGGCGTATGCCAAGCTGAACGCCACCGCCAAGACCACCGTAAAGGCCACCGGTGACGGCTTGACCTATCAGTGGTACGTCAAGAACGCCGGCGCGACCA